>JACIYB010000125.1 GCA_014360155.1 Syntrophomonadaceae bacterium
GGATGCGAATTAGCCCGGTACCCCTTTCGTCGCGAGACAAGCGGATGGTGTTGCCCATGCGGAAGTCTGGCGACGAATATTTATACATTTAAACCAGCAGATTATAACTTTCAGCAGTGAAATCACATATTACATAAACAATGCCTATATTAACTTTTCTTTATCTTTACACCTAGACCCTGCTTTTTATTTCATACCATACAGGACCAGCAATAAATATGGAAGAATAACACCCTACTGTAAAACCTATTAACATTGCCAAAACAAAAAGTTTAATAGTACTGCCGCCGAACGCCATGAGAGCCAGCAAAGCAAAAACAGAGGTAAGAACTGTATTAACTGACCTGTTCAAGGTCTGCATAATACTCTTGTTCAAGAGAGCAGTATAATCTCCCTTATACCTGCTGGTACGGAGATTCTCCCGTACCCGGTCAAAGATAACAATAGTGTCGTTTATGGAGTAACCTATAACTGTTAACATTGCAGCAATGAAAGCAGAATTTACCTGCCACCGAAACAGGGAAAACACCCCAAGCACAACCAGCACATTGTGAATCACGGCTGTAACCGCCGCCACTCCGAAAGACCACTCAAAGCGGATACTTATATATATAAGCATGAGCACCGCCGCTATGAGCAAAGATAAAACCGCATTTCTCGTCAGTTCACTTCCAATGGTCGCGCCTACACTTTCAGCACTCAAGAACTCCACTTTTTTGAAATTATCCTCCAGTGTGTTTATCAGGTCCTTTGTTTGTTCCTGAGTCAATTCCCTGGTGCGAATAAGAAACTCATCCCCGCTTTTCTGGACATTAAACTCACCGAGGTCCAGCTTGTTCAACACAGCCCTGACATCAGAAGCAGTAACAGACGCATCCATACTAACATGAACTACAGACCCACCTTTAAAGTCTATTCCCAAATTGAGACCCTGTACTGCTAGAGAAATTATCCCCGGTATTATTATCAACAATGACAATATGTAGAATATTTTTCTTTTTTCTATGATCTGCATTTGTTACCCCCCCTGAACCCCGTATAGTTTTAGATTGCTGCTGATATTGGAAAATAATACCAACAAATACCGGGTAAAAGTGAGTGCCACTGCTAAACTAGCAATAATGCCTATTGAAAGGGTCACTGCAAATCCTTTTATCGGACCTGTCCCAAAGTACATGAGGACCACGGCTGCGATTAAAGTGGTCAAATTGGCATCAAAGATAGTCCAGAACGCTCGTTTGAAGCCGCCTTCAATCGCGGCGCGCAATGTCTTGCCCAACCGCAGCTCTTCTTTTATACGTTCGTATATAATAATATTGGCGTCCACTGCCATTCCTATTGAGAGGGCGAATCCCGCTATCCCCGGCAGCGTCAACACTGCATCTATTAAAATCATTACCCCCAGGACAATAACCCCATAGAGCAAGAGAGATAAATCAGCAACCAAGCCGGGCAAGCGATAATACCCCAGCATAAAAATTAATACCGCCAAAAGTCCAGCAACAGCAGCTCTTATGCTTTTATTCAAAGAATCAGCTCCCAAGGTAGGCCCTACAGATCTCTTCTCCATAACCTCAAAGCTTACCGGCAGTGCTCCGGAACGCAGCAAAACCGCCAGATCCTGAGCATCTTTGGCCGTAAAATCACCTGTAATACGTGCCTGGCCGTTAAGAATAGGCTCTTCCACAATTGGGGCGCTTATTACTTTTTGGTCCAAAACTATCACCAGCGGCTTGTCCACATTGGCGGTAGTTGCCTCAGCAAAGAGCTCTGCTCCTTTTTTATCAAACTCCAGCATCACTTCGGCAGTTTGTCCATCAGACTGCATTCGGGCCTGTGCATCTTTGAGATACTTGCCGGTCAACAGCACATTCCCCTGCTCATCCCAGAACTCAAGCTGAGCCGTATTTTTTAATATGTCCACCGCAGCTTCTGGATCTTCTTCACCTGCTATTTCTATCACAACCCTTTTATCACCCTGCGGATACAAGGTGGTCTCCTTTACCCCCAAGCTGTCCACCCGGTTACGCAGTATCCCTACTGCTTTCTGTATAGTATCGGGTGTTATTTTCTGTCCCTCCGTTTCCTGAGCTTCGAGAACCACACGCAGACCGCCCCTCAGATCCAGGCCCAGATTTATGTTTTCCGTTATGGGCTGCTTGGTAAAGTAAACAAGAAATCCAAGTGCTATAATTATAACGGCCATTATTAAAATACTGGAATTTTTCCGCAATCGTGTATCCTCCCTCCTGTTGTTTTGGTACTTTACAATAGTTTGGCCCTATTGATGATCAGTTCAAACTCACAACCCAGAAAATTAGCTGCCCGGCGGCACATAAGCATGCGGCTCAAAAATATTTCAAAGTACTCCATTACCGGGCAGATGCTTATATCAATCTCCAACTCCATGGTGATCAATTTTTCTCCTTCATCGATCTCGAGGATTGAATGCTCTACAGCATAATTAACCCGGTCATGTATATCAAAAGTAGCAAAATCAGTATTCCTGACGCGGTTTCTATGCACATGTGACTTGTCAGCCAAAATAAGAGCCGCAGCCACCTCACTAATAGGATGTCCGCTTCCCTCATCATGATTGCCAATAGCTGCACATATTACTGCCACTTCCTCAGGGCTCATCCCCATTCTGCGCAAGATTTCCATTGCTATAAGGGCCCCGCTCTGGCTGTGCCCAATACGGTTGATCACATTACCAATGTCATGCAGGTACCCGGCAATACCTGCTAATTCAGCCGAACGTTCATCGTAACCGAGTTTGGTCATTATTTCTTTGCTCAGCCTAGACACCAAATTTACATGCAAAAACCCATGATCAGTATATCCAATTTCCCCCAGGTGCTTATTGCCCCTATCGATAAAAACATTCACCAGGGGGTTATTCTTTACGTCTTGTAAGTTTACCATTGAATTAATCCTCAACTTTGTAAGCTATTGCTTTTTTCACAAATTCGATTTCCGTGTTCCCACTTACTTTTAGGGTTATTTTGTCATCTTTAATACGGGAGACTTCCCCTTGGATCCCTCCTATGGTTACGACCCTATCTCCTTTCCGCAAATTTTCCAGCAGTTCGCCATGTTTCTTTTCCTGCTTTTTGCGAGGCAAAATAATAAAAACATAGAAAATCAACAGAAATATACCGAAGTAGACGGCTAAGCTGATCCAACTCGAAGAATCTTGTGTACCCAAAATACCACTCCTTACTTTACTCAAACGTTATATATATTCGCTAACAAGAAACAGAATCCTGCCGTTGCAGTCCGTAATCCTTAAAGAAATTGAGATAAAACTCAAGAAATTTCCCCTTTTTTATCGCAATTCTTATTTGTTCCATCAATTTAATCAAGAAATAAACATTATGGTAGCTAAGCAGCCTGTGAGCCAATATTTCTTCCGCTTTAATCAGGTGCCTTATATATGCACGGCTGTAATTCCTGCATACGTAGCAATCACAATCAGGATCTACCGGCAAAAAATCGTCCGCAAAACCAGCATTGCGAATAGTTAATCTTCCTTTACGGGTGTAGGCAGTACCATGTCTGGCAAGGCGTGTGGGAAGAACACAGTCGAACATATCCACCCCTCTCTTCACCGCCTCCAAAAGATCCTCAGGAGCCCCCACTCCCATTAAATAGCGCGGTTTGTCTTCAGGCAACAGCTCATTTAAAAGTTCTATGACTTGATACATATCTTCTTTCGGCTCGCCTACGCTCAGACCCCCAATAGCATAGCCCGGGAAATCCAAGCTCACTATTTCGGCTGCGCTCAGCCTCCTAAGATCAGGAAATATATTACCCTGCACTATGCCAAACAAGACCTGATCTGCTCGTTTATGAGCTTCTTTGCACCTCTTTGCCCAGGCAGTCGTCCTAATAACAGCTTTTTGGGCCTCTTCATAGCTGCAGGGGTAAGAAACACATTCGTCAAAACACATAGCTATATCAGCCCCGAGTTCTTCTTCAATCTTGATAACTTTCTCGGGGGTTAAAAAATGGCGCGAACCATCGATATGGGAATTAAAGCAAATACCTTCATCATTTATCTGACGAAGCTTGCTCAGGCTGAATACCTGAAACCCGCCGCTGTCAGTTATTATTCCCCTTTTCCAGTTCATAAAAGCATGTAGCCCCCCGGCTTTCTTTATCACCTCTTCTCCCGGGCGCAAGTACAAATGATAAGTATTGGACAGTATCATTTCTACTCCTATCTCATATAGATCTTCCGGGGTTAAAGCCTTAACTGTAGCCTGGGTCCCCACCGGCATAAAAACAGGAGTTTGAACTGCACCACTGCTTGTAACCAATCTACCGAGACGCGCAGCGCATGAATTTTCCTTTTCTATAATTTCAAAACAAAACATAACTCGATTGCTCCATAGACGAATTAAAAATTAATCAAAAAACAGGCAAAGCCCAGTCTAAAAATCTTACAAACAAACGATTCCCTACCGCAGTTTTATATTATAATATACGGTAGCACATTATAATATAAACATCGCATCACCATAGCTGAAAAAACGGTACCTTTGCTCCACCGCATATCTATACGCCTCCATGGTACTAGAAAGCCCAGCAAAAGCAGCCACCAGCATAAGCAATGAAGAACCGGGAAGGTGAAAATTAGTTATCAATTTGTCTATTGCCTTAAAATCATATCCTGGATAGATAAACTTATCGGTTTCCCCTTCTTCGGGCAAAAAACCTTTTCTTTCATCATAAACTGTCTCCAGGGTTCTCACCACCGTGGTCCCAACAGCAACTATGCTTTTACCCTTCTTCCTGGTATCGCTTAATAGACATGCAGTATTCTCATCCACTTTATAATATTCAGAGTGCATCTTGTGACCCCTGATATCCCGGCTGTAAACTGGCCGAAAAGTACCCAGGCCCACGTGCAGCACAACAGTAGCGATATTTACCCCCTTTTTCTTCACCTTTTCAAGCAGCTGTTCAGTAAAATGCAGCCCCGCTGTTGGTGCAGCCACCGAACCGTTCTCCCGGGCATATATCGTTTGATACCTGTTTTTATCAAGATCCTGTGCGGCCCTCTTAATATAGGGAGGCAGAGGCATATGTCCTGCTTTATCAATAAATTCTTCCTCATCTTGGCAATTTTTGAAACATATCAGCCTTCCTCCGGGCACTGCTAGTTCTTTTATTACTTCCGCTATTACATTACTGCCGGGGAAAATTATTTCACTCCCTTTTCTCAATCTGCGAGCTGGCTGAACAAGGGCTTCCCAATCACTGCCCTTCTTGCGCAGCAAAAGAATTTCGACTTTGCCCCCGGTAGGCTTGCTGCCGTAAAGACGCGCTGGAATAACCCTGGTTTTGTTGAGTACCAGTGTGTCGTCAGCCTCTAAATAATCAACCACATCGCTAAAAACCCGGTCTTCTAGTTTACCCGTCTTTCTATCTAAAATTAGAAGCCGCGAATCGTCTCTCCGCTCTGCTGGATACTGGGCAATAAGCTCCTGGGGCAAATGGAAATGGTAACTGTCCAGGTTAAATACGTCTTTTGTCCCTCGACCGCCTTCTTGCATTAAGCTTATCGCCTGCCTATCATGTTTAGAATTAGAGTTAAAACCAAACTTATTAATATACAAGTTACTAGGGGAAAATAAAAAGTAAAATTGCCCTTTCTAACATAAATATCTCCCGGCAACCTGAAACCTGCTGCTCCCAGCTTAGAAAAAGCTAAGAAGACAAATCCCAACAAGACAATGATTGCGCCTGTTCCTATTAAAATTTTGGCCATACCTTCCATGTTGCCCATTCTAGACCCTCCAAAACTATAAGCCCTGCTTTTTCAATCTCCGAGAAGCATATCTTTCCAGTTCGCTATAAAGACAGCCGCAGTATTGTTGTCTATACAAGCCCATCTCACGCGAAATAATTCCACTTTCCTTAAATCCTTCTCTAAAATCCTGGTAAAAGAATTTAACTCCGTATTTTTCCCCCATAGCTTCGCCTATTTCCTTTATCAGTTGATGTTTCTGGTATTTGCTAACCAGCAGTGTAGTGGTAAAAAAGTCAAACTTCCCCTTTTTAGCTATATGTGCCGCCTTTTTCAACCGCATCTGGTAGCAAATTAGACAACGCATGCTCTCTCGATAGGAAACATTCTGGAAATATTCGACCGGATTATAGTCTTCGTCATATATAACTTTCAAATCAGAAAATTGAGCATATTCCTCCAGTGCCTCACGT
>JACIYB010000126.1 GCA_014360155.1 Syntrophomonadaceae bacterium
CCGGGAAATCGTCAGCAAATATTATAGAGGCTAAAAACCGTCTGCGGTTTAATTGATAGAACAGCAGAATCATATAGGGGGGAATGAATAATGTTAGATTTTACTAACTTCTTGTGCTTCCGTATAAACGCCTTATCGCGAAGAATAAGTCGACTTTATAACAACAGGTGCCTGGAGTATGGAATCACAGCTTCACAGTCCTTCGTCATTTTTGACGTTATGAATCACGAAGGAACTAGCGTTAGGAACATTGCCGAAAGGATTCAGCTCGATAGTCCCGCGATCACTGGACTCATCGACAGACTAGTCAAAGAAAAGCTGATTGAAAGGAAAGAAGACCCCCAAGACAGGAGAAGCTTGAAGATTTATCTTACCCCCAAAGGGCGTGAACTCGCTGAAACAAAACTCGTGCCGATGGCGAACGAGTTCAACGAGTATATAAAGAATACGGTCGATCCTAATATCGTCAATATTTTTAAGTACTCCTTGGATCTTATGGACATGCATCTTAAAAAAGCAAGCGTCAAATCCAGCACACCTGTACCTTAGTTACCAGGTGCGAAATATTTTACGCTTATACTCTCATTTATCCAAAAAAAAGACCTTTTAAGCCGCTAGTGCCTAAAAGGTCTTCCTAATGCTGTTTTATGAATACTTGATGCAAATATTGCTGATGAGTTCAGCTACATCCTGAATATGATCCTGGGCCATTTCTATGTGTTCGTATACTTCCCGCCATTTAATAATAAAAACCGGGTCACCTTCATTTTCAAATAAGCGGGCAAGTCCGCACCGGTAAAGGTTATCCTGTTTTTTTTCCAACTGCCTGATTTTATCACAGCACTTTAAGATTTCTTTTTTATTCTGTTCCACCTTGTTGAGCAGATTGAAAGCCTTTTCCTGCAGAAGTAAAGTTTCATACAGCACGTCAACCATTTCTTTGACCTGCTTATCGGGCTGTCCGGTCTTATACAGAATCATTCTGTCTATTATTCCGGTAATGTAATCCATAGTAATCGAAAGCTTTTGCGCTAACTGGAATGCATCCTCTCGGTCAAAAGGGAGAATGAAGCTGGTATTCAATTTGTTAACTAGGTCCTGTATTATCCTATCTCCCTCATGTTCCATAGCAGTTAACTTGGCCATTTTTACGTCAAGATCTTTATAATCGTTAACAACATTCAGCAGTATATCGCCACCCCGTACAACCACCCGCGCACTCTCATTAAATAATAAAAACAGCTGCTTGTCTTTTCGCCCAAATAACCGCAATCCTCTTTTTCCCCCTTCTCCCTAAAATAACGCCAAGCGCTGTAACACATAAATCCGGTTATACCTGGTATAAACCGGTTCTTAAAGAGCCCTCAAGTAATCCGGGCGCAAGTAGTTTCTGTCATTTTTGGCAATTATTTCGTTGATCAGGGCAAGTATTTTTTCTTTATCTTCCGGCAGCTTGCCTTTCAAGGCTAGATAATTTGAAGCGTGGTTACTCCTAAACTCTGTACCCTGAACCTCCAGTCCCTGAATTAGAATCCTCAATTCGTCTAGTACTTCAAAGGGTCCCGGAAGTTCAAATTCTCCCTTTTGCATACGCCGATACAATACAGTCCCTGGTACCAGCATAAGAGTTAGGGCTGCAAGATAATCTGGATTAATCTCGTTGCATATTTTTGCAGTATTTTGAGCGTGTTCTACAGCTTTGGGTGTTCTCCCAGCTAAACCCAATATAACTGTTGCTGAAAGAAGTATTCCTGCACGGCGAATTTTTTTCCCTGCTTTCACCATTTCGTCATAGGTAACGCCTTTCTTTATATCGCGCAAAAGCTCAGGGTCTCCTGTTTCTATGCCTAGATAGGCGATGGTTAATCCAGCATCCTTTAAGATTTCTAATTCCGAGTCGTTTTTGGCTATTATACTATCAGGACCGGCGTAAATACCGACATGCCTTAAACTAGGAAATCTTGAATATAATTCTTTTAAGATTTTGAGCAGGTCATCTGAATCCATGGCCAGGGCGTCGCCATCAGCAAGAAAAACCTTCTCTAGATCTCCATAATAAAGTTTAGCCATGCGGATATCAGTTATTATTTCATCCATTGAACGCACCCTGTATTTTTTATCTTTATACATGCCACAGAATGTGCATCTGTTGTGAGAACATCCAATTGTGCACTGTAGGATGTAACTTCTGGCCTCACTGGGCGGTCTGTATATACTTCCTTCATACCTCACATTTTCATCCCCCTATATTTGTTGAAAACTGCGAAAACTTCAAAATTATTCACATTTAATTCAGATTAATCTAGCTATATTTTAAAGAATTAATAGCAAAAATAATAATGGGTGCGAGTAAAAGATGAGGAGGTTTTTATGGCTAGACGAAAAGGTATTATGTCTGAACAGCTAAAATATGAAATTGCACACGAACTAGGGGTAGACCATATCGTAGCTACCGAAGGTTGGGGTGCAGTAACTTCAAGAGACTGTGGCAATATGGTAAGAAAAGCTATTGAATTGGCAGAAAAAAGCATTTCTTACCAAAATAACCGAAACCATCAATAACTCGCACTCATCGGGGGTTTTAAAACCCCCGTTCAGTTTATATGAGCAAAATTTAATACTGCTAAGGATCATAAGTTTTGTTTTTGCATTTAATAACTCGATTTTCCCAAGTTCTAATGGTTATTTCATCTGTGTCCATGGATACTAAATATTCCGGCAATAAGGGAGTTTTACCATAGCCTCCCGGAGCATTGATGATATAAGTCGGTATTGCCAAACCGGAAGTATACCCACGGAGCTTTTCCATAATGCCTAATCCTGTTTCTATCTTTGTAATAAAATGCGAAGTGCCTTTCACCTGTTTAGCCTGAAAAATGTAATAAGGCCTGACTCTTATTTTTAATAATTCATGATTGAGTTTTTTCATTACATGTGCATTATCGTTGATGGATTTTAATAAAACAGCCTGGTTGCCCATCACAACACCGGCCTTTGCTAGCATGTCACACGCTTTCTTGGCTTCCGGAGTCACTTCCATAGGTGAATTAAACTGTGTATTCAGATAAATAGGAGCATGTTTTTCCAATATTTCACATAATTCGGGAGTAATCCTCTGTGGCAAAGTAACCGGTGTTCTAGTCCCTAATCTCTTTATTTCCACATGTGCCATGCCATCCAGCTCAGATAAAAGCCACTCAATAGTTTTATTGCTCAGCATCAGGGCATCCCCACCGGTAATCAACACGTCTCTAATCTCTTTATTATCTCGGATATATGAAAGTGCCTCTTTCAATTCCTGCCTGGTAGCATGTTTATCAACTTCGCCAAAATTCCTGCGCCTCTGGCAATGACGGCAATACATAGCACACTGGTTAGTAACATTTATTATAAGACGATCGGGATACCTCCTTGTAATTCGTGCTGCCGGGCTGGTCTTTGACTCAGCCATGGGATCAGTTTCCCCTCTGTCATCAAGCATTTCTTTTATATCAGGAACAGCCTGCTTGAAAATTGGAGAATCTTTGTAATTATCGAAGTCAATTAAACTCAAATAATAAGGTGACAGAGTCCACCTGAATTTCTGGGAAAGTCTCTCTAATTCCTCTACTTCTTGTTCCCCCAGGGAAATAAATTGTGAAAGAGTTTCAACATCTGAAATCCTGTTCTTCATCTGCCATACCCAATTGTCCCAATCTTCTTCTGCAGCATCGTAATATTCGAGTATCTTTCTTTTATTATTTTGGGTACGCTTCACCATTTTAAAACCAGTCTCTATGGTATCCTCAATATCCAGATAAGCCTGGATAGCAGCTTTTAATTCCTCAGCTCTTTCAAGAGCCATTCTCCTTTCTACACTCTGTTCATTCATTTATTGTTACCCCCCTTAAGTATGTAGAAAAGCTTAAACTAAACAAAATATATAAATTATCCCATTGGAGGGTTTTTCTTCCTCTGTTTTTGTAACAGCTGTTCAAAACACCCTCCCTTATACGCCTACGGAGTTAGCTGACGGGTTAGGGCCTAAGGGTAGCCCCTTGGAAATTGCATCCAACTCACCCCAAAAAATTGGGTCCTCCGCTCCGATATTTACCGGATTAAGCGTTTGCAACAGCATAAAACATTATAATTATTTATTTTGCTGTATGAATACCTATGATATTATTATAATCGTTTTTATTAATTACTACAAATCCATTCCTATTTCTTCCATTTTTCGGCCGGCAACCCGAAAACAGTTATTACCAATAACAAAACTATAACAGTGACATATTGCAACCCTATCCCTATCAATATTCCTAAGATAGCTGTAATCCATAGACCAGCAGCAGCAGATAAGCCTCCCACTTTGTTGTTATCTGTTATCCATATAAAACCGCTGCCGATAAACCCTAAAGCAGAAACGATCTGTGCTGCCAATCTTCCCGGGTCGCTTATCCACGGATACGATAGAAACTTAAAAAACTCCATAGAAACTATAGTAATAAGGGCAGCTCCTACGCAAACAAGGGCAAATACCCTTATCATGGAATTTTCTCTATTGCTTATTCCAATTATAAGCCCAGCAACAAGTGCTGTTATTAATCTCAAAATAAAAGTTTCCATGATTTAGAGCAGCCCCGGGTAATTGGGCGCTTCTTTTGTTATGCTGAGGTCATGAGGATGGCTTTCCGTCAATCCGGCATTGGTAATACGAATAAACCTGGTTTTAGTTTTCATTTCTTCTATATTCCTGACCCCGCAGTAACCCATCCCTGCTTTCAAACCACCGACCAGTTGAAAGATAGTCTCGGAAACATAACCTTTGTAAGGCACTCTTCCTTCCACACCCTCTGGCACCAGTTTCTGGGCATCTTCCTGGAAATAACGGTCACTGCTGCCCTGAACCATCGCGTCTACTGAACCCATGCCTCTATACAGTTTGTAACTCCTGCCTTGGTAAATTATAGTTTCTCCGGGACTTTCTTCGGTACCTGCCAACAGGTTCCCCAGCATTACTACATCCGCCCCTGCCGCAATAGCCTTAGCTATATCACCAGAATATTTGATACCGCCATCCGCTATTACTGGTATATTGTATTTTTGAGCCACAGAAACACAGTCAACCACAGCCGTAATCTGCGGTACTCCTATCCCTGCTATTATCCTTGTAGTACATATAGAACCGGGCCCGATCCCGACTTTTATCGCGTCAGCACCTGCTTTTATCAATTCCTCCGTCGCCTCAGCCGTGGCAACATTCCCTGCAATCAGTTCAATCTCCGGGTATTTCCTTTTTATCTCCGTCACCGTATTAATAACACCTACAGAATGCCCGTGGGCCGTATCAACGACAATAACATCTATCCCTGCTTTCTTTAATGCGTCAACCCTGTCAAAGGTATCTTTTGCTACCCCCACAGCAGCAGCTACTCTCAGTCTCCCCCTGTTATCCTTCGTAGCATTAGGATATTTATAGGTTTTCTCAATATCTTTTATCGTTATTAGTCCCATCAGGTTATAATCGTCATCAACCAGGGGCAGCTTCTCTATTTTATATTTTCTAAGAATACCCATTGCTTGATCCATAGTCGTCCCTACCGGAGCTGTAACTAGTCTGTCACTGGTCATCACATTTTTTATCGGTTGGGAAAAATCGGTTTCAAAGCGAATATCCCGGTTAGTTATTATACCTACAAGTTTTCTGCCTTCAGTAATCGGCACCCCTGAAATGCGATAATTTTCCATAATATCCAGAGCATCCTGTATTGTATTATCAGGTGATAGGTAGAAAGGGTCTGTTATAACACCGTGTTCAGAACGCTTTACTTTATCCACCATTTTAGCTTGCTCTTCGATAGACATGTTTTTGTGAATTACCCCGATACCGCCTTCACGAGCCATTGCAATGGCCATTCTCGCTTCCGTAACTGTATCCATACCCGCACTCATAATAGGAACAGATAATTTGATATTGGGGGTGAGCCAAGTGGAGACATCAACATCTTTGGGTAAGACTTCTGAACGTCCCGGCAGTAGCAACACATCATCAAATGTAATACCTTCCTTGCTAAATTTGCCTGACATATTCCTGCCCTCCTTTAAGGAAATTTAAAATATATTATCTTATTATATATTAATTTTCAAGATTGTGTAGTCTATTCTGTACAGTAGAAACTCGATAAAAGTGGAGACTTTTCAGTCTCCACCAATAACAGAACTTAGTCCGTATTTTAAAAAAT
>JACIYB010000127.1 GCA_014360155.1 Syntrophomonadaceae bacterium
CTTCCCTCATGCACTCCAGGAGGGATTTTAACCTCCAGGCTTTTCTCTTCCGGTATAGTACCTGTACCACCACAACGCCGGCAAAAACTCCTGTTTATCATGCCCCAGCCATGACACTCCGGACATGATGCGTTGGATTTAATCCGTATCGACTTGTTTCCTCCTCGATAAGCCTCCTCCAGCGTAAGGGCTATTTCCGTTTCAATATCCTGTCCCCGAACAGGAGAGGTATAAAAATCAGCTGCCCCGCGAGTTTTCTTCTGCCCGCCAAACAAAGTGGCAAAAAAGTCACTGAAACCCCCAAAATCACTAAAATCTGAAGCAGTATAAAAATGCATTCCATCCATATCTGGAGGGGGCTGAAAATTATCGCCGGCACGCCAGTTGCTCCCCAGACGGTCGTACTTAGTTTTTTTCTCAGGATCGCTCAAGACTTCATACGCTTCATTTATCTGTTTGAATTTTTCTTCAGCTTCTTCCTTCTTTTTACCCGAATGCAAATCGGGATGCCATTTGCGAGCTAACCTGCGGTACGCTGCCTTGATTTCCTTGTCCGTAGCATCGCGGTTAACACCCAGTATCTTATAGTAATCTTGATAGCGTGGTGCCATAGGTCGCAGCCTCCGTTTCTTTGGAGCATACTATTTTTCTTCAAAATCAGCATCTACTACATCGTTATCCGGAACTTTACCGCCATTCTCTTTCTCCTGACTGTATTCCGCTGATGGCGATAAATTTTCCATGCTGAATGCAGCCTGTTCCAGTTCGCCGCGTAAGTCGCGTATTTTATCTATGGAAGCGTTCTCTTTCAGTGCCTGCTTCAACTGTTCTAACAGCCCTTCTATTCTGGCTTTTTCATGAACAGCTAATTGGTTCCCTACCAGGTTCAACTGCCTTTCTACCTGGTAACACAAGCTGTCGGCCTCATTACGCATCTCGACTTCTTGACGGCGTCTCTTATCTTCCTCGCTGTGGGCTTGTGCTTCCTTTACCATACGATCGATTTCGGCTTGTTCCAAATTGGAAGAACCACTGATAGTAATCATCTGCTCCTTTCCGCTAGTCCTATCTTTGGCACTTACCTTGAGGATACCGTTAGCATCTATATCAAATGTTACTTCTATTTGCGGCACACCCCGCGGAGCAGGAGGAATGCCTCCCAATTTAAATTGCCCTAAAGAACGGTTATCCCTCGCCATCTCTCGTTCACCCTGCAAAACATGAATGTCGACTGCAGTCTGTCCATCTTCCGCTGTAGTAAAGATTTCGCTCCGCCTTACAGGAATAGTCGTATTTCGCTCAATAATTCTGGTCATGAGGCCGCCCATGGTTTCCACTCCCAAGGATAAAGGAGTTACATCCAACAGCACTACGTCCTTGACTTCCCCCGACAGTACTCCAGCTTGAATAGCTGCACCTACAGCTACCACCTCATCGGGATTGATCCCTAAATGAGGCTCTTTACCTGTCAATTCTTTAACTACCCTCTGAACCGCCGGCACTCGAGTAGCTCCTCCCACAAGGATCACTTGGTCGATATCCCTGGCAGTCAGTTTAGAATCTTTAAGGGCAGCCTCAACTGGTCCTTTCAGGCGTTCCAAGAACGGATGAATAAGGTCCTCAAATTTCGCCCTGCTCAGCTTCATATCCAAGTGCTTAGGTCCGCTGGCATCAGCAGTAATAAACGGCAGGCTGATCTGGGTCTCAACAACACTAGAAAGCTCCACTTTAGCTTTCTCTGCTGCCTCCGTCAGTCTCTGCAGTGCCTGCTTATCCTGCCGCAGATCTATCCCATAATCCTTTTTGAATTCCTCTGCTACCCAGTCAACAATGGCTTTGTCAAAGTTGTCTCCCCCTAAATGAGTATCCCCATTAGTAGCCTTTACTTCAAATACACCGTCACCTACGTCCAGGATTGAAACATCAAAAGTCCCGCCCCCGAGATCAAAAACAAGTATTGTTTCGTTATTTTTCTTGTCTAAGCCGTAAGCCAGGGCAGCAGCAGTAGGTTCATTAATGATACGCAATACATTTAGGCCTGCAATACGGCCGGCATCTTTAGTTGCTTGGCGCTGGGCATCGTTGAAATAAGCAGGTACAGTAATAACGGCATCTGTAACTTTCTCTCCCAAATATCTTGAAGCATCATCCACCAATTTTTTTAAAACCATCGCCGAAATCTCTTCGGGGGCAAGGAGTTTTTCTTTTACCTGCAAGCGAACCGCATCATTTTTGCCAGGAACAACAGAATACGGCACCAGCTTGCGCTCAGATTCCACCTCTGAATAACGCCGGCCGATAAAGCGTTTAATCGAGTAAAAAGTATTCTCAGGATTGAGAGCCCCCTGTCTCTTCGCCACCTGCCCTACAAGCCTCTCTCCATCTCTTTTAAAAGCTACGACAGACGGAGTAATACGAGAACCTTCAGCATTCGGTATTACTGTCGGTTCTCCAGCTTCTATCACCGCTACGACTGAATTGGTTGTGCCAAGATCAATTCCAACCGCTCTAGCCATAACCACCCCTCCTTTGATCCACTAAACATCAATCTCCTTACACACCAAGATTTCAGTAATTTTTAAAAACAATTGCATGCAAAACATAGCAGGGAAATGCAAACAGAACAGCACAAATTGGTATTTCTCTCTAAAAATATTATAATATCTTTGCTACCAATAATCAATTAAAATCAAATTTTTAGTACTTCGCCAGTTTGGAAAAAAATTATGCATCTTTCACTCTCATTAATAAACATATAAAAAGCTGTGGGATTAAGTACGGAATGATGTAAAAACGTGACACAGAGCGCAATCTCATGGCCATTAACAGCGCAAAACCCGCCGAGATGACAATTGCAAACAAAATCCTGCCTTGATCAATATACAATAAAGTTTTTACTTTTTGACTTTAACCCTTGCCCCTTCCGCAAGTTCGATACTGGCATCACGAACTACCTGGTCCCCCTCTTGAAGGCCTTCTACAACTTGCATAAAATCCTGATTTTTAAGCCCGACTTTGATCTGCCGGTGTACTACCCTGCCATCAACGACCAGCATCGC
Organism: Syntrophomonadaceae bacterium; assembly: GCA_014360155.1. GTDB lineage: Bacteria > Bacillota > Syntrophomonadia > Syntrophomonadales > Syntrophomonadaceae > JACIYB01. Next base: position 3,060 of record JACIYB010000127.1, read on the forward strand.
TTCATAAGTCCCATCACCGGTAAGGCGTGCTGCTTCTCTGGGCAGGAGCAAAACGTCAGGTTTGACTACTGTCTCTATAACTACCTGCACCTCATAACCCGGCTGCAGGTTACCGACCTCGTCAAGTGCAATAATTACAGGCACCCGCCGCTGGACAATTCCAAGGGCTGAAGTCTTTTCATAGGCCTGGGGGTAAATCTTCTTCACCTTCCCTGTCAGGTTCTTTTCCCCAAGTACAGGAGCATCTATATACACCTTCTGTCCCTCCCTGATTTCTGCCAGGTCATCACTAAGTATATCAGCTTTGACTTCCAACCTCTCAGGATCTCCTACTTGAGCTATTACAGCACCGGCAAATGCCATTTGACCCTCTTCAATCGGCAGAAACAAAACCGTACCTTTTATGGGGCTTGTAACTACAAGCTGCCGCCTCTGGGAATTAATTTCCTGATATATATTCTCAAGGCTATTTAACTGGGCCCGGATATTTTGCAAGTAGGCTTCCTGCTTGGCAAAAGCCTGCTCCAAATTAGTCACCGCCAAGACAGCTTGTTCATACTCTGCCTGGGAAACGGCCCCTGCCTTAAAGAGTTTCTCTTTTCTTTCCAGGTCTTTTTCTGCCTGCTCTAATTCCAAAGCGGTGCTTTCGAGAGCAATTTCGCCCACATTAAGCTCCGCTTCTGCTCCTTTCAGCTGTGATTTAATTTCTTCCATCTGGATATCCATATCCAGGTTCTCGAGAACCGCAAGTACCTGACCTTTTTCTACCTTGTCGCCGCATTCAACAGAAACCTCAACCACTTTACCATTGAGAGACGCCTGTATTTCATAAAAATCAGCCGCTTCCACATACCCGGTTTCTTCAACGGTTTTTACCAGCTCCCCTTTTTGGATTTCTACAACTTCAACCTCAGTGCCGGCTGTAATTGAAAACGCGGCAAGCACTCCCACGGCAACAAGTAAAAAGCCTCCCAAAATAATTTTGTATTTCATTTTCCTCTCCCCTTAATCCTGGTTTTTCATGACCTCCACCAATTCAAGCTTCTTAACCCGGTTTACTGTAAAGAAGTGGCCGACAACCACAAACGAAACAGCAATCACAGCAGATAACACATAAGTTTGAGGGTATATGACTACCGGCATTGTATAAAGATCAGTAGACACAGCTGCAATATACATTTCTCCCAACACCCTGCCGGCCGGAAGCCCCACTGCAATTCCTACCAGTGATTGCAACAAAATCTCCTTGAACAGGATACCCGAAACCTCATTTCGCATCAGGCCGATAATTCGCAAAGAAGCCAGTTCTCTCTTGCGCTCGTTAAAGCTCATAACCGACGAGTTATAAACTATCGCCAGTCCCAGCACGAGAGCAAAAAGGACCATTATCCCAATAAAATAGATCATGCTGTCCATCAGCTGCATAATGTTGTCTTTTTCCTTTTCTCTGCTGACAACAGAAGCTACTCCCGTCATATCGTTCAAGCGCTTTTCTATCTCTCCCCCTGCCAGGGGATCTACTTTCAGCATAGCAGCTGTAATTATCTGTCCTTCGTTCAATATCTCATTAGCAGTTGCAAGCGAAGCGAATGCTCCTCCGGCCATCATCAGCTGCTGGTTTATTCCCACAACTTTTACGTAAGCTTCCCGCGAAGGCCCTATGCTCATCTTGGTCTCAACTTTTACCTTATCACCCACTTTAAGACCGAGCTTCTTAGCAGTTCGTTCATTTATCAAAATGCCCTCTTCAGGTATGGGAATGACTTCCTCTTTTTCGTTAAATACCATCTTTAACTGAGATGTCCTGCTCAGCCCTGTTATTACATTATCTTCCGATTTACCCTCTTCTCCGCCTGCTCCGGGAGCATAGAACTTCACAGGTACCTGCAGCATGGGTTCCACCCGCTGGACTCCTTCCCAGCGCGACCAGCTTGATATTTCATCCGCTTTCACCGGCTGGGTAAAATTCACCAGGTAATCGTACCTGTTCTCCCCCGAAAAATACCTCCCCATCATATAATCAACAGCGTCATTGAAAAACAGAGCGAGCAGCAAGATGGCAGCAGCACTCGCCACCCCGAGGACAGTTATAGCGAACCTGGTCCGGTTACGAAATATAGAGCGCAGGCTCATTTTCCACGAACTGTGCAGGCGCTGCCACAACCACTTCCAGCCTTCGATGATAATTTTGCTGCTCCCCTTGGGCGGTTCGGGCCGCATACCTTGCGCAGGACTTAAAGTGATTATTCTCCACGAGGCAGAAATGCCGGAAATAAGCCCTGTTAAAGTACTCAAGACCAGACTGATGGCAACTGCTTTCCCGTTAACGCCTCCGATGGTTTTGGGGAGATTGAAAAACATTGCATACATGTCGGAAATAGCCGAAGCCAGGACAATCCCTATCCCTATCCCCAATACAGCACCTGCTGTTGTTACACTCAAAGCATAACCTGTATAGTGCAACATAATCTGGCGATTTTCATAGCCAATCGCCTTCATTGTGGCTATTTGCAGCCGTTGGGACTTTATCAAACGCCCCAGCAAAATAACCTGTACCCCGGCTGCTATTACAAAAAATATCATCGGCATATAGCGCGAAGCAAGCTCAAGCCCGTCTATTTCGGCCTGAACAGCAGCGTGGCTTAACTGGTCTTTACGAGGATAGCTAATAAGGCTACCATACGGTTCAAGGATTTTTTCAACTTTTCTTTCAACTTCTTTTGCATCCGCACCTGGTGCGAGTTTAATGACCACCTGGTTTATCTGGCCAGGCATATTCAGCACCTGCTTGGCCTCTTCGTGGGAAATCATTATAATCCCAAAACTCTTGGGATCAGGGTAGGGGTTGGACGCATCCTTCAATGGGTAGATAAACTCAGGACTCGTGGCAGTCCCCACGACTGTAAGGGAAACTTTCTTCCCCTCAGCAACTATTTCAATACTATCTCCAGGCTCTATTCCATTCGCTTCTGCATATTTCGGGTCAACGAGCACACCTTCCTCTGAACTGAAAAGCCTGCCGCTTAACAAATGCAGCCGGTTTAGTTCTTTATCCATGGGGAGAGGGTAGCTGGTCAAGCGGGCAGTAGCCCTTTCATCATTTTCCTTGACCACAGGAACATCTTCCTGAATACGCCCGGTAGCCTTCACTA
>JACIYB010000128.1 GCA_014360155.1 Syntrophomonadaceae bacterium
CGTAAGAACACATTGCTGGAAATACTGAAAAAACAGCAGCATTCCCTGATGCAGATTATTGCGTTGGGAGATAGAGAAGGATATGAAAATCTATGTGACCTATACCATAATGCCTGTCGCCGCTTCGCTATGGAACAATATATAGACTGTCTAAGCAGATTCAAGAGAATCTACGAAGGCTCCTATTATTACATAGCGAGAGAAGAATTGAATATAAGCCACCCGAACAAAAAGCTGGAAAAACAGAAAAATATAGAATGGGTTACCAGAATTCTCAATCGGTATGAGGGAAATATGAGGATATATGATATAGCAGATATTTATGAAAAAAAGAAGGGAAAAAGAAGGTTCAGCAAAAGACTGGAAGAAAAGCTGAATAGCCTGTCTACGCAGCGCAATTATACCATCAATAATCATGGTATGAAGTCTGTAAGTAGTGAAGATGCCAGAACTGCAATCCGGCTATTAAAAGAATTACTGGAACAGGTATTCCCGGGAAAAGATGTAGACGCTCATCCCTTTTCAACTAAAACCTTTGCAAAAGTGGGAGATATAATTTTTCAGGACATATAGTTAGAAACTGGGGTATCATTTTTTGCGCTGCCAAAATAACAACACCAGTAGGTATATCCGCTTTACAGTACTGCAGGGAGATAAGGGTTTGTAATAATTACTCTTTAATTAGCTTCAAATTATTAGTATAACGTGTTGTTAAATTTCGATATATATCGGATGCAAATTTATTGTACTGTAAATCCTTTTCTTCCATATTTCGTATTACAATAGCCGGATTGCCGAATGCTATTTTTCGTTCTGGAATATTGCGGCCCTGGGGGAGCACACTTCCTGCTCCCAAAAGACTGTTGGGCCCTATTTCGCATCTGGGACATACAATAGCGCCCATTCCGATTACAACATTATTTTTTATAAGACATGGTCCATGAATAATAGCGCCATGCCCTACCATAACATTTTCCTCAATTATCGTTATGCTCTTGGGTTCAGCGTGGATTGTACAGTTTTCCTCGACAGCCGTCTCACTGCCTATAATTATTTTGCCGTAATCACCCCTTATTACTGCTTCCGCACCGACAAAGCATAGTTCCCCTATCTCGATTTCCCCAATTAATACGGCTTGCGGGTGAATGTAGCTCGTTTTGTCTATAGACGGGCGTTTCCCTTCAAACTCATACAAAGGCATAAAAAACCTCCTGTCTCAATATCTTTTATATTTTGATCCAGGTATAAACAGTGTCTGCAGTTATTTAAAATCACCCATAGCGACTTTTCTACGTTTCATTTTTGCCCCCTTCTGTTTTAAAAGGTACCAGATTACGACACTTCGTCCAAGTCGGTTAGGGGCTAAATAGTTATTAGCCAAAAAAAGAACTGCGTTGAATAAAACAAGAACCCTAAAAATAGATCAGGAAATCTTGAAAAAAGAAACCTGGTTACCACAAATGAAACCTTTGAGAACCTAACAATCTTAAATATCAGCAAGAAAACGGCAACTTCACAATTTTAAGAGCAATTAGAACGGCTTAATTATTAAAAGGGATTTTCTTTTTTTAAAAAACCCAAAGTAAGTTGACGCCATCACACAAAATTCTGGACTTGATAACTTCTTCTCCCTTAATGGTATAATGGCATAAAGATTTATTAAAGAGATTAGATATGAAAGTTTGCGAAATAACTTAGCGTATATGCATATAAAAGTGCAAAAAATATTTTATCACTAAAATTAAAGACTTAGGTGGTGATTTGCATGTTAATAAGACTGAGCAGACTTGTTCTGGTATGTTTTATGGCTTTCGCTCTCTTAGGCTGCAACCAACAAGGGAAAAATACCGGGCAGAATCCACAGCTAGGACAATTAAGCTATGATATTATAGAGTTATCTTCACCTGAATTTGAAAAATTGTGCACAGGTGAATTCAATAACTGGTACAGTAAAAACTATAAAATAAAAGGGGCTTATTCTTTCTCCCAGGGTAACTATACCTATTTGCTTGTCTGTGCGGGAGAAAAACCTACAGGCGGATATTTCCTAAAAGACTTGGTGCTTTTAGGCAAAGAAAAGGAAATCAGTGTTAAGGTAAAACTGCGTGTACCTGCAAAAGATGAATTCGTTATCCAGGCCTTAAGTTATCCCCACCTCCTGGCAAAGATAACCCAAGATTCAAGAAAACCGGTCCTCGAAAGAATTGAAGAAATCGAAAAAACCGAAGTTTCTAACTCTTAGACTCAGGAAAATACCTTGGCCGCATTGACAATAATTCTATAGAAGTAAGAATAAGTGGGGTTCCAGAAGAAATTTCTCCCCGGGCTTTCCAGTTAAGCACAAAGGTTAAAGAAAGCTTTGAAGAACTCGGTCTTAAACCCGGTGATGAAATCCTTTTTAAATTTACTTATTTGGTCTTTTCCACAGCAGAGGAATCTATTTCCAGGAGATTTTCCGCCACTTCTTTGATGTTCACGTCTACATCTTCCCAGTCAGTGGGTACTGGAAGGCCTGTGCCAAGTTTATACCAGTAGACACCCGGCTTGTTATCAAACGTACTGTAAGGGTTGAGGTAGAAATAGGCCGAGCCAAGTAAGTCATCGCTTTCGGTGTAATATGAGATTCCTACGGCAGTCCATCCACCGTCGCGACCTCCAAAGGTTGACCACCTCTCTACCTTAAACCTGGCCATTAGGTTTACATTAAGGTCGGAAAGAGAGACTGCCTAGGAAACCGTGTGGTAACCGCCATAGGCCCCTATTCTAAGATAGCCCTTGCTGTAATCAGGTCCTATGGTGGTTGCCTGGGAGCCTGGTGCACTGCTGTAACCATGCAATTCATGCGTCCACCCCACGAGCCCCCGGGAGAAGTCTCCGTTGAACAAATGCTGGGAAAAAGGTGCATAGGTGAGAGTGATTACATACTTCGCCTGGATCATCCCTCCTGATGTTTTATGTCTCCCAATATAGCGATAATTTTTCTTGAAATTATTTAATAAAAGTGCTATTTTGACATCGTTATGAATTTTGTCGAAAGAAGGGTATTGAAAAGCTGAACAATCCTCTTGTTTTGATTACTACGATATATTTTCTCTTGAGTTTTGCCATTCAGAGTTCTCTAATTTTTATTCCTTTACTAGGTTCAGAGCTGGGCGCAACAGATTTTCAGGTGGGGCTAATTGGTACAGCTTACGGGGGGGGGCATACCTGCTGGCATCTCTTTACTCCGGCCAACAATCGGACCGCCGCGGAAGGCTGCGCTTCGTCCGGGCAGGCCTGTTTTTCTGTTCAATTGCTTTTGCCGCCCAGTTGCTGGCAAAACATTTGCCTATTTTAGTCGCAGTTCGTACCGGTGTCGGCCTGTCACTCGGAATTACAACTGCTGCTTTGGTAGCTTATGCCTTTGAGTTAGGCTCAGATATGGGCCGGTTTAGTTCCTACGGTTCATTAGGATGGATTGGAGGGGCGTTAGCTTCTGTGTTCCTAACAGATTTTTATGACTTGTTTGCTGCTAGTGCTCTTGCGTGTACGCTAGCTTTTGCCCTGTCTCTTCTCCTTTCATCACGAAGTGAACCCAAGGTGTGCTTAAAAGAAAAAGGGGTTCCTAGTATGAGTGCTGTTATTAAACAGGGATTTTCAATCTACCTGGCCGTTTTTCTCCGGCACCTGGGGGCAACATCAGTATGGATAATTTTGCCTCTTTATTTTATTACTTCCTTGGGATTGGATCGTTCCTGGATCGGGATTTTATGGGGAACAAACTTTGCGATACAGTTTATTGTAATGCGTTCATTAGAAAAATTCAGCCCCCAGCGTGTTTTTGCTTTCGGCCAAGTTGTATCGATCATTGTTTTTATCAGCTACATTTTAATTCACAACTGGTGGTTATTGCTATCAGTTCAGGTAATGCTGGGAATAGCTTGGGCCTGTCTTTGCGTAGGAGCCTTGCTGTTGGTATTACGGGCAGGAGAAAACGCGGTACAGCTACCGGGCTTTTCCAAGTTACTATTAACCTATACAATGCAGTAGGACCTTTCATGGGAGGATTTGTCGTCCAAAACTGGAGTTATTCAGGTGTAATGCTTTTTGCTGCTATCCTGAGCACCTGCGGCCTGGTTGTAGCAATATCAAAGACTAAAATGCCATCAGAGCCTGAGAATGCACCTCAAAGTGCTCTGCTAGACGGAAAACCAGCAAAAGAAAACACCGAATATGTTTCCATGTTGAATATTCCTACTTTGATTCAACCAACTCTGCTATCCGACGGTTGGCATTATCCTTATATAGACTACCATGATAGCATATGACCTTTTCGATATCGCATGGTGAGTTTTTCTAATTACTTCCTGCTTAAATCATGATAAAATTTAGTAGATCCCGGATATTTAACAAGCATTCCACTTTCAATACACAAAACATCAACGTTTTACTTTGTCTGAGACACAGGTAAATTTTAATGAAGGCAGCCTACCTTATGAACTTGGTTTGTCAAGTTCATCAAACCCCACACACACTAGTTTCCCAGACATAAAAAAGGTTTAATTGCCACGCCCTTCACCTCCTTGCTGTGGCGAGGTTTAATTTCCTGTTTGAACCGTAATTTTTGCGCGCGAAGCCCGCCGCCCGTTCTTTTGGGCCAGGGTTGTAAAGATTTTGCCCCCCCTCGCCAGAAAATCTTGTTATTTGTAATTACAATGTAAAGCAATTTAGAATATTTTATTGAATGATTGCATATAATGCTTTATAATCAAGGTTAGAAAGGAGCTGATACGATGGCTAACACAACCAATTTAAACATTCGTATCGACGAGGATTTAAAACGCCAGGCAGATGCCATTTTTTCAGAACTCGGACTTAACATGTCCACGGCGATAAATATATTCCTGCGTTATTCCGTCCGTTACGGCGGCATCCCTTTTGATCTTCGCGTCGAAAAGCCCAACGCTGAAACCTTGACGGCAATCGACGATGTCAATAACAACCGCAATATGAGCAAAACCTTTACTAGTATTGATGACCTGATGGAGGATTTACATGCTTAAAATTAGATACTCCAGCAGGTTTAAAAAAGATTTCAAAACTATTATTAAGCGCGGCTACGATGTTAAGCTTTTCGAAGAGGTGCTGCGTTTTCTTGTTGAGGAAAAGCCTTTGCCCCCAAAATATCTAGACCATCCGCTTGCCGGCAACTATGGCGGTCATCGTGAATGCCACATCACCCCAGATTGGCTGCTCATATATAAAATTGAAAAAGATATTTTAACCCTAACCCTTACACGAACAGGAACCCATAGCGACTTGTTTTGATTAAGATTTTATTTTCAGGAACGATTTCATCCCCATCTCCCGCCTTCTTTAGCTGTAATCGCCGAGTAACAGGACTTGCACAGGCTCATCAGATTTTCCATTGCGTTACTCCCGCCTCTCATCTCCGTTCAGGCATAAAGAAAGCCCCCGTAAGATACAGTCAAGAAGAAAACCTATACCCGCCCTCTCGGCTACTTCATGGATATTGCCTGTTCCTGTAACCCGGTCTCGCAGTCTTTGCTACAACTCGCTGATACGCTGACGTCGCTCTTCCGAGAGCTGTTCATTGCTCTTTAGGTTTTGTATCGCTGAATCCACTTCCAGGATAATGTCCGTTATATCCTGTTTGGCTATCGGAAGGTAAATGATTTCATACATTCCCGCCGTCCGCCTTTTCCTGCAAAGTTTGCCTCAAACTGTCGAAGACCTCTTTATGGGAAAAGCGCTGATTGGTTTGTTTTATATAAAGCCCTATATGCCCCTTGAATTATAAACCGAACCGCTGCCCTCATGCCGTAATGCTCTGTCCAAGGCCATAATCAGGGCCACTGCCACAGCCAGCTCAGACTTGCCAGCTTTCTTGGGTATTTCCACATACGCGGTGTTGTACTGCCTATACCCGTTTTCCTTAACCGTACCGAAGACATCAAGGAAGCTTTCTTTAAAAGCCTCCCTGGATTTTGGGCTTTAAGGTTTTGCCTGCTCATGATTCCTTATTGTTAAACTTGCCTTACCTAATCTATTAACTCTCGAATTAGGGAAAACACAGGTAATCAAGCGGATTCAGGCTTTTTCTTGATAGGCTATCAGGCAACAGCGCCTT
>JACIYB010000129.1 GCA_014360155.1 Syntrophomonadaceae bacterium
ATCGAAGATGTGGTACTTAAACCACCGATGACTGCAAAATACATAGGAGAAGTGAAGGAAGGCAAGCCGCACGGTCAGGGTACGGCCTATTACGGCAATGGTGGCAAATACGAAGGTGAGTGGAAAGAGGGAAAGCGGGACGGAAGAGGGACAGAGTACTACCCTGACGGGAGTGTGCGCTATGAAGGTGAATGGAAGGAAGGAGCCAGGCACGGCCAGGGTAAAGCATACACCAATGACGGGTATTTGATATACGAAGGCGAGTGGAAAAAAGGCAAGCCGGTGAATTATAAGTACAGCTGGATAATGCCGTAGTTTTTTAAAATAGAGGGACAGGCGCGTTGGTGAGCGCTTAGCGGCTCATGGTGTACCTGTCCCTTGATTTTCATATTATTTCAGTTAACCCTTTATTTTTTGCATATTGTATTGCCTTGTTGTATTCTTCTCTGGTTATTCTCCTTGATAATTCTGGAAAGTCGTAGGCCCTTGTGGGCTGGACGGTACTGGGCCATTATGTTTAATACCGTTTTTTTAGATATTTCACCTGCTATAAAGTCTATTATTTTATTCATATCCGCAAGATTATATGGCATTACGAGATACTTGATAAGCAGCCCTTTGCAGGCGGTTTCCCTGCTGTCAATTTTTAAGTCTCCGAAACAACAGCGAAGCCTACTCCTTACCCCTTACTCCTCACTCCTCTCCCCTCACCACATCACTGCTGTGCAGTTTTGGCTGTTTGCGTTTTCTCTGTTATCCTTAACATAGGAGAAATAAAGTTATCAAGTAAAAAGAAGGTGAGAAGAGATGCCTGAAGCAAAGGCTTTGTATTATGAAGAAGTAAAAGATGGAAGCCTCCGTTGCTTGCTATGTCCCCATCATTGCCGGCTTAAAGATGGGCAGGTCGGATTGTGCCGGGTGCGAAAAAATAAAAACGGCGTACTTGTTACCAGTAATTACGGGGAAATATCTTCGGCAGCATTGGACCCTATAGAAAAGAAGCCTCTCTTTCATTTTTACCCGGGAAGCGCTATCCTGTCAGTAGGGACTTTCGGTTGTAACCTGAATTGCAGGTTTTGCCAGAATTATAGTATTGCCCATGGAGATCCGCCTACGGAATGTGTGCTGCCGGAATCACTGGTAAAAATGGCAGAAGAGGCGCGAAAAGGAGGCTCCATAGGAGTAGCTTTTACCTATAATGAGCCGTCAGTGTGGTATGAGTACATCAGGGAGGCTGCTCCCATGTTAAAGGAAAAAGGGCTGAAGACTGTTCTGGTAAGCAACGGTTTTATAGAGGAAAATCCACTGCAGGAAATTTTACCATTCATTGATGCTGCCAATATAGATGTTAAGTCTTTTAACGAAGACTTTTACCGCCAAATTTGCCGGGGCAGGCTGGAACCGGTGTTGAAAGCGGTGGAGAAAATGGCGGAAAAGATTCACGTGGAAGTGACTACACTGCTTATACCAGGGAAAAACGACAGCAGTGATGAGATACGTGAACTGTGCAGGTGGCTTGCAGGATTGGACGAGAGCATACCTCTGCATCTAAACCGCTATCATCCTGCCTATAAAATGTTGGATATACCGGCTACTCCTGCAGATACCTTATATAGGGCCCGGGATTTGGCCGAAGAATATCTGAATTTCGTTTATATCGGCAATTTAGCGGGTGAAGAAAATAGTACCCGTTGTCCAGTTTGCGGAAACGTCTTAATTGTGAGGAACTATTTCCATGTAAATGTTTGTGGAATTAAAAACAGGCAATGTACTAGGTGTGGCAGTAAAGTTGATTTTATTAAGATGGATTAGGAATTGGGAAACGAATTTGATTTCGGAGCTTTTTTAGCATGAAAAATTTAGGAGGGCGAGTCCCGGAGCAGGTGCGCCAGGGTACTACAGCTTTCAACAGCGGAATTAAAACTAGAAATGCTGAGAAAATGGGGTTGTCAGTGCATGGAATTAAATGCTAACCAGTTAACAATTCTTAAAAGCCGTTATCTCCGGAGGAACGAACAGGGAGATATTATTGAAACGCCGGAAGAGATGTTCTGGCGTGTAGCGAAGACTGTCGCTGCAGCAGAAGCGAATTTTGGAGCAGATTCCTGCCAAGTAGCGGCGTGGGCGGACAAGTTTTACGATATGATGAGGTCGCTCGAATTTCTCCCTAACAGCCCTACGCTTATGAACTGCGGGCGAAAACTGGGACAGCTGGCTGCCTGTTTCGTTCTCCCAGTTGAAGACAGTGTGGAACAGATATTTGATGCGCTTAAATATACCGCCATTATCCATCGAAGCGGCGGGGGCACGGGTTTTGACTTCTCCCTGCTGCGTCCGAAAGGAACGCAAGTAGGGGACGGTTTTGGCAAGGCAGCTGGACCAGTGAGTTTTATGCGTATTTTTAATGCGGCGACTGAGGAAATAAAACAGAGCGGGGTGCGCAGGGGCGCCAATATGGGTATTCTACGGGTTGATCACCCGGATATATATGAATTCATAGCCTGCAAGAAAGAAGAGGGGGAATTGCGCAATTTTAATATATCAGTAGCGGTGACTGACCAATTCATTGATGCTGTACAATCCGGCAGCGATTGGCCTCTTTCCTTTAAGGGGGAGGTGTATAAGGTGACTGATGCCCGAGAGCTTTTCGCCAGTATCGTACACCACGCACATAAGCGGGGTGATCCGGGTATATTATTTATTGATGCTATTAATAGGGCTAATCCCACCCCCGCTCTCGGTTTTATTCGGGCTACCAATCCATGTGGAGAACAGCCCCTCCTGGATTATGAATCCTGTACCCTCGGTTCTATTAACCTGTTAAATATGGTAAGCAACGGAGCAGTAGACTGGCGCCGCCTGAAGACCGCAGTTGAATCAGCGGTGCGCTTTCTGGATAATGTTATTGAAATAAACAGGTTTCCTCTTTCCCAGATTGCTGAAGCGACTTTGCTTACCCGCAAAATAGGCTTGGGGGTTATGGGTTGGGCAGATATGCTTTTTCGTCTCGGTATACCCTATGATTCAGAAGCAGCTCTGCAATTGGCGGAAGAATTAATGGCCTTTATTTCCGAGACAGCTAGGCAAACTTCAATCGATCTGGCCCGGGAACGCGGGACCTTTCCCGCTTGGCGGCAGTCAATTTATTACCCCCGCACGCTGCTCAGGAATGCTACGCTTACTACTATAGCTCCCACAGGGTCCATTAGTGCCATTGCAGGTACGAGCTCCGGGATTGAACCGGTATATGGACTTGCTTATTTCCGAGTTATTTTAGATCAAAATGAGCTGTGGACAGCTGATAAGCCTTTCTTGGATTATCTCCACAACAATTTGTCCCGGGAGGTTAGAGAGAAGGTTTTAAAAACGATCTGCCAAAAAGGGAGCATCCAGGGTTTGAATGAAATAGATGCAAAGGCGCGTTCGATTTTTAAAACTGCCCTGGAGATTGATCCCCAATGGCATCTCAGGATGCAGGCCGCTTTTCAAAAACATACTGATAATGCGGTGAGCAAAACCGTAAATTTACCGAATAATACTACTGCAGAACAAGTAGCTCGTATATTTGAACAAGCTCATGAGCTGGGCCTTAAAGGTATTACTGTTTACCGGAGCGGTTCGCGTTCTCGCCAACCCCTGAATCTGCCCGTTGATTGCCGTATTTGCCGCTAAAACCTGCTATTATTTTCGTTTTGACTCGAAGTTCCAGCGACATCTTTATGTATATCAAGTATAATGGTTGGTAAGAAAACGGCTTTATCCCCCATTTATTCTCATCAGCGGTCGTGGAAGTTAGTATATAATGAATAGAAATATAGAATTATTAGGGAGGAGGAGTACTTATGCGGTTCGAACAGGCAGAATTTGAGCAGGCAGGAAAAGGAGAAAGTCATTTTGATCAAAGTTTGCAGGAATCTCTGAAAAAATTAGAAACATTATACGATATAGATTTAGTGATCGGAATTCCTTTTTATAATGAAAAAGATACATTGCCGGTAATATTGGAAACAATTGAAGACTCTTTGGCATATATAAAAGACTATAAAAAACCTCTGATTTTGTGTGTTGGGGACCCGAAAGGGGCTGAAGTAATCGAGATTATTCAGCAAATGGACTTGAATTACCCCCATTATGAATTTCTCATGAAACCCGGGAGCAACGGGAGGGGCTGCAGTATAAGAGCAATATTGGAAATAGCTAACTTTTTGACTGCCGATGCGGTTATTTTTGCCGCTGATGTTGTCCCGGAAAAGGATAGAGGGCTAAAACCGGAATGGATCAAAAAAACTGTCGAGCCTTTGGGGCTTGAGTATGACTTCGTACTGACGACTTACAGGCACCATTATTTTGAAGATATTGTTACCAGTTTCCTTGTAGCACCGTTGCTGGAACAGTTCTATGGCTGTAAGATAGAAGGTGCCATAAGTGGAATATACGCACTTTCCCACGATTTAATCGAAGACTTGTGCCGGGAGTTTAAATTTTGGCCTGGTATTACCAGGGGGTACGGCATTGACCCTTGGCTTGTAACCCGTGTAATGATTTGGGGTAAAGAAATGTGCGAAGTCCCTCTGGGGACTAAGTCCGAAAGGATTTCTCTGGAAAAAGTCAACTACGTTTTTAAAGAGATCGCTCGTTCTTTGTTTGAATGCATAAAGAGGGACGAAGAACATTGGCTGGGAAGAAGGGTTATAAGCAAAGTGCCGGATCTGTATGGAGACGAGTACGAGGATAAGCCTGTCGAAGTTAAATTTTCAAGTCAGGAAATGATTCTGTTTTTCAAGCGTAATTTTAGCCAATATCAGGCTATCTATGAAATGGCTCTGGGCGAAGATGTTTATGGAGATATTAGAAATATTGTTTTGGCGTCTTCTGATGAGTTCAGGTTTGAAGCAGGAAATTGGGCCAAAACAGTGCTTTCTTTTCTCTTTGAATACTGGTTTTCGGATGTGCTGAATCAGGACGACATATTGAATGCTCTGACTTCTACGTTTAATGGGCGAATAGCCAGCTACATCATGCGCATACAGTTTCTCCAGGAGCAGTTGGAAAACTTGAAAATTTCAGATGCCAGCCGTCTTATAGAAAACGAAGCGTATTCGATAAAAGAAGAACAGAAAAAATGTTTTATCAGACTGCGGGATAGATTTGTTGATAAATGGAAAAAGAAACTCTTGGAAATTACTCCACCCCTGACACCGGCCCATTACCTGGAGTTTGTACCAGGAATACCGGTGGTTTTGCCTAAGAAAATTGCGGGGAAAGACGGGAAAGAAGTATACACAGAAGAAGTATTTAACAGCCTGCAAAAACGATATCAGGAGAAATTCGAAGATATTATTCATAATTATCTGGGAGTTCCTGAAGATGCAGAACCTGAGGTAATAATTTCGCATGTGAAGGATTTTATGAAAAAATTGGAAAAAATGCTGGATTCTCTTTTCCCGGGCAACCTGTACAGTGAGTCAGGGGTTCAACAGGTGCTTGAACGCCTTTTCGCACTGCTTCCGCATCCTAAGATGTTTTCGGTGAAGGACGAAATATTTAAAGAGATGGTAAGGCGTTTTCCTCCTGTAAATGTAATGATACCTATAGGATGCCAGAGCCCCCGGGAGCTGATAGATAAAATGGATGTAAGGGATGCTGTCAGCTTGGCCAATTTGATCGAAACCAGGAAATATGCTGACAGAACGCTTCTATGGATATTAGAAAATCTGCGGCCTGAAGGCATGGGAGAAGTTGATATAAAATATATTGTGCTTGAACCGAAGCTTTACCAAATCGCCAGGTTGGGAAATATTTCTAATCTTAACAAGATTACGACAAGAATAGTGACTACTCCATTGAATAAAGGGATGGGAGGGAAGTTCCCTAAACTCCGTTTCTGTTTGTTTGTAGCGCGGCATATTATGATAGCTGAGAACTACGCCCGCCTGTGGAAAAACTTCGCTCGTGAAAGGAAGAATTTAGGAACTAAAATA
>JACIYB010000013.1 GCA_014360155.1 Syntrophomonadaceae bacterium
AGATATAAACCCCCCTGCCAAGGCTCCATAACATACTAATACCCAGAGCCCACCACTGGACAAAGAAATAAAGCTAAGGGGGTTACTGAGAAAAACCTCCCGCTCATAGAGCAGTATATAAGTCAGACGCGCTCCTAATATTCCAGACACGGCCATAATAATAACCAAGTCCCAGACTATTTCTTTTTCATAGCCCTCCCGGGCCGCTAACCTGCCTATCCCTAAAAAAGCAGCGATTAAAGCGATAGCCAGCATCAGCCCCCAGGAATAAATATTTATTTTCCCTGCTTTTAATAAAATCGGATGCATCCCCATAACTCCTTCATTTTTTTGTTATCCACAGGAACAACTCCCCTGTACTCAATAAGTATAAAAATAAGTTAGGACTAAACGTGGCAAAACGAATTTTGAAAAATACTGAAAAATTAATTATCAACAGACTTATACACATTATCCACAAGTATTTCTTCACAAGGACAAAAGGCCAGGATAAGCATTAACGTTGAGAGGGGCAAAATTCCCATCCATATAGTGATAATAAGCATTGCCTGCAATCATAGCTGCATTGTCGGTACATAATTTTAATGAGGGATAAAAGAGCTGAATACCCAGGGCTTCAGCTCTCCGGCGCATCGTATCACGCAGTACTTGATTAGCAGCTACTCCCCCTGCCATCAACACGGTTTTGACCTGGAATTTTTCTACCGCCCGCATGGTTTTTTCCACCAGAACTTCAACCAATGCAGCCTGGAATTCAGCCGCCAAATCATGAACACTGTACCCCTCTTTTGCTTTAATCTTCTGCCACTGGTTGACAGACGCTGTTTTAAGCCCGCTGAAGCTGAACTCAAAATCGTTTCTATCCAAAAAAACACGGGGCAACTTGATCTTACCCGTTTCCCCCTGCTGAGCAGCTTTTTCTATAGCCGGGCCTCCTGGATAACCAAGCCCCAAAAAACGAGCTACTTTGTCGAATGCTTCTCCCGCCGCATCATCTCGGGTTTCTCCTATAATTTCAAAACTTTTCCTGTCTTTCATATATAAAATGCTGGTATGGCCCCCCGACACCACCAGACAAACAGCAGGAAGTTCGATATTATCATGCTCCAAAAAATTAGCATATATATGCCCATGCAGATGGTTAACCGCAATCAGCGGCCTTCCCAGCCCATAAGCAAAAGCCTTGGCAAAAGATAAGCCGACGAGCAGAGTACCTATTAACCCCGGCGTGTTAGTAACCGCAACGGCGTCAATTTCTTGATAAGAAAGCCGGGCCTCTTCAAACGCCATGTCTACAACCAAAGCAATATTTTCTATATGCTTGCGCGAAGCCACCTCCGGCACTACTCCTCCAAATCTCTGATGTATATTTATTTGAGAATTGATTACATTGGAAAGAATATCCCGCCCATTTGCAACTATAGCAGCTGCGGTTTCGTCGCAAGAGGTTTCTATCCCTAAAATCAGCAGAGGATTCATGTTCCGACACCAGCCTTTTTGTATTTGAACATCCAAAAACAGCACATTCCCCTCTAAAACAGATATTTAACCATAATGATAGCATCTTCCCCATTATCATAATAATATCTCTTCCTAATGCCTGCAGGCACATAGCCCAAACCTCTATACATAGTTAAAGCCGCACTGTTTGATGGCCTTACTTCAAGAATAATCCGAGCCGCCTTCTTCTCCCTGGCTATTTTTTCAAGCGCACACATCAAGGTTTTGCCAATACCGGAACGCCTGAACTGTTCACTTACAGCCACATTGGTTATATGGGCTTCTTCCAAAACTACCCAAATCCCTCCATAGCCTGCGACTTTTCCTTCATACTCACAGACAAGATAAGCAGCCAAATCGTTTCTGAGTTCAGCAAAGTATGATTCTCTAGCCCACGGGAGGCTGAAAGATGATTTTTCAATCCCCATAACCTCGTCAATGTCTTGAGCTGTCATTTTTCTCACTATAAAATCAGGATTAAGCATTTAAATTTCACCTCTCTGCAGGCGATATTCGGCTTCCGACAGCCTTACATACAGAGGGCGAATTGTAAACACATTGTCAAATTCCTTTCTCTTAGCCTTCTCGACCCCAAGGCTTCCAAGTGCTGAAGCCCGGGGAAACATCAGGTGCCGAGGAATCTTTAATAGACTTTCCCCCAGGGCATCACGAAAATAGTCTTCGTAAGGATAGTAACCGTCACCCAGCAAAATCAACCTTTTCCTGCCTGTTTCCTCGGCTGCATTTAGGGCATATTCAACAAAATCCTGGGGTGAACATGCCATCAACTCGCTGACCCGCCGCGGGAACTCACCTGTTACATCATAGAAAGCGGTATATAGCTCCTGCTTTCTGGCATTGAACAGAGGACAAACGAGAGCATCGGTACAGCCAACATTGCAAGCCAGAACATCCAGGCTCGGTATACCTACTAGAGACTTACCTGAAGCCAAGCTTAATCCTTTGGCCGTAGCCATACCTATTCTCAACCCTGTAAAAGAACCAGGACCTGTACTTACAGCTATTGCCTCCAACTCGGTCAGGCTGCTCTCACATTCCCTCAAAACCCTGTCTATTGTAGGCATAAGGGTCTCGGAATGCTTTTTTTTATAATTCAGAAACTCTTCTTTTATAACTTTTTCTTCGTCAACCAGGGCTACACCTGCCACCGGAGTAGCAGTATCAATCGCTAATATCAGCACCGCATTTCAACTCCTCGAGTTTCTGCCTGTATCTTTTTCCCCGGGCAGAAACATTTACTGTACGCTCACGGTCATAATCTCCGCCAATCAAACTGATGCTTATTACCAAGGCCTCCCGCGGCAGGATTTTCTCTCCTGCCTGAGGCCATTCTACGAGAATCACGCCTTCTTTATCCAAGTAATCTTCCAGGCCCAGATCAAGCATATCGTCTGTTTTTAAACGATAAAAATCAAAATGATAAATGGGAGGGATATTTTCATAGATATTCATTATCACGAAGGTAGGACTGTTTACCCGGCCCTTATAGCCCAGACCTCTGGCAATCCCCCGGGCCAGCGTAGTTTTGCCTACACCCAAATCCCCAATGAGATAAACCAGGTCACCTGCCTCCAGCACCTGAGCTATTGCTGTTCCCAACTGTTCCATCTCTTCTTCGCTGCAGACTACAATATCCAATACCTTCACCCCGTAATTTTCTTATACTCGTCCCTGATTTTTTTAAAGTCCTCCCAGACAGGCCGTTTATAAGACTCATTTCTCAAGAGAGCAGCCGGGTGGTAGGTCGCAATAATTTTAACGCCATTTCGTACAAACCACCGACCTCTTATGGTCGAAATTCTAGCTTTAGGATCGATGACTACCTGACTGGCCATAGCCCCAAGACAGACAATTATCTCAGGCCTTATAATTCTAATCTGGGCCTCCAGGTAATTCCTGCATTCCCTAACCTCGTCCGGATTAGGCAGCCTGTTTCCTGGGGGACGGCATTTCACAACATTGCTTATGTATATTTCCTTCCGCTCCATCCCTGCCGCCTGCAGTATCTTGTCCAGCAGCTGCCCAGCCTTTCCCACAAACGGCCTTCCTTGAATATCCTCGTCCCTTCCTGGGCCTTCCCCAATAAACATTATTCCGCTGTTAATGCTCCCTTCTCCAAAAACCACCTGCTTACACGTGTTTCTCAGCCGGCATTTGCTGCATTTATCTGCGACCGCTTTTAAATCGTCATAACTGCCAATATCCAAATAGGATTCTTCCGCCTTAACTCCAGGTATAAAAGGCAGATAAAATTCTTTACCGGCATCTTCGGTTTCCTGCTGCCCTTTTCGTTCTGGCTGCAAGCTTTCAAACAAACCCGGTTGCTCTGTAACCATTTTCTCCCCTCCTGCTCCAATCTAATCCTCTGCTGTCGAATTTCTGATTAAAACCGCCTTCAAAAGGCGGTTTTATAAATTATATCTCAACTTAGCAATTTTGACGAATTCAGAAGCAACATCGACACCAATTGTTGAATCCTATACATGAGACCTCATCCTCCTCTGGGCAGGAGTGGACATCCTTCGGAACATCCTTTTTGAGGTCTCGTTTCGCTTCTTGACCCCTTTTTCCCACTCAAACCTTACAGTGCCAACGGGACAGCTCACGGGTTATCAGCTAGTATTTTATACAAATCATTACACCCGTTGCCTATCCTCCAGAACGAAATACCTCCCAAGCCATTTTCCGATGCTACTTCCCACTTTTCTTTCAGGCTCCTCTCATTTTCAAACCAAATTTGGTGGACATTCTGATATTCGTCTACATACGCATAAGAAGGGCTCATGCTTGTCAAATCAAAGTTTTCCTCCACGGTATACCTTGCCTTTATCTCAGCCAGTTTGGAAGCTGTAACCGTACTGCACGCTCCGCTGGATGACCAGTTATAACCGTAAGTTGGAATACCCAGAAGAACCTTCTCCCGCGGAATATTCTCAACCGCATAGGCAACTACGTCTTCGACCCACCACAGCGGCGCTATTGCCCCGGGGGCAGTCGTCTTATAACTGTAATCATAGGCCATCACTACCACTAAATCAGCTATCTTTCCTATCTTGCTGTACTCATATGCAGCAGACCAATTTTCCTTGCCTGTCCGGGCGAAAACAGCCACTGACAAAACCTTGTCAGGGCCAAGAGAAGCCTTCAATTCCTGCAAGAAAACCGTAAAGAACCCGCCGTCTTCCGGGGCAATAAACTCGAAGTCTATGTTTACCCCGTCATAATGATTTTGTTTAACCTGGTCCAAAAGGCTGTCTATGAGCCTGGCACGGTTCTCCTTGCTGGACAGCAGACTGTGGAGAGCTTCCCTGTCCATCAAGGCTACACCGGCATGGGTCTTTATGTTGCGTTTGCGCGCAAATCCAAGCACCTCGTCATAGTCGTACCTGTATTCGTAATAAAGCTCGCCCTGCGCGTTAGTCTCGAACCACCGGAATACTACATCACTGAATAAATGAGCGTTTTCCTCTAATTCTTCTACAGGCGTACAGTAATAATAAGCAAAAATCCGAGGTTGCCAGCCAAAATCGATACTGACCTCCCACTTACCGCTGTCCCATGCTACAACTGCCCCCAGGGTTTCAGCTATAAAGCGCAGCGGCACAAAAGTCCGGTTATTATATATGTAAGGAGCATTATCTAAATAGTAAGCTTGTCCATCTACCGCAGCCTCTGTGCTTCCAATAGAAAATTCGATATGCTTGCCCCTGCAGTCCAAGGTGACTTTACGCAATTCGCTGTCCCAATACACTTTTCCCCCCAAAGCTTCGTCTTCAATCACAAATCGAACCGGAACCATGGTCCTGTCATTTACTATTTGGGGTGCAGGGTTGAAGTTCCGCAGTTCTCCATTGACTCTAATTTTGGGACTAGAATACGCAGCCCCAGGAATCACAGCATAAAAACCAAAAATTAGGATTAATACAATAAAAGCAACATTTTTATATTTCACTGCCTATTTCCCTGCCTTTTTACTATTCTTCCTTTTATATTCTAAATCTCTGATATAAGGTCCTTGAAGAAAATAATGGAAAAGCAAAAATACATAGAAAGATTGGGGAAAAGCTGAATTTCACAGGAATAAGAATTGAAACAGCGGCAGGGACAGACAGGTTCGTTCTCTTTATTAAGAATCAAACTGAAAATGATTTTTAAGCAGGCAAGTAATGTTAGAAAGCTCGACAACAGGTTTTTCCCCAAAGCCTTTTTCCCGATTAACAGCAATTATTTTAACTACAAGCAGCGAAGGAAACAAACATTACAAGATCATTACTGCAAGTAAAATAACCGGAGAAGATAAAGCAATTTCAAACCGAGACGTTTTTTAATTAATTGATAAATCTATTCTGAGGGAATATCCTTTCCAAATCATGAAGAGGAACATGCACCATATTATCCTGATTTACTACAGCGAGAACAACCATCTCCTCCCCGCTGTATTCCTCACTGTAAAAACCCAGAATACAAACCGTCATTATCAGGCCGTTTATATAAACTGTGAATAGATCTCCTTTATTCAAATTCATCTCTCCATATCCTCCCATCCACCATCAGCAGCTCAACGCGAGAACGAAAGTCAAAAGGGTGCCTGTCAAATACAACTAGATCCGCACGTTTTCCTTCTTTTATGTCCCCCAGTTCAGCATCCACCTTGAGAAGCCGTGCCGGCATCCTGGTAATAGCCTGGAGAGCCAACTCCTCATCCAGCCCTTCGCGAACCGCTAGAGCTGCACACACCCGCAAATACTGAACAGGTATAACAGGGTGGTCAGTCACAAAGCTGAACTTCACACCGCTTTCAGCAAGCTGATATGCACTCTTGAATGATACCTCTTTCATTTCCACTTTAGCCCTGTTTACCAGTAAAGGTCCGAGAAACACCGGAACATCTCTTTTAACCAGCTCATCAGCGACCTTGAAAGCCTCAGTCCCATGCTGGATTATCAGGTCGATATCAAACTCATCCTTTATGCGCAGAGCAGTCAAAATATCATCTGCCCGGTGCGCATGCAGTAAGAGAGGCATTTCTTTTTTCAACACCCTGATAACAGGCTGCATCTTGAACTCTTCTCTCGCTTCCACATCCGTTTTCTCCATAGTCCGCAGTGCTGTATAAAAAACTTCCCTGAGCAAGCTGGCATTGGCCATACGAGTTTTGGGAGCCTTTTTTTCTTGGGAATAAACCCTTTTGGGATTTTCTCCCAAAGCCGCTTTTAGCCCCCAGGGGTTCCTGTACACCATCTCTGCTGCGCTGGGAGCAAAATGCTTCAAAAACACTGCCTGCCCGCCTATAATATTAGCGCTGCCAGGCATAACCATGGACCTGGTTACTCCTCCCCGCAATGCATCGTTGAAAGCAAGATCATAATAATTAACACCGTCTATCGCCTGCAGCTGAGGAGTTACAGGATCACTGGTTTCGTTCACATCATCACCTTCAACTCGATAAATCTCTTCTTCCAAACCTATATGGCTATGACTGTCAATAAATCCCGGAGTGACATATTTCCCGACAGCATCAATTACTTCACAATTCTCTGGAATTTCTATATTTTCCCCCACAGCTTTAATAAATCCTTTTTCTATAAGTATCACGCCGTTGTCAACTATACCCGTTTCACCCATAGTAAAAATTTTCCCGCCTCTTACTGCGATCATTCGAGCAGCTCCTTTCCTGCGCATAATTATCCTATGAATTTTGCCGTCCGCTGTTAACCTCCAGGACAGCCTTCATCAAGTCATATTTTCCCTCTTTATTTGCCGGGCTGCATTAACCAATGCCTTAAATAAATTAAGCGAAGAAATATCAGACATACATTCAGGATGCCACTGCACCCCAAGGAAAAAAAAGGGGGCTACACTCTCTATAGCTTCTATTATACCATCAATTGCGCGGGCACTGATGTATATTCCTTCACCTGTTTCTTTCACTGCCTGGTGATGAAAGCTGTTTACTCTTATCTTCCGGCTCCCTACAATTTTCCCCAACCTAGAGCCTTCCTTTATAATAACTTCATGGAAGGGATAGCTGCGCGGCGCTTTTTGATGATGGCTCATGCTGCTTAAAATATGCTGAAACAAACTGCCGCCTGCCGCTACGTTGAGCACTTGGCACCCCCTGCATATCCCAAGTACCGGCAATCGGCGTTCGATAATTTTCCGGGCCAGCGTTAATTCAAACCTATCCCGCAGCGGATTAATCTGCCCCAATCTCTGTTGCGGCAATTCTCCCCAATAATAAGGATCAATATCCCCGCCGCCTGAGAACACAAAGCCTTGACAGACCTCAACATAACTTCCTATAAGGCTGTCATCGTCTACAGGCGGCAATATTACAGGGACCCCTCCAGCATTATACAGTGACAGCACGTAATATTCCTTCAGGAGATAATTGCCTTCAAGATCATCAAAATTACCGGTTACTCCTATTACAGGCTTCACCCCATCCCCCCATTCATTGTCATTCACTATGCGTACTTTGAAAAGCCCATTTTTGTATGTATTAAGGTTTTTTGGAAAAAGCATGTGTTTGCTTAAATTAATCAGGTCGGATAATATTATTGAAATATTAGAGAACTTGCTCCAAAGATCAAGGCCAAAATTCCTTTGCCTAGACCGTGTAAAATAAGTTGTTGCTATTACAGTATATTTATAATATACTGTTTATAGTTAAAAATATTGATATACAACTCCGAGCTCTTGGACCTAAGGGAACGTCTAGGGTTCACGGGCCGCAGGGTATAACTGGAAACGGTTATGCCTCCCGTATTTGGAAAGGAGTCATAAAAAATGTCTGTACAGTAAGATAAGTATTTTTATGGGCTTTTTTCCGAATACTTATCTTTTTTTTATCTGAAAATTGCATAATTTTCTCCGAGCTCCTGGGTCTAAGGCGAGCTGCTATGACCCTTGGGCCGCTGGGTATAGGCGGAAACGGCTGTGCCTCCCGTATTTGGAAAGGAGAACGAGCTCATCAGATTTAAACCTGTACATACAGGTTTATTGTGTCGTGTCCTTTCCAGAGACACGACATTATTTTTTTTGTTGGAAAAAACTGCTCAAAATCGGGTAAAAGCTGTGTCAGCTTTTGCATACAATCTCAATCTTTTTCTTCCCGCTTATGCTTGTTATAAGCGGGTTCTTTCTAAAATCATCACTTTTAGGGTAATCACCTTAAAAGTGAATTTTAATATACACCACATTTATAAATATATATTATAATATGTATATATATTATTTATGCTTTTGTCCGAGAAAACTTAAAAAGAAAGGAAATATTCCCTGTTGATAAAGGGCTTTCCTGCATTACAAGGGGATAGGGAGGTGAAAAGAGCATCAATAGTAGCAATAAAGGGAAAACAAAAGTACCGTACTGAAAAAGGAGGGAAACCATTTGAGCACTCTACAGACCCGAGGTGTTATTCATGTAACTGACAATTGTAAAGCCTGCGATCACTGCACTTTTATATGTCCAACAGGAGCCATCAGCGGCAGGCTCGGCCAAAAACACCATATTGACCAGGACATATGTGTGAACTGCGGGCAGTGTCTCATTAATTGCCCCTTTGGGGCTATTGAAGACACCAGCATGGTGGCAAAGGTAAAAGAAGCACTGGCTGATCCGGAAAAATTTGTTGTTGTCCAGGAAGCGCCTGCCATAAGGGTGGCTCTGGGAGAAGAATTCGGGCTGGCTCCTGGAACCAATGTAAAAAACAAGATGTATGCAGCTCTGAGGCAGCTCGGATTTGATAAGGTTTATGATACCGAGTTCGCTGCCGACCTCACTATCATGGAGGAAGGTACAGAACTCATACACCGGGTTTACAATGCATTGGGAGCCGAAGGCTTCGAACATGCGGGGCCGCTGCCCCAGTTTACTTCTTGCTGCCCGGCCTGGGTAAAATATGCTGAAGATAAATACCCCCACGTTTTACCGCACATATCTTCCGCAAAATCACCGCAGCAGATGTTCGGAGCTGTAGCCAAAACCTATGCCGCAGAACAGCTAAATATTGACCCCGCCAATATGGTGGTAGTGTCCGTAATGCCCTGTACGGCCAAAAAATATGAATGCAACCGTCCTGAATTCGTTGCCAGCGGTTATAAAGACGTTGATCTCGTCTTAACGACGAGAGAACTGGCACAGTTAATCAAGGAAAAAAATATTGATTTCCTTAACCTGCCGGATGAAAAAGCAGACAAGTTTATAGGCCTTTCCACAGGTGCAGCTACGATATTTGGGGCAACCGGAGGGGTCATGGAGGCAGCTTTAAGAACTGCCTATGAAATTTTGAGTGAAGAAACCTTAGATAAGGTCGAATTTGAAGCTGTCCGGGGAATCGAGCCGGTTAGAGAAGCGACTGTTGAAATCCCGGTAAAGGCACTGGGAAAAAAACTGCCGGTAAATGTTTGTGTAGTGAGCGGGTTGAAGTACGTTGATGACGTTATTGAAGACGTACTAGCAGGCCGCAGCAAATACCACTTTATAGAAGTTATGAATTGCCCGGGCGGCTGCATAAACGGCGGCGGACAACCTATAAGGAGAGATACCTACTAACAAAGGGAGGAGAGATAATGGGAATTTTCAGGGAAAAAGACGGTATAACCAGACGGCAGTTTTTCAAGGGTGCTGGGATGATAGCTGTCACAGCCGTTCTGGCCGGGGTCTTTGCTAAATTCGGAATAGATGTATTTGCTGCCAGTGATGACTATATCAGCGAGAGGATAGCTGGTCTCTATACACTCGATGAAAAAATGGCCATCAGGAGATCACACAAGAATCCCGAAATCTTGCAACTCTATAAAGACTTTCTATCACCAGGTGAGGTAAAACCTCTCAGTGAAAAAGCTCATCACCTGCTTCATACGAAGTATGGCCAGGACATTCCGGGTTTAATAACAGAACTACAGAAACACCAGCACGAAGCTGCTTAAGAGGGAGGGAAACAAATGAGCGAAATAAAAGGCAAAGTACTCAAGCATGACTCACAAACGCGAATAATGCACTGGATTCACCTGATTAGTTTCTTGTTGCTTGGTCTTACTGGGATTGCTTTTTACTGGGATATAGGCATTATCTATAAAATATTTGGCGGGCCAGCCAACGCCTCACTCGTGCACAGGTGGACGGCAGTTGTTTTTACGGCCGGCCCCGCCATTTATATTTTACTTAATTTCGAAAGGTTTTCCAAGTTTATCGATACCATCTCCAGTTTTACAAAAGACGATTTCAACTGGCTGAAAACCATGGGGGGTTATGTCCCTTTCCTCAAAGGGGATATCCCGCCCCAGGACAAGTATAATGCCGGGCAGAAAATGCTGGGCTGGCTGGTAATCCTGGGGTGCATTCTGTTCATCCTAACCGGTTTCCCCATGTGGATATGGCGCCACGAAGTGCCTGCAGTATTCCTAAATATCTGCTACACCATCCACTTCTGGGATGCGATAATCATGATACTGGCAGTAGCCGGGCACTTCTTCCTGGCGGCAATTCACCCTAAATCCAGGGTAGAATTTTCTTCCATGATGATTGACGGCTATGTAGACGCTGAATTCAGCGCCCATCACAATGAAAAATGGTTTAACAAACTGCAGCAGTCCCAATAGCATTGAAATTGATTTTAGCAATAATAATTTGATAGGCAATTGACGCTAAGAGTTTCAGCAGGGGTTTATCCCCTGCTGAAAACCTAAATAAGGATTAGGTGCCTGCCCAATCCTTATTTGCGTTTTAAAACTTTATATACGTATATGTATTTTTATGTATTATATTTCGCTTAACCCCAAGCTTATTAAGAGGGCTTTATTTACTTTATCCATCGTTTTTTCATCCAGTACTGCTATACGCTGTTTTAACCTGGATTTGTCAATCGTCCTTATCTGCTCAGACAGTATAACTGAATCCCGCTCCAGACCGTATTCTTCAGCTTTAATTTCTACGTGTATGGGCAATTTAGCTTTGTTAATCTGCGATGTAACTGCAAGCACTATAGTAGTCGGGCTATACTGGTTTCCAATATCATTTTGTACCACTACCACAGGTCTGATGCCGCCTTGTTCAGATCCCACAACCGGGTTCAACTGAGCAAAATAAATTTCACCTCTTCTTATCATTTATGCTATCACTCCAACAATTCATCTAAACAGTCAGCTAGAGCCTCATCTTCCAATCCTATGTGCTCACTCGCAATACTCAAATTTATTTCTGCCATTTCCAAATATCCCTTCTTCATCTGCTCTCTCATCAAGTTTCTCTTACGCTCCCTGAGATAAAAGCTAATCGCTTCCCTTACTATTTCACTCCGGTTCTTGCTTTCAACTTCTCTGATGTCATCAACTTCAGCCAGCAAATTTTGGGAAACCGTTATAATAATCCTCTTTGAGGCCGGCACTGCGAGCACCTCCGAAATAATAAACTTGCAATATATCCTAATTATATTAAATAAGAAGGTCTGCTCGCAAATCCAATAATTGCATTTAAGAACCAGCATCATTTATAAATTCTGGGGACCCTTGAGCCAATTGAACATACTACCTCATAATTAATTGTCCCCATAATCTCAGCCAAATCATCTGCAGTTACCCCATCCTCAGGCCTTCCAAAAAGAACTACTTCATCCCCCTCGGCGACTCCTTCTACATCAGTAACATCAAACATGCACTGGTCCATGCATACAGTCCCAATCAAAGGCACTGTCTGCCCTTTGATGACCGCCCGGGCGCGATTAGACAACAGCCGGCTGTATCCGTCGGCATAGCCAATCGGTACTGTTGCCACCTTCGTCTTTTTGCTGCAGCGATAAGTCCTGCCGTAACTTATTGTGGCGCCTGCACCCAGCTCCTTCACAAAACTCACTCTGCTCTTTAAGGTCATAGCTGGGATAATTGCCAGCCTTTTCCTGTCAACCTCAGAAGAAGGATATAAACCGTATATTACTATACCAGCCCTGACCATATTGAAAATCGATTCCGGGATTTCCATCAAAGCTGCACTATTAGCACAGTGTTTCAGCGGAATAGACAGCCCTCGCCTTTCCAAATAAGATATTACATCTGAGAATAAAGCAAGCTGTTTATAAGAGAAGGTTTTGTCTACAATATCAGCCACTGCAAAATGGGTGAAAATCCCTTCTATAAAAATTCCGGGCAAATCAGCCACCCTGCTTATAGTCTCCAAATAATCTTTCTCTGGTAAGAACCCCAGTCTTCCCATACCCGTATCAACCTTTACATGCAGGTGGGCAGTCGCTGACAATTTCACCGCAGCTCGCGAAAGTGCGCGTGCCAGATCGTAGCTGAAAACCGTTGCCCTGATACCTTCTTCAACCACAGTTTCAGCGTATTGCGCAGGAATATACCCTAGCACCAATATCGGACTATCTATACCTGCTTGGCGAAGGTCCAGAGCCTCATCCAGGCTGGCGACCCCTAGAAAATCAACGCCTTCCTGCAAGCATACGCGGGCAACTTCAAGCATACCATGCCCGTATGCATTAGCTTTTACTACTGCCATTACTTTAGCGCCCGCAGCTGCATCCTTAACGCCCCGGATATTATGTTGTATTGCTTTTAAGTCTATTTCTGCCCAAGTCGGCCTCTTATTATCCATCACTTTATACCAAAACCTTTAACACATCATTCCGACTGATGATCCCCACCAGTTTGCCGTTTCTGACAACTGGGACCCGGTTTATATTCTTTTTCTGCATAATCTCTACGACCTTACTAACCTCCTCATCTTCCTTCACAGCCCAGACCTCTTTGGTCATTGCGTCCCCTACTTTTGAAGCTGTATACTGCTTTAGGCTGTTACTAAATCTTATGGGGTTCTCGAGAAAAATAATACTATCAAATAAAGTAATATAAAAAGGTACTTTCAGTTCACCAGCTCTAACAATCAAGTCCTTCTCGGTTATAATACCCACAATATGCTGGTCATCATCAACCACAGGTATACCGCTTATCTTATTCTCAACCAACAACTGGGCCACCTTTTCTATCTCCTCATCGGGCTTTACAGTCACTACGTCCCGTGTCATAATATCTCTGGCTAACATTTGCTTCCAACCTCTCTTCACCATATTTTATTTTACTGCACTCCATCTGCTTTTTTACTTTTGGAAACAGCCTGAGAACAAGCAGCCAGGCTCCTGCACATCCGTACACTCAAACAAAATAACTTAAGGTTTTTGCACTTTAATCAAACCTGTATTTTAAAATTGCTCAAATCTCCTTAAAATATCCGGTATGCCGTTTATTAAATCACCGGCAGTAAGACCCCTTTGGCCCCTGATCTCAGCCACATAATCGCCAATTAACCCGTGCAGATAGACACCAGCGATAGCGGCTTCCTTTGGCTTTAAACCTTGGGCAATAAGACCGGCAATCATCCCGCAAAGCACATCACCGCTGCCCGCTGTTGCCATTCCAGGGTTACCGGTTATATTTATGTATATTTCTCCAGAAGGACTCGCTATTACGGTTTTATTGCCCTTCAACACTAGACCTACGCCCCATTCCTGCGCAAAGTGCCGGGCTATTTCCACTCGGTTGGCCTGTATTTCTTTTATGCTTTTGCCGGTAAGCCGAGCCATCTCTCCCGGATGGGGAGTAAGAATTACAGGTATCTGCCGGTCTTTCAATACATCCACATCACCCTGCAAAGCGTTTAACCCATCAGCATCTATAATAACAGGAATACCTGATTTTTCCAGCACAAAGTGCACCACTCCATTCGCTTCAGGATGGCCGGACATCCCCGGGCCGATAGCACAAACAGAAGCTGTACCCAGCAGGTTTTCGACAGCAGGCAAGGCTTCCAGGGCTATAGCCAGTTGGTGATTTTCAGCAAGTGGAGCAGTCATCACCTCTATCAGCGCTGTTTCAACTACAGGGACAAGAGACTCGGGAAGAGCAGCGGTAACCAGTCCCGCACCTGAGCGCAAAGCAGCATAAGAGGCCATAATCACCGCCCCAGTCAACCCCGCTGAACCGCCGATTACCAAAGCGTGCCCGTAAGTGCCTTTGTGAGATTCAGGCAGGCGGGGTTTTATAAGGGGCCGGATCATATCTTCGGTAATCAGGTTTGCCTTGATCTTATCATCCTGCAAAAGAAAAGTAGGGATAGAAATATCTGCAACCGTCAATGTCCCTGCGTAGTCCTTCCCAGGTTCGATCACCAGCCCAAGCTTGGGCGCAGCAAAAGTAACAGTATGAAAAGCCTTTACAGCTTCTCCATGAACCCTGCCGGTATCTGCATCTACCCCTGAGGGTATATCAACTGCTACTACTGGAGACCTACACAGGTTAATCATCTTAACAACCTTTGTTTCAAAATCGCTCAAACTGCCTTTAAATCCTATTCCATATATGGAATCGACGATCAGGTCGCAGGTAAAAAGCGAAATTTGCAAACGGTTAAGATCTTCTTTACTAAAAAGAGGATATATCTTGTCAGTCATCTTGCTGAGTATTTTGTAATTTAAATAGGCGTCACCCGTCATTCCAGATGCATCAGCTAACAGAAAGGTTTCCACATTTACATTGGAATTAATCAAATGGCGGGCTACAACTAGGCCATCTCCCCCGTTATTCCCTTTACCTACCAGGACAACCACCTTTTTGCCTGTAGGTTCCTGAAGTATATCCTCTACGACTTCCACCACTCTCAGCCCGGCGTTTTCCATCAGCAAAATACTGGGTATGCCGTACTCAGTAGAGGCCCTGTTATCTATCTCTTTCATTTCCCTTGCCCTGAGTATTTTCATCTGATCACCCTTTCGTTGCAATAACCACTGCTATCGCCTGTTTTTGGGCATGTGAAGTGCTAAGAGACACAGCACCGAGTCCCTGCTCCTTGAATTTTTCTAAGGCCCTGCCGTGCAACAACAATTCAGGCCTGCCGTCTCTATCAGCAATCACTTCAACTTCATGGAACCGTATTCCCGAAATAAAAGCAGGATGCAATTTGCGCAGCGCTTCTTTAGCTGCAAAGCGTACTGCCAGCGACGGGTAAGGATTTTTTTTATCAAAACAATATTTCAACTCCCGTTCTGTAAATACTCTATACAGAAACCTGGGAATCCTGTCAACTGCATTTTTAATCCTTCCAATATCAATTATGTCGACACCTACCAGCAATATGCGGCCCTCCTTATAAATCAATGGTATGATTTCACTGCTGAAACTTATAATCTGCTGGTTTAAATGTATAAATATTCGTCGCTTCACCTTCGTGGGGTGTTGCTTCCATGCTCCGTCAACAGGCTCCTACATATTTATACATTTAAACAGCCTAACTTAGGGTTTTTGCAGTGAAATCATGGTATTTATTTTATCAAAAAAGTCCCGAAACCGGCTGGGATTTCAGGACAGAATTTTGCTTTATGCCTTTCCATCGTCTTATCCTGTATTTCATATCTCTTGGAACAGACAACGCCACGCTAGTTCGCTGTTTGGCTGGCGCCTGCTAAATCTGCTTTTTCTTTATTCGTTAATATTTTATCCATATCGAGCAAAATTAGTAATCTATCATCAACCTTGCCTACACCGGTAAGATAATCAGCGCTTATTCCCCCGGCTGCTGCCGGCGGAGGTTCAATATTTTCCGCGGGTAAACGCAGTACTTCACTTACTTCGTCCACTATTACCCCTACGGTTTGCCCTTCAACTTCGACCACTATACTGCGGGTTTCGCTGCTCCTGTCCGACGCTCCCATATTAAAGCGCTTTTTTATGTCGATTATAGGTATAATCTTCCCGCGCAAGTTGATTATACCCTCAACGAAATCAGGAGCCTGCGGCAATTTAGTAGGAACAGTCATCGGTATTATCTCCTGTATACAAGTGATAGGGACCCCGTACTCGCATAACATATCACCCTGTTTAAGTTTAAATACCACTAACTGAATCTCGTCTGCCATTTTCATCCCCCACTTTCAAAAATCCCCCAAATACTCCTGCCCTAGAAAGCTTTTTTATCAGGCGGTACTCAATAAAGCTTATTACAGAGACACCCGTTACTGCATCTGGCGTTTAACCTATTCTGCTATATGTTTTAATTATAACATTATTTTTTCTGTCAAGGGAAATAAGTGAAAATAATTGCGGTCAATAAATACCTGGCTGCCCCGTCTGACTAGAACTCAATTTTTCAAATTTTGGCCTCCAGCCCAAAACACCGGTTTATTACATGAAACAACTGTTCCCGGGTAAACGGTTTGCTCAGATAGTAATCGCAACCTGCCTGTATGCACTTGTCAATATCATTCGTCATGGCGTAGGCAGTTAAAGCTACGATCGGAACATTGCTGTAATCGGGCGATTGACGGATAATCCTCGTAGCCTCATAACCGTCCATTACCGGCATCTGCATGTCCATAAGGATAATATCCGGGATATCGGGATAATTCTTCCGCAGCAAATCAATACATTCTTCCCCATTTTTTGCCCCAATAACATTGTACCCTATGTCTTCCAGCATATACTTGATCAGTTTGCGGTTCACACCGGTATCTTCAACCAGCATAACCGTAGGAACAGAAGCAGGTTTTACTTCCCGCTGCCCTATCTCATAATTGGTTTTCCCTTCCTGTATCTTGCGAGCCAAATACACTTGAACCGGCAAAGTAAAGGAGAAAACAGACCCCTGATCTCTATTCGGCTCGTACCATATGTTCCCTCCCATTATTTCTACCAACTGCTTGCTGATTGCCAGTCCGAGACCTGTTCCTTCATATTCAGAACCTTGTAAGTTGGCTGCCCGGCTAAACGGCTTAAATATATCTTCAGCTTCTTCCAGGGGAACGCCGATTCCCGTGTCTTTGACCGATATTTTCAAAGGAAATGCCGAAGAATCTCGCGCCAAAACCGAATTGTGTCTCGACACCTCAACCTTTATGTACCCACGTTCAGTATATTTAACAGCGTTTGTCATCAAATTGCGCAACACCTGTTTGATTTTCGACTCATCCCCCACCATGTTTTCAGGCACTTCATTATCTATTTCAAGCTGGATGTCAAGCCCCCTCTTGTCTAACTCAGGCTGTATATAGGCTATCAACTGCTTTATTAATTTCCCCAGGTTAAAAACTTTCGTAACGACTTCCACCTGTTTGGTCTCTATTTTGGAAAGATCGAGCACATTATTGACCAGCCCCAACAGCTCCTGGGCACAATACTGAATAGTGTCTATACTCTCCTCTCCCCGGTGATGCTGCTTCTCCCGGCTCAAGATTTCGCAAAACCCTACAATACCTACAAGAGCAGTACGCATCTCATGGCTGAGGTTGGCCAGGAACTCGCTTTTGGCCTTGTTAGCCTGTTCTGCCTGGTCACGGGCTTTTACTAATTCGCCGACATCGTCAGCAGCGATCACGAGTTTTTCTATATTGCCTTTTTCGTCTCTTACGGCAGTAAGTGAAACCTTTATTGTCTTCACCTCTCCGTTCGGCATTTTAATAGGATAAATCCGGCTTGAATCCCGGTTATCCAGGCAAAACAGCAAATCACCGTCACCAACGATATTCAAGATACTCTCCAGGCTCTCGCCCATGACTTCCTCTTCCTCGCGCCCCAACAGCTCCTGGGCCCCTTTGTTCCAGAACACTATTCTGTAATCCGGCTCAGTTATAATGATACAGTTGTTTAACTGAGATATAACATCGACAAAAGACGCTCCTCTTCCCTTCACCCGCACAAACCTGTGATCGACACTGTCCAATCTGTCCACCTCCAGTTAAAGCCATCATTCCGCACAACATCCTTATATACACTTTACATTCAATTATATATCACTCTCGCAGAATTTTTTGTCAAATTATGGCTATTGCAAAATATTATCTAAATAGCAAATTCTGTTTCGCGCAACCGTTCCTTCCCTAGATTTCTCAACTAATAATAATTTCTGTTAGCCGGAAAATAATCCTCCCATTCGGAACAACTGACCGCTCTCCGGACATAAACAGCCGCTAAAATAGCACAACAGGTTAGAAAGGAAATGAACTTGATCAGACACCGCTTTTTCTTCCCGGTCATTTTAAAAAGACACCGGTCTCTTATACCTTTAAAACAGCAGTTCATGTCTCAATTTCGGCCTGTTATTCTTCCAAATTTGTTCTAAAATGCTCCTGTCCTCGATAAATTCTATTTTTTGCAGGAAAATAAATATTTTTTGTCGTACCTTTACAAATGTACTGTACATGTATAATTTAGGAAAAGAGGGATGCTATGTACGCTATACCTTGGCAGGTGGCTTTATTCGTAAGCTTACCGGAAGCATTCTTAATCGTAATACTCGGTTTTGCCCTTTTCAACCTGGAGATAAGCTGCAAAAAGGCATTAACAGTCTCAATTATAAATGCAACAACAATTTATTTTGTAAGACAGTTGCAAATTGTATTTGGGTTACATACGTTAATAGCCATTATTGTAATGGTTATTGCATGTATGTGGCTTACAAAGTTACACCCTTGGAATATTTTTACTTCTATACTTACCGGATTTGTAATAATGGGTGTCTTGCAAAGCTTATTACTGCCCATATGTTTCGCGATAACCGGAACCAGCAGTGAAAACTTAATAGCTAATCCTCTGTTGAATATTGCATTTTTCGTACCTATAGCAGCTCTGGCTGCAGTGCTTCTTTTCTCAGTCAAGAAGTACAAGCTGTACATCTTTGACCTAAAAAAGACCGGAGACCGGTAATATGGCTAGATTAAACCCGATGCTGGCAGTCTGCACAATATTGTTGGAAACACTGTTTCTCGCCGTAATAAATATAGAGATATGCATAATCCAGGATATAGACTATCTTAAAGTCTTCCTGCCCTTTGCCAATGCAGCAGTTTTGGTTTTCAGCGGGCTCGCCCTTTTTTCTATAAAGCAGATCGAAGAAAACAGCCGCAAAAAAGTGGAGAGCTGCCTGCTGGGAGAATACCTGCAGAACGTCGAAGACCTGATCAACAGCATACATGCGCAGAGACACGAACATACCCGGCACATACAGACCCTCCAGGCCATGCTCTACCTGGAGGAGGCAGACAGAGCCCGGGAATATTTGGACGGTATCGCAGAAAATTACCAGGGGGTACAGGACCTTATATACGTGGGAGACCCGGCTTTAACGGCTCTTTTAAACTCCAAGCGCAAGGTAGCGGAAACCAAAAATATCCATTTCGATTTTGCCGTCAAGTGCGATGTGAGCAATATAGGGATTGCCCCCTGGGACCTGTGCAGCATAGTGGGAAATCTCCTGGACAACGCCCTTGAAGCCGCCGTCCATGACAAGAAAAACCGGCAGGCAAGCCTGGAAATAAAATACGAAAACAGCCATTATATGATTTACGTATATAACAATGGGGCCAAAATCCCCTCATCGCAAATAGAAAATCTATTTAAACCCGGCTATACAAACAAAAATTCCGCCGCCCGGGGGTTCGGCCTCTACCTGGTGAAAAAACTGGTCGACAAATACGGAGGCAGTATAAAAGTAATATGCGAACCCCGGACTGCCTTTATCGTATCTTTACCCGACAGGAGTGAGAAAAAAGGTGATCAAAAGGCTATCTCTCAGGTTAGCAAGAGCTTTAGGGAGGCAGCTGCCAGCCAGTGAAGGAGAAATAGAAGTCTACGCTTATGGGCTGGAAATATTTCTGGGCACCGCTGTGAAGCTGCTGCTGATCGTTGTTATATCCCTGTTCTTAGGCATATTCTGGCCTTCCCTGCTGGTAGTGCTCGCTTTCGCCGGCTTCAGAATACCCGGCGGGGGAGTGCATTTGAGCACCTATTCCAGATGCCTGTTCATCGGCCTCACCTTTATACTCGCTTTGGCCGTCCTGGCAGCATCACTGCCTGCAGACACCGGGGTCCTAAAATCAATGCTGCTCCTGGTGGCCCTGCTGGCCGTCTGCACCATAATCGTGTGGGTCCCTGCAGGCACTGACAAGAAGAGAGTCACCGACCCTGGAGACATCCGCAGGCAAAAGATAAAAACCGGCCTTTTCTTTTTGCTCTGGTTTGCAGCCTGCTCTCTTTTCATCCACCGCGGGCAGTCCACTTACGCTCTAGCCCTGATTTCCGGTGCCGCCGGGGGGCTCTTCCTGGTCACTCCCTGGGGCTACCGCTTTTTCAGCAGCCTGGACAAAATGCTAAACGGAAAGGAGGTATCCGCATAATGTCCAAGAAGCTCTATACCTGGTTAATATCCAGCATGGCAGTCCTTCTGGTGTTTTTCGCCAACAGCGGCGTGGGTCCTAACAGCGTTTTTGCTTTATATGAACCCGACATCCCTGAAAGTCTAAAAAAATAGGAATTGATTTTTATGCTGAAAGTATTGGTTTTGGAAGATGAAGATTATACCCTGCGCTTTCTGGAAAAACTGGTAAGCGAGCATCCTCAGGTACTGGAAGTAAAAGCAGTGTCCAGAGGGCAGGAGGCAGTCGCAGCGGCCGGCAAATGGCAGCCGGATATCGCTTTCCTGGACATAGAGCTGGCACCTGACGACGGTATAAACGGAATCGAGGTTGCCAAGGCCATCAGCGACATCAGCCCAAACACCAAATTTGTTTTTATTACCGGATATGCAAAATACGCTATCGATTCTTTTGCAGTACATCCCTACGATTATGTTCTTAAACCTATTAAAATCAACAGAGTAATAGACATTATATCCGCTTTGGCCAAAGACCTGAAAACTGCCGCTGTACATGAAGAAGAAAAAAAACGGCTGGTAATTAAAGCCGTCGAGGGCATAGTCTTTATTGACCCTGAAGATATTTTTCTCGTAGAAAAATACGGCAAAAAGACTTTTATCCACTGCAAAAGCGGTATTTGG
The DNA here is from genome assembly GCA_014360155.1 of Syntrophomonadaceae bacterium. Classification (GTDB taxonomy): domain Bacteria; phylum Bacillota; class Syntrophomonadia; order Syntrophomonadales; family Syntrophomonadaceae; genus JACIYB01. The sequence continues at coordinate 21,353 of JACIYB010000013.1, forward strand.
GAAGCTTCCTGCAGCTTTGGGGAACTGCAGGAAGCTTTGCCCCCCCGGTTTTTGAGGGTGCACAAGTCCTATATCATAAACATGGACAAGGTATGCCATGTTCAAGATGTTGGAAACCAGTCTTACCAGGTTCATTTTAAGGATTATGACCACACAGCAATAATGAGCCGCAGTAAGTTTCGTAAATACCAGGAAAAATTCACCCCTTCTTTTTAACACAAGGAGGGGTGAGCTTTTTATCCGCTAAAGAAGGCCATCATGAATGCAGAAATCTGGAAATAAATCAAAAGTGAAGCAGAATCGGTAATAGAAGTAATTAAGGGGTTGCTGGCTACTGCCGGATCAAAGCCCAAACGGGTTAAAAAAAACGGGAGGGCAAACCCAATCAGGTCAGCAACAATAATAGTAGCTGCCATGCTCAGCCCCACAATAGCTCCTATCTCAATTCCCGCACGCCAAAAACCTAAAACAGTAGCGGCAGCCCCCATGGTTACCCCCAAAAAAAGGGCCACACCTGTCTCCTTAATCAGCATCCTCAAACCCTGATCTACCTTGACATCGCCGGTAGCTAAGGCGCGTACCATGAGGGTTGCAGATTGGGCGCCAGCATTCCCCCCGCTGCCGTTTAGCAAAGGCATAAAAAAAGTCAAGGCAATGGCAGAAGCCAGCATCTGCTCATAAGACGCTATTATCTGCATGGAAACAAGGGCTACCATAACCAAACCCAGCAGCCAGCCTATACGCTTGCCGTATAGCGCCCAGATACCTGTTTCCGCATAACTGGCTTTTAGGGGCGTGACTGCCGCCCCTTTATGAAAGTCCTCCGTAGCCTCTTCCTCCGCTACGTCCATGACATCGTCAAAAGTGACGACACCCAGCAAAACCCCTTCAGAGTCAACAACCGGCAGAGCGAAAAGGTCGTATTTGCTCATCGTGTGCACAGCTTCTTCCCGGTCGTCAAAAGCAGAGAGACTAACGAAAGAATAATCCATAAGCTCTTCCACGAGCGTCTCCGGATCAGATAGTACAAATTTATTTAATTCAAGAGAATCCAGAAGCCTCCAATCAGTATCAGTAACATAAATCATGTTCAAAGTTTCGCTGTCTTTAGCCTTTATCTTCCTGATGTGCTGCAGACACCCACCTACCGTCCACTTCGGACGTACAGCCACGTAATCCGGTGTCATCAGCCTGCCGACACTTTCTTCAGGATAACCCAACAAGAGCCTGGCTTTCTCCAAATCTTCCGGGCTCAGGAAATTGAGCAGTCTTTGAGTTACCTGCCCGGGAAGTTCTTCAAAAAGGTTGGTCCGGTCATCGGGCCTGAGGTTCTTCAGGAGATTCCGGGTCTCATCATCAGTCAATTCCTTTAATAAAGCATTGCGATCTTCTTTTTCCAAATAAGCGAAAACCTGAGAAGATACTTGCCGGGGTAACAGCCGAAAAACAATAACTCGATCTGGTTTCTCCAGTTTCAGTATAAATTCAGCTATGTCGGGTACAGGCCAGTCAGAAAAGAGCTCCCGTAATTCAGCTAACCTGGTCTGTTCGATAAGATCTTTCACTTTTTTTATGTCAATACTTTCCAGATCTTTCACCAGCCATCCCCCCTTCAAGTAAGTTTACCCTATCTCAAATTCCTCTACGCTAAGCATATTATCACTATATTGTAGGGTTGGTAAACCCTTAAGCCAGATTTAATTTAAAATTTGCTATAATGAGCTGACGGACAAATTCCTTTAAATCTGTTGCCTCATCTCTTCGCCGCACGCAATATTGCCTAGGCTCAGTTGTCATATTTAACGTCTTAACCGCTCGTTTCTTGCTAACCGTCTCCATAAACATACTGCACGTTAATTCATTGGAAAAAGGAATTTCACAAAATTTGTAGAATATTTTTAACTTGTAGCTGATCTGCTTACTAAGACACCAGCAACAAAGGAAGTCAGAAACCGAATTATGCACAATAACACATTATTAAAACGGTTAATTATCGTTACCGGCGGTTTTGGCAGCGGTAAAACGGAATATTCCATTAACTTGGCTCTGTCCCTTGCAGTGCAGAAAAAAGAAAACCCAGTCTTGGTTGATTTCGATCTAGTAAATGCCTACTTCCGCAGCCGTGAGGCCAAGCTGTTCCTGGAAAACCAGGGTATCAAAACAGTAGTTCCTCCACATGAGGTTATCCACTCTGATCTTCCTGTTGCCGGTCCCGGAATAAGGGATCTGATTTTAAACAAATATCGCCGAGTGATTGTTGATGCAGGGGGAAACGAAACAGGGGCTACTCCCCTGAGATCTTACTGCAGAGAAATAAGAAAAGCAGAGCACAGCAGTTTGATGCTGGTTAACCCTTTCCGCCCGTTTACCAGAAGTGTAAAAGAAATCAGGCAGATGAAAGAAGGTATTGAAACCAGCTCTGGGTTGCAAATTAACGGTATAGTCAGCAATCCTAACATTGGGGTTAAAACCGACATCAAACAGGTAATTGAAAAGCATCGCCTTGTTGAAGAAGCTGCCCATTACCTGCAAATACCTTTAATAGAGCTGGCAGTCCTCGCAGAAATTTACGCTAAAAACCAAGCGGAGCTAGCGAGAATAAATTGTCCTGTGCGCCCAATAAAAATATACTTGTGTCCTCAATGGCTATGGAAACAGCAGGCAAGGGGGGAATTGATATGGCCATAGTAACATTCATGGAAGAACGCTGCAAAGGGTGCGGGTTCTGCGTCGAATTCTGTCCTAAGAACATAATATTCTTAGGGGAAGCAATGAATGACTCCGGCTACCATTACGCCGCAATTAAGGAAATGGAAAAATGCACTGGATGTGCTATATGCGCTCTGATGTGCCCAGATGCAATCATTGAAGTCGAGGAGGCTTGGAAGTGAGCGAGCTGCTGTTAATGAAAGGCAATGAAGCTATAGGGGAAGCAGCTATTAAAGCAGGCTGCCGCTATTTCTTCGGTTACCCTATTACACCCCAAACCGAAATACTGGAGTATCTTGCCCGAAGGCTCCCTGAAGAAGGAGGTTCATATGTACAAGCCGAAAGCGAAGTGTCTGCCATAAACATGGTTTTTGGCGCTTCTGCCGCCGGTGCCCGGGTTATGACCGCTTCGTCAAGTCCAGGGATATCTCTTATGCAGGAAGGCATATCGTATATTGCTTCAGCAGAATTACCTGCTGTGATAGTCAATATTATGCGGGGAGCACCGGGTTTGGGAGGAATACACCCTTCCCAGGCTGATTACCTGCAGTCCGTTAAAGGCGGAGGGCACGGTGATTATAAGCTTATAGTGCTTGCTCCCTCATCGGTGCAGGAACTGATTGACTATACCGTATTAGCTTTTGAATTGGCCGAAAAATACCGCACCCCAGTAGTAATTTTCGGGGACGGTATGATGGGACAGATGATGGAGCCTGTAGTTTTCCCGGAGATAGAACCCCCCTCAATCGACAGGCCCTGGGCGACAACCGGAATGAAGGACAGAGGCCCTAATATTATACACACCCTTTATCTGCCAGCACCTGATCTG
>JACIYB010000130.1 GCA_014360155.1 Syntrophomonadaceae bacterium
TAGCCTTCTCGCCCCCTCCTTGGGGCTCGCCCCCTTTCGCTGCTTCGCCTTCGCGGGGTGTTGCTTCCATGCTCCGTCAACAGGCTCCTACATATTTATTCATTTAAACAAGCTAACTTAGGGTTTTACAGTGGAATCAGATGTACGCTTTGTGTTAAGAACCCCTATACCCCACCCTTTTAGCTCATCAGTAAAAGTTAAGACCGGACCCGAGCGTTCTTAAGCCTTCATCCCCAAAAAACTATTTTCGTACTAATATATATGCCAATTTTATTTAATAACTTTCAGCAGCGGAAGTATATTATCAATTTGCTGGAAAAAAGAATCCTTTTTAACTATCATTAAATAAGTACAATATTTTTATCTAAAACTCGATTTCACTGCAGGATCTTGAGCTAACCTGCTTAAATGTATAAGCAAACAGGGGTTTGTTGACAACAACGCCCTGAAAAGGCGAAGCAGGCGAGCATCTGGGAAAGGAACAGCCCTTTGAGTATAGATAATCTGGCAGCAGGGGGCTGCCTTGACTGCAAAGCTGCCGCTTTTATAAACAGGGGTAGTTTGCATCCGAATTATATCGTGCAGGAGCTGGCTTATGAAAATTGCTCTGTCAGGCTATTACGGTTTTGATAATGCCGGAGATGAAGCGCTGTTATCGGCTATCACTTCAACCATAACAAAGCTGGAGCCGACAGCTAGTTTCGTTGTTTTTTCCGGTTACCCAGAAAAAACCTCCAAAATCCACGGTTTGCGTGCCGTTAACCGCATGAACCCCTGGGCAGTTCTGCGGGAATTAATGGACTCGGATCTCTTGATAAGCGGGGGCGGAAGCCTTTTCCAGGACGTTACCAGCCCGCGCTCGCTGCCTTATTATATAAGTGTGGTAGCCCTGGCAAAAATGCTGGGTAAGCCGGTAATCTTCTATGCCCAGGGAATAGGCCCCATCAACCGCAGTTTCAGCAAGTTTCTCATGCGCCTCATAGCCAACCGGGTCGACCTGATCACTTTAAGAGACGAAAATTCTCTCCATCTGCTGGAAGAAATCGGGGTCAACCGCCCTCGGAGAATCGTGACCGCTGATCCCGTTTTCAGCCTGGACCCCCGGAAAGAGGATTATGAAAATATGTACAGGCTCCTGTACCGGTATTACCCGGATAATAAGAATATCATAGGTGTATCAGTGAGAAAGTGGGAACCCCTGGAAGGCTACCAGCCTAAACTGGCTGCTGTGCTGGACAGGCTGGTAAGGAAAGGATACCGGGTGCTCTTTATCCCCATGGACTACCCCGCTGACCTCTTTATATCAAGGAAAACAGCGGCACTGATGAAAGAGGAGGCTGCTGTCGTAGAGGCCCGCCTTAAAAGCCAGGAACATATAGCACTGATATCTTACCTGAACTTTATGGTGGGAATGCGGCTGCATTCACTCATTTTTGCCGCCAGGAATGCGGTTGCTTTCACCGGCATATCCTACGACCCCAAAATTGACGCTTTTCTTGACCTGTTCGGCCTGCAGCCCCTCTCAATGGAACCGGAAAAAATGGCCCTGCAGGTAGAAAGCCTGCTGCAGGACAAAGCCGTCCGGGAAAGGATAAAAAGCAAGGCCGGAGAGTTAAGGTCTAAAGCGGAGGAAACAGCTCACCTGGCCCTTTCGCTGTATCGGAAGGCAAATCTTTAGTTCCTCGCACGCAGTGGCAGGCCGGATTCTTCTTTTCCCTTCAAATGTTCAGCGATTTTAGAACTCATCGCTTCTACCCGCTTTTCCCAGGAGTGTTCCCAGGACAACTGCAGGCGGGCCTTCACCTTTTCCGGACTGTCATCCAAAGCCCTTTCCACAGCCTCGATAAAGCCGTCTCTGCCCTCTCCTATCTCCACCGTTCCCGCAAACTCTTCCATTTCCGGCATAGGTGTAGACACCACAGGTTTTCCTGAAGCAAGATATTCGTAGAACTTCAGGGGGTTAACGGCTCTAGTGAGCCGGCTTGCCCGGAAAGGATTTAAGCATACGTCAAATTTTTTTAGGTAATTGGGCAGCACTTCTTTAGGCCTGCTGCCAATGAAATGGACATTTTCCACACCTTTAAAAGAACTCGTATCCGCATCCAGTTCCACCGGCCCTATCATTACTATAGACCATTCAGGCCGCGCTTCCGCCACCTGTTTTAGCAAATCAAGATCAACCCATTCTTTTATGCGGCCGATAAAGCCCAGTACGGGAGCAGGAAGATTTGCCACATCTGCAGGAACAGGAGTGTCTTCCCCCTGGGCTTTTTGGAAATGTTTCACATCAGCAGCATTGCGCAGCATATGGATGTTTTCCGCATAACGGCTTTTATCCTCGTATAAAGGCTGGGCCGTGACGAATACCAGGTCAGACTTTTGCAGCAGGTCAATTTCCATCCCGCTTACTACCCGAGGGTCAAATCCCTGAAAAGCCGAGTGCTCATCGACACAGTCATATACCAGCAGTTTTTCCCCGAGGCACCCCGCCATATCCGCAGTATTGGGAAGGTAGGTAAGCAGTACAGGCTGCCTGAAATCTAACTTCCGGCATATTCCTCTTAAGATGCGGCCCATTATACGCTGGTTTATTCTGTTTAACAGGCGGCAGCGGTTGGCGAAGGGCAAAAGAGGCGGAGGCGAATAAAGGTAAAGATTGTTTTTTATCTTTCGCGTCCCCCGGCGCCATAAACGCCATTTATCCCATAAAGCCGGATCTTTAAAGGGCGAAAGAAAGTTTACGGGCGTCTCCACATACAGAATGCGGTTGGATTCCGGCAGACGCCACACCAGCTGCTGGGTGCGAGTCCACAGCGGCTCAAAATCCACCCCAGCTATGCAGACAATATCCTGGTTCTCCAGCTTTTGCACACGCACTTCCCCTTCTCAGATTCAGGTAATCCTTTATCTCGATATCTCGGCATATACCTCCATAAAGCTCTGAAACTTATGCCGACTATAGTATCCAGTTTGTTATAGAAAAGCACAGACCAACATAATCAAGTGGGAAATAATTATGGATGTTGATAAACCATTTATCCAGTATAACACCGATACTTTTTTCTTCCAGGCTATTATAAATAGCAACAGGAGACATACAAATAATGAAATTAGCAAAGGAATAATTGATGTTATCATTAAATTTAGGGCAACAACCCTTGATGGGACTACAAACCAATTTATTATGGAAAAGAATACTGTTGGTGCCCATATCCATAGAATTAGCAAAATAGAAATGGAAAGTACTATTACGGTCAGTATATAATTAAGAATTTTAATTTTGCCCTTTTCGATGCCTTCTCCCATATTTTGGCTAACCCGTTCCTTTCTAGTTCACACATATATACATTTATACTCTCACGTCTTACGTCTCCCGCTTCTCGTTTCACGTCTTACGTTTCACGTCTCACGTCCTGATAGATTTTCTCGACTTTTCTGGTCATATTTTCCAGAGTAAAGTTCCTGACTTTTTCTCGTCCCCTTTTCTTAAGCTGCCCAGCCAGATCCGTATCCACCAGCACCCTCATTATCGCATAGGCTAGGGACTGGCTGTTGCGCGGCGGGACAAGCAGCCCATCCACCCTGTCTTCAATTATTTCAGGGATTCCCCCGGTATTGCTGGCCACAACCGGAACACCGAAATACATGGCCTCGAGCACTACCATGCCCAGGCCCTCCATAACGGAAGGAACACAGACGACATCTGAGACCCCGTAGATATCTTCTATAGGGCTGTAATAACCCGGCATTCTTACAGCTCCGTCCAGCTTCAGCTTTTCTATCAGTTTTTTCAGTTTTTTCCTGCTGATTCCTTCACCGATAATCAAAAACTGGGCTTCTAGCCCCGTGTCCAGCACCTTTCGGGCAGCGTGCAGGAAATATTCATGTCCTTTCACAGGATGCAGCCTGGCTACCACAGTCACGACAGGCTTATCCGGATGCAGTCCCAGTTCTCTTTTCACTTCACGGGCCTCGCGAGGCTGTGAAAATTTCGCGATATCCAGCCCGTTATGGATAACCTCTATTTTCTCAGGAAGAACCCCCATCCGTTTAATGTCCTTTTCAACAGCCCCGGAGATAGCTATAAATTTATCCGTATTTTTGTTGGTAATAACGGTTAGAAACCTGGCAAAAACCGCTTTGAATGCGGAATCATAATCGTAACGCAGAATACTGTGAACAGTTGTAACTACCGGCAGGCCCTCCTTCCGAGCCGCCAGGCGAACTACCAGGTTGGCCCTAACACCATGGGTATGCACAATATCAATGTTGTTACAGCGCATATATTCCCGTACAGGAGCAACAGCTGATATATCAAGCCTGTGTCTCATAGCTATTGTCTCGGAACTGAACCCCTGTTCACGCGCCAGTTCAGCAAAGGGACCAGGGCAGAGGCACAGCAGATGCGGCTCGTATTTTTCCCGGTCAAGGAGCTTCATGAGGGTCAATACCAGTTCCTCAGCACCCCCGATTTCTCCTCCTCCTATTGCATGCAGCACCTTAATTTTGCTCATGTTCCTTTACCTCCGAAAAATCCTGCTGAACGAGCGGCATAGACACGAGTACTCCCAGGAAAAACCAGAAATGAGTGGCGATTAAAGGAAATTCAAACATATTTTCCACCATGTTGTGCCCCAGAACAGCAATTAGACCTACAAATATTCCCGTTCCTAGTATTTTCAGGTAACGGTCATCTACCAGACCAACCGCCTTTTTCCCTTCCCGGAGAACAGCCAGGATCAGGTAGAGGAAAGCCGCCAGCCCGATAATGCCCGTCTCAGTTCCCAGTTTCAGGTAGAAATTGTCCACACTGTATGCCGAACCAGGAAAACTGGCAATAGCTACGCCCCCGCCGAACCTCCCCAGTCCCAGACCGGTAAGAGGGGACCCTTCCCAGTATTCCAGGGCCTGCGACCAACGCGCTATCCTTCCCCCTTCCGAACTGGATTCTAGGTACTGGGGACTGAGCATATAGCTTACCCGGTCATATACAGACGGCACCGCCGCCGGAACAAGAAGCACCGCAATCAATAACACCAGCAAGATCTTCTTCTCCAGCCAGATCCCCAGCAGGATAAAGGCAAAAAAGAATACCAGCCAGGCCCCGCGGGAAAAAGTAAATATAAGGCACAGGCACGATATGCAGGCCACCCCCAGGTACAGCCTCTTCTTCAGCCAGTGCCCCGCCGCCATGAAGGAAGCAAAAGCGATGCTTATGTGCAGTATGAGAAAGCTCCCCAGGACATTGGGGCTGCCTATGAAAGAAAATACCCGGGTACGGATGCCCACCTCAGCTTTATCTATCCAGGTCGAAGGGATTTCCACCCCTATTATGTACTGGTAAATACCATACACAGCCACAATAAGCCCTACTGCCAGAAAAACATCACATATATTTTTCACCTGCTGCCGGTCGGCGACCAGGTTAAGTGCCACGAAAAACCAGAAAGTGTACTGCACGAGAGCGCGCAGCTCCATCAGCGCCACGTCCAACTCCGGGCTCCTGATCAGGAATACGAAAAACACGACAGCATAGAATATCATTAAAGGAATTAAAATCCCTCCCGCCCGCGGTCTAATTCCCTTAACGCCAATAAGCACCATCCAGTTAACCACTATCAGCAGAAACAGGATTTCGTCCCAAAGCCCGGCCATGAAGGAGACTCTGGACATCCTCAGGCAATAATCGACCAGCACGTAAGCAGTCACTATATACAGGAGGTATCTGTTGATTGATTCGCCTATACGCTCCATAAGCACTCCCTTCGGTCATAGTGAGGGGTGAGGGGTGAGATTAAGGCCTTATCTTTATTTTAATGATTTATTCTCTTCTTTTAAGACATCTTGCTGCTCCTTTGTTTTAAGTGAGGGGTAAGGGGTAAGGGGTAAGGG
>JACIYB010000131.1 GCA_014360155.1 Syntrophomonadaceae bacterium
GAGTGGGGAGATTTAGATGGAAGCAAGCAGCATGAAAAACAAATTGAAAATATACAGCTGTGTTGCAGTCGTCCTGCTGGGATTACTGTGTTTAAGGCTCGTTTATGTGCAATTGCTTCATAATGAAGTATATCAAACCCAAGCTAAAGAAAACTGCATCCGTTTATTACCTATAAAGGCTCCCCGGGGAGAAATCTATGCGCGAAACGGTGAAATACTGGCTGGCAATGAGCTGGTATATACTTTGAACTTGAATTTTCTCGGATTCGATAATCAGGATTCTGTTGTTGAAAAAGTAGTCGATCTGATAAAGGATTATTATCCTGAAGTTACGGTGGAATTTATAAAAGAGAGAATAGAGCTGCAGAAGTACAGGCTTTTTGAGCCTGTAACGGTGATAAGGGACATACCGTGGGAATTAGTAGTTATATTAGAGGAAAACCGTCGAGATTTGCCGGGGGTTGCTATTTCTGTTGAACCTCTTCGGTATTATCCAGAAGAGACCTGTGCTGGACATGTCTTGGGGTATATCCATTCGATAAGCTCTGAAGAGCTTGCGCAAATGCCAGAGGCTAAATACAGTGTCAATAGTTTAATAGGCAAATCGGGGCTTGAAAAGCAGTACGAACATGAATTGCGCGGCAGGAACGGGGCGCAGAGGGTTGAAGTTGATGCTAAAGGGCGTCCTATTAGGGAGCTTGTCACCCTGGAGCCGGTTCCAGGGAACAACCTTTACCTTACTCTGGATATGGAACTGCAAAAAGTACTTGAAAAAAGTATGGATGCAACGCTTGAGGAGCTGCAGAAAAAGTACCCTAAAGCTAAGGTTGGCTCTGCTGTAGTGTTAAATGTAAAAACCGGAGAAGTCTTGGCTATGTGCAGCAGACCTTCTATGAATCCCAATGATTGGAGAGGTAATATCAGTTCTGAATTGGTTGAGTATTATTTACCCCAGGGGTCAGAATATGACCCTATAAAACCAGGAGCCGCTTTGAATCGTGCTATACAAGCGTCCTACCCTCCTGGGTCGACTTTTAAGCCGATAACTGGAATGGCTGCCTTGGAAAAGGGTCTGATAGATCCTTTAAAAGATTTAGTTAATTGTAAAGGGGCATACTGGTTAGCACCTTATATTAAGTGTTGGGACGTTCATGGTAACGTAAATTATTACACAGCAATGGCAAAGTCCTGCAATACCTATTTTCAGGAGGTAGGGAGACGGGCAGGGGAGGAAGAGATAATCCGCGTAGCTGGAGAATTCGGTTTAGGTTCCAAGACAGGAATTGATCTGCCGTATGAGGTGAAAGGCCTGCTGCCTACCCCCGGCTGGAAAAAGGAACGTAACTCCGTTCTTATTGAGCAAAAATACGAATCACTGCGCAAGGATTTAGAAGGGAAATACGCTAAACTCATGCAGGAAGCTGAAGATGCGGGAACAAAGGCCGAAATAGCCGAACAGAAAAAGAAAGAAGAAGCGAGGCTAGAAGCCCAGTATAAGATCGAATATAAGTTTGAAACAAATTGGCAGTTATTTGATACCTTTAATATGTCTATAGGGCAAGGTTATAATGCTTATACTGTGATACAGATGGCGAGTTATACTGCTGCTATAGCTAACGGCGGATTTCTTATGAAACCGTATATTGTGAGCAGGATAGCATCACCTGAAAATGAGACGGTAAAAGATATCGCGCCCCAGCTTGTTAAGAGGGTTGATGTCGCTCCCGAAACTATTTCAGAAACTAAGAGAGCTATGCTTGAAGTTACCAAACCAGGAGGGACAGCTTATTTTTTGTTTCATCATTTTCCCGAAGGCATTGAAATAGCTGCTAAGACTGGTACTGCCCAAACTGGACGAGCGGGTGATGATCCTAGCAAAGAATTTCATGGAGTTTTTATTGCTTTTGCTCCGTTTGATGACCCGGAAATAGCTTTTGCAGGGGTTGTGGAATACGGCTACAGCGGGTCCGAATCAGCCGGGCTGATTGCCCGGGATGTGTTTGAACAGTATTTCGGGATTAAAAATCACCTTGCTGCAGAGGAACAGCAGTCACAGGATTTGTCGAATAGTATTGGCGAATAATAGAATAATTTTTTTATTTGTATACGACTCAGTTAGGGAGAATTAGTGCATGTCTCCCTTATTTTTTTGTTTTTCATTAAAGGAAAAAAATGTAAATAGTAGAACTAGTAGCAAAAGATTTTTGTGATTAATTTAAACAAGGGGGTTGTTTAGTGTCGGTTACAGTTAAAAATAATGGCGGGGAAATGATTATAGATTTAAAGCCTTTGAAAGATTTCGCTGAAATCAAAAAAGAATTAGATAGAAGGTTGGGTTTTAGTGACGGCTTTTTAATAGGTACTCAGGTTACTGTTGATATTGGAGAAATAAATTTGAACAAGGAGCAGATTGGAGAAATTGAAGAAATACTGCTTAGCTACGGCCTGCACTTAAAAGGGCTGATGTCCAACGGCCCTCCTTCGGATACGAAGGAGAGTGACGGTAACACTCATTTTCTCGGGCACATTCCTTACTATCAGGAGACGGTTTTAATTTGTAGGCATTTGAGATCAGGGCAAAAATTTTTCGGGGAAGGAAACGTTGTCATATTAGGAGATGTTAATCCTGGAGCCGAAATAGTCGCCGGGGGGAATATCCTGGTTATGGGAGCCTTAAAAGGCATGGCGCATGCGGGAGTGTTCGGGGATGAAACCGCTGTTATTTCTGCTTACCGACTTAATCCTACTCAATTGAGAATTGCCAACCATATTACTCGTCCTCCGGATGGAGAAGAGATTGTAGTGGACTGTCCGGAAGTAGCGCGTATCAGAGCCGGGAAAGTGATTATAGAGAAGTTAAAAATATGATTGGAGGATAAAAGAATGAAAGGTAGAGCTTTAGTTATTACTTCTGGAAAAGGTGGGGTAGGCAAAACTACGACTACTGCCAATCTGGGAACTGCCCTGGCCATGATGGGCAAAAAAATAGTATTGGTAGATAGCGATATCGGTTTGAGGAATTTAGATGTAGTTATGGGGCTGGAAAATCGTATAGTATTCGATATCGTAGATGTGGTCAACGGTAATTGTAAACTCAAACAAGCTTTAATCAAAGACAAGCGTTTTGAAGGGCTTTTCCTTTTACCTGCGGCCCAAACCAAGGACAAGACTGCTGTAACGCCTCATCAGATGAAAAATTTGGTAAACGAACTGCGTAAGGACTTCGATTTTGTGTTGGTTGATTGTCCTGCAGGAATTGAACAGGGATTTAAAAATGCTATTTCTGGAGCCGACCATGCTATAGTTGTCGCAACTCCCGAAGTATCATCGGTAAGAGATGCTGACCGTATTATCGGTCTTTTAGAAGCCGCTGGACTAAACGGTCCGCAACTGCTCGTAAATCGGCTGAGGGGTAAAATGGTAAAAAAGGGGGATATGATGAACATTGAAGACATAGTTGATATTCTTTCCATAGATTTGCTGGGTGTGGTGCCGGAAGATGAATCTATAGTGGTATCTACCAACCGCGGGGAACCGGTTGTTATAGAAACAACTTCTCGGGCCGGAGCTGCTTACCGCCGTATTGCCCGGCGGATAACAGGAGAAGAGGTGCCTATTTTGTCCTTAGATGAATCTAATAATTTTGTGGACAGGTTTAAGAAAATATTAAAACTTGCCAGATAGGAGGGGAGGTATGATTTTGTTAGATGTTCTAGCTAAGATGTTTACAAAAGAATCTGTAAGCAGCAAAGATATTGCCCGGGAGCGCTTGCGCCTAGTATTAGTGCATGACCGTTCTTCAGTATCTCCCAATTTTCTCAATGCATTAAAAGAAGACCTTATCAAAGTCATCAGGGAATATATGGATATAGATGAAGAATCGTTGTCTGTGCATTTGGAAAATGAAGAAAATTCAGTAGCTCTGGTTGCTAATATACCGGTTAAGGGTTTTAAGAGAGTTGCTAATGATGTAGAAGTACAGGCATAATATAATCGGATTTTATTTGGAGAAGCTCGGAGAGGCACGAACAGCCCCGGGTGTTTTTTTGTGCGCGAATTCCTGCGCTGTTCCCCCTGGAATTACGGGAGAAGCAAAAATAAAGGGCTGTAACGCGGAATAGACCGTAAAAGGGAAAGGGAGTAAAAAGTATAAAAACCTAAAAGCCCGAAACGTGTGTTTCGGTTAGCTTTATTTACCAGGTAGACATGGAATTTAAAATGCACGTATAATGGACGGAGGGGGGGCATTTGAGGTTGGAGTTAAAACGGCTCAAATTTATCGACAAACCATTTCTCCTGGTTTTATTTTTTATCCTTGCTTTTGGCGTGATAGTTCTTACTAGTGCCAGCTATGGTATTTCCAGCGATCCCTATTATTACGTCAAAAAACAAGTTTTTGCTGTTTTTGTCGGTTTTTTGGCAGCAGGGATAATTATAAAATATGACTACATTCTGTTTAAAAACTACAGTTCATTGCTTTATATTTTTTCATTGTTGCTCTTATTGGCTGTTCTTATTTTTGGCCGGGAAGTCAGGGGGACGACAGGCTGGATCGGCTTAGGTTCCCTGTTTATACAGCCTGCTGAATTCATAAAGATTATCTTGATCGTATCCTTTGCGGATTTTTTGAGCAATAGAAAAGGAGAACTCGATACCCTGGGACAGGTGCTCCAGTGCATAATTTATATGGGCATTCCTTTTATTTTAATAATGCTGCAGCCGGATTTAGGAACAGCTCTAGTTTATATTATTATTACTGTTGTAATGATGTTTATGGCAGGTGCTAACCCCAGGATTTTGTCAATAATGCTTTTTTTGGCGGTTTTATTTGTTGCTATAGCTTTAGTTTTACATTTTAAGTTCGGTGTATGGCTGCCGCTCGAAGATTATCAATTAAAACGCCTCACAATCTTCCTAAACCCGTATGAAGATGGGCAGGGAGGTCGGGGGCTGGGCTGGAATACTATTCAATCCCTGGTAGCCATAGGTTCTGGTGGGCTTACAGGCAAAGGGCTCTTTAATGGGACTCAGGTACAGTTGAATTTTCTGCCGGAACAGCATACAGATTTTATTTATGCGGTAATAGGAGAAGAATTGGGGTTTATGGGGGCTTTTTTCGTAATAATTCTGTACGGCATATTTATTTTCAGGGCTATTTATATAAGCTATACTGCCAGGGAGTTATTCGGCAGCCTGATGGTTCTTGGTATTACAGCTATGTGGCTGTTTCATATTTTTGAAAATATCGGGATGTCTCTTGGCCTGATGCCAATAACTGGTATACCCTTGCCTTTTCTAAGCTATGGCGGCAGTTCTATGGTGACTAATTTAATGGCTGTGGGAATAATATTGAACGTCAACATAAGAGGAAGGAAAATAGTGTTTTAGTATCAGCACGAAAAAACTGCAGGGGATGAAGGCTTAAGCCTCCATCCCCTTGCCTATTTCCATCAACAGTTATGTCCTGCGGGCATGGGAGTTGATATTGTTTATTAGAGGGAATATTGCGGAATAATCGAAGATTTTTCAGGAGGTTAGTTGGCGATATATGAAGAAATGTATATAATAGCTGATTATTGTATAAATATCAGCACCTAAAATTTATGTTAAAGGAGGAAAAAATATTGACAGCCAATATCGGAGCAGAAAAATGGGAAACGTTTTTAAAGGATTTGGAGAGAGGCATATGCGATTTTGAAGATGCCTTTCCGTTAGAAGAATTTCGCCTGAGTTCTTATCGGCAACAGCCGTGGATAACCCTGCTTACCTGCAGCGATGCCCGGGTACCGGGAACCATGGTTGGGAAATTGT
>JACIYB010000132.1 GCA_014360155.1 Syntrophomonadaceae bacterium
GGCGGTTTGTTAATCCTAACCAATGTGTTTCTTTAAAATAAAAATATATCCTTAGATCCTGCTAACCACTGGTGTTCCCGAGGGCATAACCACCAATGAAAACAGGCTATAGGGAGTGAAGGCTTAAGAACGCTTGGCTCCGGTCTCTTCTTTTATTTATGACTCAAAAAGTAAAATATTGGAAGTTGCGGCACAAAGAGCATATTTTCAGCCGCTTCCCAACCACCTTTATCCCCCTGCGCGACCTTAAGCCTTCACCCCCAAACAGCTATTTTCCTACTAATTATTTCAAAATTCAGAGAATAATGTTGACAAAACTTCTTTCTTTTTATACAATTGAAGCATCATGTTAGCCTGATATCCTGGATTCATTTGTTTTAAAGGGCTCATCGATAATAATAACGGCGTGCAGCTGATTGTTGAATATAACCGGTTCAAATACCTGGTTCAGAAAAACCAAGGAGGGGTAAATCTGGTGTATTCTGCTCCGAGAAAAGACAGGCAGATTCCTAAAAATTAAGTCGGAATCGAAATTGCCTGTCGTTTTTATGTTCTACAGTCGGCATTTTTATAGTATCTTTTAGCAAACAGAAACGTCTGCCGTTTTGTTATATTATATAATTTCTACACACCGGCTTTATTTTATCAGTCGTCGGCTTCAAAGGTAGAACAGTCTTTTACCTTTAAGCAAAATTTCAAATCACAGGAGGTGGTCATGACTTAAGGCAATCCTGCAACGGTGAACTAATAATTAAAAGGGGGAGTTTTTTATGTCAGGAAACGGAAAGGGATGGGCAAATCCAGCCCCAGCCGGGTTGGTAGCTCTAGGAGTTGCGTGTTTCATTTTCTACGCTTTGCTAGGCGGAAAAGTTGAGCACACTTGCATACCTCTGCTCGGCATCTGGCTTTTGGGCGGTTTTGTGGTTCAGCTTATCGTTGGTCTCATGGAATTAATGGAAGGCGCTATTGTAGGCGGTAACGTGTTTACTTTCTTCGCCGCCTTCTTCATGCTGGCAGGCGGCCTTGAAATGATCTTCAAGTACTACGCCAGTATACACGGCTGGCCAATGGACACCCGTATAGACGGCTGGGCGTGGCTCGTACTCTCGTTCTCTCTGATCCTCTGGACCCCGGCTTACCTGAAGAGCGGGCCTCTTTCTCTAATAGGTATAATTCTGGCGCTTGATGTCGCAACCGTACTTGTAGCCTTTAAAGATTTGGCGATCCTAACTGCTCCCTGGGCGGGCCCGACTATAGCCCTTTTCATGTTAATCAGCGGTATTCTCGGCATGTACACAGCTGCAGGCATTATACTGAATACAACCTTTGGGAGGGTAGTCCTGCCTTTGGGGGGACCCCTTATTAAGGACACCTCTACAAGCGTAGGCGCTTAGCAAAAGGCAATTATAAATTATTGTAAGCAACAAAACCGCCGGCAGTTTGCCGGTGGTTTTGTTGCTTTATTGCTACTTTTATATCATTGAAACGCAAAAAATACAGCATACTGGAGCTTCCCGCCCTGACTTTAAAAGCCGGGATAAAACAAAACTCGTTTTGTATTCATCCCTTGCAGCAGAGACTTTTAAATAAAATTTCTCACTTCACCAGCACAACGTTTATCGCCTTGGTAAGGGCGGTTACATTGTCTCCTACCCTAAAACCCGCATCTTCCAGAGATTCATTGGTCATTACCGAAGTAATTTCATTATCACCTACCTGTACTGTAACCTGAGACATCACAGTCCCCTTTTTTATGTCTTTTATCGTGCCATTGAACCTGTTGCGAACACCGGCTTTCATCTCTCCATCTCCTTTACTTTTTTAGGTATTTTAACTTTTTTATACCGCTTTTATACGCCTTAGCTTAAAAATTAAGAGGCTTCCTGTTTTTCCCGGAAGCCTCTCCTTTTTTTATCCCTGATGCGTTCTTTTTTGTAAACCTGCCAACAACCGTGCAGCTATTTTTCGCCTTTCAATTCCTTTATGAGCTTCGGCACCACCTCATACAGGTCCCCGACAATACCATAGTCTGCAGCTTCAAAAATAGGAGCATTTTCGTCATTATTTATGGCGCAAATTACCTTCGCATCGCGAATGCCCGTTACATGCTGTATTTGGCCAGAAACCCCTACGCCGATATAGAGATCCGGTTTTACATTTATTCCCGACAGCCCTATGCACAGATTTTCAGGCAACCAGTGCAGTTCCTCGGAAATCGGCCTGGTACATGCTATCTCCCCGCCGACTGCTTCAGCCAATTCCCGGACTAAAGCCATATCTTCCTGCTTTTCAATACCTCTACCAGCACAGACAACAACCCTGGCTTCTCTTATGTCGCTGGCTTCATGCGCCCTCGCCTTCTTCTCCAGCACTCTTAATGCGGACGCTGGGGGAACTGGAAGCTCCTTTATCTGTCCTTCCCTGCCGCTCTGCTTTACAGCCGGTTCGAAGGTCCGGGGCGGTACAGTAGCCATTTGGGGCCGGGTCCGACAGGTCACCTTCTGAGCCGCGGCCCCGCCGAACATCAGCCGCTCCATTTCCAAATTTTTACCGCTTTCGTCCAGGGTTAAGGATATACATTCGCTGCACAGCCCCGTATTTAACCGGCTGGCAATGCGAGCAGCTATTTCCTTGCCTCTAAGCGTGGCAGCCACCAAAAATATGTCCGGCTCCTGTTTCTGAGCTTCTTCCGCTATTACTGGTATATAAGCATCCAGCGACTGGTCTTCAGGAAGAGAAGGAAGCAAAAGAATATCGTCAGCCCCATATTCAATGTATTCCTGTGCCATTTCACGGTCATGCAGGAGAAAAGCCGCCAATCTGGTCCCCAGCTTTGACGCTAAAACCCGGCCAATATTTAAAAGCTCCAATGTTTGCCGGTGGTTTTCTGCTAAAACCCAAACTCCAGCCATTCATCTCACCTCCTAGGAAATTACTCCCTCTTTTAGTAAAGACTCGACAAAACCAGCAATACCTTCAAGCTCTCCCCCAAATTTTACACAATTTCGCTCCATACTTGCTGCCAGAATACCGGCAGTCTGCAGACACGGTTCATACGTTTGACTCAGCTGGTCTTTCGTAATGCTTATCACCGGCTTTTTGGAAGCCATCAGAGTATCTTTCAGCCCTGGGACCCTGGGAGAATTTATATCAGGTACAACCGTAACCAGAGCTGGCATGGGAGCAGCTACTACTTCTACCCCCTCTTCCATTTTGCGTTCTGCTATGATTTCCCCATTTTCGATGCCCAGTTTCTGGACGTAAGATATACACGGGATACCCAGCTTTTCTGCCAGGCGCGGTCCTACCTGCTGGGCATAAAGATCACTCGACCCCTCACCGCAGATTATTAAATCATATTCTATTTGTGAACTCACCACATCAGCCAGGATGGTAGCCGTTTGCGACGGCTCCAGGTTATCAAAAGAAGCATCATTTATAAAATAGGCTTTTTCCGGTCCGCGAGAAAGGGCGTCTTTTATACCTTTGGTAGCCTCAGGCACGCCTACCGTAATCCCGACCAAACTCCCTCCATACTCTTCCTTAAGCCGCACTGCCTCTTCAATTGCATTGCGGTCGTAATCACTGAGCTTGTAATCCACATTTTCAAGGTCCAATTCCTGGGAAGCACCTGTCCTAATATAAGCTTCATCTATAACCCACTTGAAGCAAACAACAATCCTAGGCACAGCCTTTCACCTCGCTTTAATTCTGCTGGTAAAATAACAGTATGAAATAACAACTATACGAAGAATAAACCCGAATTAACAGTGGAGCCGGCACTCACTTGAGTGCCGGACCATATAATATAAATCGCTTGTAATTTTAATTATCTTAACAGATTGCCAGCGATAACCATCCTCTGGGCTTCTGAAGTGCCTTCGCCAATCTCGGTAAACTTCGCGTCCCGCATCAGCCGCTCCACTTTAAAACCTTTACAAAAACCATACCCGCCGTGGATTTGCACCGCTTTGGAAGTATGTTTAGCAGCCATTTCTGCCGCAAAAAGCTTAGCCATAGAAGCTTCTTTACTAAACGGCTTCCCTTGGTCTTTCAACCAGGCCGCATGGTAGGTAAGGAACCTGGCTGCACTAAGATCCGTACCCATGTCTGCAATCATCCACTGGATAGCCTGCTGCCTCGCTATCGGTTTCCCAAACTGCACCCTCTGTTTAGAGTAACTGATTGACTCATCCAAAGCCGCCTGGGTTATCCCGACTGCCTGAGCAGCTATCCCGATCCGGCCGTGGTCAAAGCTGTCCATGGCGATTTGCAGGCCCTGGCCTTCCTCGCCCAGCAGGTTTTCTTTAGGTACCCGGCAGTCCTTAAAAATCATTTCCGAGGTCTGCGAAGACCTGAGACCCATCTTCTTGAAATGCTCACCTACCCGCAAACCAGGGGTCCCCTTGGGCACGATAAAAGCGCTCATGCCCTTTCTGCCCTTCGATTTGTCAGTCCAGGCAAAAGCAACATAAATATCGGCTACTGGACCGTTAGAGGTAAATGTCTTGGTCCCATTGATTACATACTCATCACCATCCAGGACAGCGGTTGATGTCGCTGCGCTCACATCGGTGCCAGCCCCCGGTTCTGTAAAGGCAAAAGCACCCATATACTGCCCTTTTGCCATAGGCACAAGAAATTTCTTTTTCTGATCTTCATTGCCAAAATTATAGATAGCACCGCTTACCAACCCAATATGTAATGACATGGTAAAACCGGTAGACGCGCAAGAACGAGACATCTCTTCCACGGCAATTATATAGGTTAAGTAGTCAGTACCTGCCCCTCCGTATTCCTGAGGAAAAGGCATACCTAACCAGCCGCCCTCTGCCAGTTTCTCAATCACTTCAGCCGGATAGCGGCTGTTTTCGTCTATCTCCGCAGCTATAGGGTCGACATACTTCTCTGTAAATTCCCTCATGTTTTGACGAACCAGCTCTTGTTCTTCCGTTAATTTAAAATCCACAATAACCTCCCCTTTCTCTTTACCCAGAATAACAAAATAACAATTGTAAACTTCCTCTTAAGAAGAAGGAAGTTTGCGCGATTATATGCACAGGACACCGCAACCCTATGGTATCGCCCTGCATCTCGCCTTCTTCCATTTCTCCTTTTCTCCTTCACTGTCCCGAGAGAAAAACTCAGAAAGGAATCATTTTCGCGGTCTTAAGATAAAAAACCTTCGATAACTCCTCTTTTTTCTGCATTCTAACCGCAAAAAAATAGTTTGTCAATCATCAATTTGTATACCAAGTATTGTCGACTATTGTCCAAATATATACTTTACAATAGACCTGACTGCTCAGCCAAACCGGTACTGGACCCCCGTATCACCCTCTGGATACCCCCAGTCCAGCACTTCTGTACCGCAGGCTATGCGGCAGGTGCCGCATTCGAGGCATCCGTCCACTGTAAATTCTATTTCTCCTGCCTTGTTTTCACTGTATAACCCTGCCGGGCACACCAGAACAGCACGTTTTAGACGCGGATCTTTTTCCATCCCCGGCTTTATCTTTATATGCGCTTCCTTCCCCGGTTTGAACACATCAAGCCCCAGCTTGGCTTTTAATCCCATCGTCATACTCATATTTTCATCACCTTCCTGAGATCCCCTAATATATTCCACAGCTCACCAAAAGGTAAATATTTTTTGATGGTCGGGTACAGCCTGTTTTTAGGGGCAGCCGGAATGCTGTATATGTCTCTCATTACATTGCCCAAGAGCTCCGGGTAATGCTGGAAAAACCTCGGATTTGCCAGCACCTGGGGC
>JACIYB010000133.1 GCA_014360155.1 Syntrophomonadaceae bacterium
CGTTCCACCTGCTGACTCAAGCGCGTCACGCGCTCGCTCAGCGCCGCGTTCTCCCGTTGCATAAGCCCTGACATTTTCCGCCATTCCCCGAAGGCGCTCTCCCACTCGTCCAGCCTTTTCGAGTAGTCCTGCTGTAGCTGCTCTAATGCGCTCAGCAACTGTTTTTCCAGCTCGGTCATCGGCACTTACTCCTTCACCAGTCTCAGCGCGTTCTGCTTCGACCGCCCGTTCCCGACCGTCCAGCTCTGCGTCCTGTCTACGGCCGTCCCCTTCGGCAGCACCAGAAAACGTCCGTTGCTGTCTTCCAGGTACGTCACGCCCCAGGTCTTCGCGTTCAGCTTCGACAGCGCTGCGTTCTGCCGGTCGATTTCGGCCAGATTTGACGCTATCAAGCTCCCCTGATACCACAACACCCCGCTCAGGCTGGCGAACAGCAGTCCTGACACCATCGTGATGGTCAGCCATGTCCGCCCGACCATACGCATCACGCTCAGGCGGTTCGACTGCATGGCCGCGCTCATACCCTGCTCGTGGGCGCGGATGGCGGCGCTGATTCTCTTCCCGCTTTCGCTCAGTTCCGCTCTGACAGACTTCTCGTGCTCGCTGAATGCGGCTTTCAGCATTTCGCCGGTACTCTGCTGCTGCGCTTTCGATTTCTGCTCTAAGTCCTTCGCCAGCGTTAAAAGACTGTTCATAGATGGCTCCCTTAAGTCGGATGTTTCGCCCTCCGTCCGGGTCGGCAATGCTGATGCTGCTCTTTGTGGTGCGCACGACCTCAAAACCTGCGCTTTCCAGCGCCTCAGTGACGTCCTGACGCGTTTTAAGCTCCCCTGACGAGGCGAGGGCCAGTAAGCCCCGCGTAATAGCCTCTGCGGCTTCCTGCTTCGTTTTGGGTAACGAAGATGGCGTCACCAGCGCGCGCCGGTTCTCCGGTGCGTTCGGGTCGTGCAGCCCCAGTCGCCCGTTCACCACGGTCTGCCACGCATCGATGCGCGGACGGTCTGCCCGGTCGTAGTACGGCTGGAGACGCCTGCCGGTCAGCAGTTCCGTGTTCGGTACCAGAAAATTCAGTTCCAGCCGCCCCTTGTCCCGGTGTTCAACCCACAGCACGCTGTACTGGTCTTTATCGAGTCCGGGCATCAGAACCCGCTCGAAGCTCGCCATCAGCTTTTCACGCTGGCCGGGCGGTAAATCCTGTTCAGCAAAAGACAGGACGCCGGAGGTGTACTTTTTGGCGTAGGGCGAGGCGTCGATAAGCTCCCGGACCTCCTCCGGCTTTCCCTGCAGGACGATGGCCCCGTCGCGCTGGCGGTCTTTCCCCAGCAGATAATCCACCGGCCCGGCACCGCCGCCTCGCCCTCGCGGATGAAACTTAACGATCATCGTCTGCCCCCTTTTCCAGCACGGCATGCCGCAGCCGCTCGAGTTCGGCATCAATGGCCATCAGCGCGGCCACCACCTGAACCCGGTCAGCGCCTGACCACTGGCCGCCGTTAATTTTCCGGGCGATCTGGTTGAGGTTGTTCCCCATCCCGGCAAGCTGGCGCAGCAAAACCGGATCGATGGACGGCAGCCGCAACGACCGCGCCGGGCGCGTATCGAGACAGGTTTCCCGCATCCACACCGCCAGTTGCCTTCCATTGCAGCGCTCCAGCAGCTGCTGGTACTCCCCATCGGTCACCCGGATACCTAAAAAACGGGTACGCTTAACCGCCATCCTCTCCTCCGATATCCGCAAAATGTGACCGGGCTGAACGCTCAAGCTCTGCCATCTGCTCCCGGCGGTAATCTTCCTCCTGTGCCTGACGCATCAGATTTGCCATCACTGCCGGATGCCAGGATCTTTTTTTTACGACGAGCGGCTTCTTCTTCGGCTTCTGCATTATCCCTCCTTCGCAAACGCCGGACGGCACGGAAAAGTTTTCCGGGTCGCTCCGGCGTTGGACAAGCGCCAGCGCGTCAGTGGTGTTAGCGGGTTTCGGGGCGCAGCCCTGAACCAGTCACAGCGTTTACGCTGTGTATACTGGCTTACTATGTTGGCATGAGAGCACGATTCATGAAAGTGCCTCATGTGGCAGGTGTGATATGTGGCTCAGGAGCGTCCGCAATACCATGCACGGACAGATGAAATGACGCCTCCTCGCTCACTCGGTAGCTGCGCTCCTGCCGTTCGGCTGCGGCGGGCGTGACCGACTCACGGATAACGGGATAAAGCAAAGGCGCTCAAATCAGAAAGGGCCGGAGAAAAGGATGCGGCGTTGCCGTTTTTCCATAGGCTCCGCCTCCCCTGACGAGCATCACAGAAATGGACGCTCAAGTCAGAGGAGGACGAAACCCGACAGGACTTAAAGATGCCGGTGATTTCTCTCCGGCGGCTCCCTCGTGCGCTCTCCTGTTCCGACCCTGCCGTTTACCGGATACCTGTTCCGCCTTTTTCCCTTTCGGGAAGCGTGGCGCTTTCTCATAGCTCACGCTGCTGGTATCTCGGCTCGGTTTAGGTCGTTCGCTCCAAGCTGGGCTGTATGCACGAACCCCCCGTTCAGCCCGACTGCTGCGCCCTTTCCGGTAACTATCATCTTGAGTCCAACCCGGACGGACACGCAAAAACGCCACTGGCAGCAGCCATTGGTAACTGGATATATACGAGAGAGATATTGAGAGGTCTTGAAGTGGGTGCCTAACTGCGGCTACACTGAAAGAACAGTTTTGGTATCTGCGGTCTCGTATACCCAGTTACCCGGTTAAGCAGTTCCCCAACTGACTTAACCTTCGATCAAACCGCCTCCCCAGGCGGTTTTTTCGTTTACAGTGCAAGAGATTACGCGCAGAAAAAAAGGATCTCAAGAAGATCCTTTAAATGATCGTCAGTTCTGTTATCCCCGGAGCTCCATCCATCCCACGGAAAAACACCCGCCACTGATGCCCTCAGCGCACTGCACATCATGTACAAACCACTCCCTCCCTCCTTTTTTATTGCGTTTCTTAATGCGCAATGGTAGCTTTGTGCGCAACAAAAAACGCAATAGCAAGGGGGGGTAATGAGAGAAAGAACAAATATCATGCTAGATATAGGATTAAAGCAATCCTTACAACGGCTTTCGAATAAAACCAAAATGAGTCTAAGTGATCTTATTAACCAGAGATTATCAGGTTCACTTTCAGTTGAAGAACGCATTGGCGAAAAGCCTGAATGGATGAGAAACCTTGATCCCTATCTCGCCAATCACTTTTCAAATATTGAGTTACCGCTCCCTTCACCATTAAAAGAATACCAAGAAAAAATGGATGAGATAGATTCAATTATTAATGACATGATGGTTCTAAAGGAATATTTCAGAGCTAAGTTTTACGACGAAATAAAATAGGCACGCTATACGGAGGCGGAGAATTATGTTTTTTAAACGGTATTTAACGGAGAAGGAAATATACAAGGCAGCACTCCCAATTGTTAGGCTTCAAGGGAGAGTTAACACTTCATTACGTTTTTTATCCAAATACTCAGATGTAAACAAAAATGGATTAATTGCATTGCATCTTAATTTATTACATTTTATCTCATACAACATACACGGTGTAGAGTCTCTGAAAATCACTCAAGCAGGCATAAACAAAGCTGTACAACAAAGCCCTCACGCAGATGAAATAAAAAATATTGCGCAGGCAATAGGACGCAAAGGACCTGAGTACATCGAAGGATTAATTAGAAACCCATGGGGGAAGAAAAATGATAATCCACTAATATTTATAATGAGCATTGAAGAAAGTATAAAAGAAACCCTTAACTCAGGTTATATGTTATATAGAGTAGCTCCCATAACTGAGGGTGAAGCAGCTGCTTTCATGGATGTTCTTAAACAATTATTATTATTTGAGGATAATTTTCGCCTTTTTGGTAGAGACTTGGTTTATAAAATAGAAAAATTAAAAATCAGATAACAAAGTATGGTGAACGAAAAATGAAAGAGAGGATAGTGAAATGTGTAATACCAAGATTCTCAACTATGTATTGGTTAATTGCGTTCCTAGCATTTATATTCCCCGGTCGATCTTTTGCTGACGGTTACACCGCTTACTACCGATGTAATGGTACTCAGGAAGCATCTCTTACTGTTAAAGATAACAAACTAAGTATGGTTGTAGGTCTTTCTAAGTTTAATAGGCAACTGGATACTTATAGATTCAAAGAAAAGGGAATCGAAGTAGTAATGCAGAGAGCTGCTTCTGATGATAACTCTGAGGCCATAATGTCTTTTATTATGCCTGACGTTAACAATATGACCTTATTAGTTAAAAATAACGGCTACATTATCGTTAAGACAACCTGCTGGTTAACTAAAACCGACAAACAGTAGAACACGTAGTTAGTCGAGTATTTACCATAATACCTGTTGTCGGCATCAAAAAAGCCCGCATAGCGGGCTTCAGTCGTAAACTTCGCGGCGATGTCCAATCGTGGCGGCAAGGATAACAAGCTCGTCATCTCGGATCTCACACAGAACGCGATAATCTCCCACCCGATAGCGCCAGAACTCGCCCAGCTCACCTTTGAGCGGCTTCCCTGACTGGCGAGGATCGGCAGCAACTGCAATGCGTAAACTCATAAAATCCACAATCCGTCGTGCGTTCTGTTTGTCCATCTTGCGTAACGATTTGAGCGCCCGATCGGAATAGTTAATCGTCCAGACCAAGTGACTTCCTCACGTCTTCAGACGAATGCACTGCTTCATCACCACGGCGAACGCGTGCAGCAGTTTCTGCTGAAAGATAATAATCCTCCAGGTCTTCCAGATGCGCCAGTATTGCTTCCCGCGCATAAAACGTCTTTGTTCTGCCGGTTTGCTTCGCCAGCGAGTCCAGACGGGACTCAATCTCATCAGATAACCGGATAGCAAGCATATAAACCTCCCGAACACCATTTGCTATACATGTATATCAACAGTACCACAATCAACCTAAAAGAACAAAAAATAATCTTGTTAGCCCCTCTTGATAATCCGTAACGCGGTCAATATATCTAGCTTGAGGGCTTTCCTCTTAACTATTGAAAGGATAACGATTATGGGTCTTAAGCCGGGTCCGAAACGAATTGCCGATTCAACAGGGGAACCTGATAAACGCCAGCGTGACAATAAAAAAACGCCGGGAAATACTGACAAATTGAAACCCAGCAAATCTTCAAAAAAATAAGTCAGTAGTTAAAAGCCCTCCGGGGCTTTTTTGTATCTGCCGTTCACGCTGATTAAACATAACACCCGTTGCCCGCACCGCCCCGGACGGGTTCGCCGCGAACGGGGTGGCAGTCAGGTAAAACCGGCAACAAACCACCCGATAAACCGCCCCGTTCGCGACAGATAAATTTTACCTGGCTGCATAGCCATGCAGCCAGGTGAATGACATCCGGTTTCAGCGTAAATGCCCGATGAGAACCCTGTTTTCCTGCATTTCAGCCCAGCGACGGACCGTCATAGCTTCGCTGCCGGGAACGCGCTTCCGTCAGTTCCTTTTCGTGCTGCCGTTGCTCGTGCGCCCGTTCTGCGGCCACGGCCATCTCATGACGCTGCACTACCGGCTCAAACGCTGCAGTTGCCCGCTCAAGCGTTCCACCTGCTGACTCAAGCGCGTCACGCGCTCGCTCAGCGCCGCGTTCTCCCGTTGCATAAGCCCTGACATTTTCCGCCATTCCCCGAAGGCGCTCTCCCACTCGTCCAGCCTTTTCGAGTA
>JACIYB010000134.1 GCA_014360155.1 Syntrophomonadaceae bacterium
ACCTCCCTTCCCTGCTCTCTGCCCCTTCAAAGGTATCGTACACGGTATCATCAAAACCATAATACCAGCACTTAAGCCCGGCTTCTTCCCGAAAGCTCACCATCAGGGGATCATCGGCATTGAGGATAAGCTCTACGTCTTTGTCCCTGACGGCTTCTTTGATCAGGGTTACAGTGCGGTCGAGTTCACCGTACCTGTCCAACTGGTCTCTGAAGAAATTGGTAATAAGCAGAAACCGGGGGTTGACCTCCTTGACGAGAAGAGGGACAGTAGCTTCATCAGTTTCCAATATGGAAAAATCGAACCGACGCCTGCCCCAAAAATCAGCCTTTTCTATAAAAGCAGCAGTAATGCCCGCAAGCATATTTGCCCCTGCCCGGTTATGTACTGGATTGTAACCTTTTTCTTTCAGGATCTCCGCTGCCATGTTGCTTGTTGTCGTTTTCCCATTGGTCCCGGTTATAACGACAATGCTTCCGGTGACATTCCCAGCCAGATACCGCAGTATGCCGGGACAAATTTTCCTGGCTATTATACCAGGCAGATTGCTTCCCTGGTTGCCAGTCATCCTGCTGAAAAACATTGTGATTTTTCCCGCCAATATGGCAAGGACTATAAGTAGCCTGTTCATTTTTTCACTCCGGCTATTGATTTCACTGCTGAAAGTTATAAGCTGTTGGTTTAAATGTATAAATATTCGTCGCCAGACTTCCGTACGGGCAACACCATCCGCTTGTCTCGCGACGAAAGGGATACCAGGCTAACTCAGGACTTTTGCAGTAGAATCACTATTTTAATCAAAATATGTCCTTTTAGATTACCTGTCCATTAATAAATTTAGCACAATATAATTAACAGGAGAAATATTTTTGTAATTGAAAAACGGCCTGATCTCACAGGCCGTTTTCAGCGTTTATTAAATAGGAACAACACTAGGAAGTTTTTTCAAATGTTCTGTGACAGCGAGATCTGCTGCTGCCCAGTTCCCGGTAAAGACTTTCTAAAACCCTCGCCATATTGGCTGAAGAAAGGCTTTTGGCCTTTTCTAGAGCGTTCGTTTTAAGACGTTCATAAACCCCAGCATCAGTTAAAAGCCTGCATACCGCGCCGGCAAATTCGTCAATATCCGGTGAGGTCAAAATCCCGTTAAGCCCATCATCCACCATGTCCTGAACCCCGTAAGCCCTTACTGCTACTACAGGCAGTCCGGCAGCCATCGCTTCAATCAGAACCAGTCCCTGGGTCTCAGTCATAGAAGAGAAAACAAAAATATCCGAAGAAAAATAAATGTTTACCAGGGTATTAAATGGAACTGAACCCGTGAATATCACATCAGTTTCCAAAGAAAGATCCAATCCAGTAACGTGTTTTTTCAGCTCTTCTTCCAGAGGACCCTGGGCTGTAAGCACTAAACTCACAAGTGGATTCATGCCTTTAATTTTTTTAAAGGCATCAATTAAAAATACCAGATTCTTTTCTTTGGTCAACCTGCCCACAAAAAGCAGGATTTTATTTTTTTCTGGAATATTATAATGTTTCTTAAGCCATGCCGGATCTTCACATGTGAATTTATGCAGCGGCACTCCGGTAGGTATTACGGTCACCGGGGTTTTTATATAATGACGGCGCAGAAGTTCTTCCACCTTGCTGCTCGGCACTATCACGTGGTCACATTTGTTGCAGAAGTTAATACTGTATTTTATGGCGATTTTTTTTGCTAAATCCTGTGCTACAGGGATATAGTGCACGTACTGATCATAAAGGGTGTGATAAGTAAAGGCTATGGGTATATCATGCTTCCTGGCATAATGCATCCCCAGCCTTCCCATCGTAAAAGGAGAGTGAACATGAATTATATCGAGGTCAAGTTTTTTTATGAGCAAATTCATGCCCGGCAGTACTGGAACAGCCAAACTGTAGTCGGGATTCGTGGGAGCAGGCAGTGAATAGAACCTGTACACGTTTTCTTCCTGCTCATTATAACCGGGATAGCTTGGAGCAAAGACAAACGTTTCATGTCCTAGTTTGTCAAGCTCCTCTTTGAAAGTCAGTATAGAAGTAACCACTCCGCTGGTATACGGTTTGTAGCTGTCTGTAAATATCCCGATCTTCATTTTAGTCTGCCCTCCTTCATTCATGTTTACTACAGCCCTCTTTATATCTAATAATAAATCTTATGGGCATTTTTGGCAAGCAAGCTGCGGCCGCTGCTGCCTATTCTTCATAGAATTCATACCCTCCGACCTGAAATGTTTCTCCCATGTCCGCCATATCCCCAGGAGAAGTAATGTCTTCCTCAGCAGGCCGGGTAAATTTATCTTTTATCCCCCGGGCACAGTTTGAACAAAGGGTAGTATTTACCACGCGTTCCAACCTGGCAGGTTCTATGTTCCTGCCGCAAATTTCACACATTCCATACTGGCCTTTAGCGCACTTGTCCAGGGCATCGTTTACCTTTTCCAGTTCAAGTTCCAGTAACTCCAGCATACCATAGTCCTTTTCCCTCTCATAAACTTCAGAAGCTATATCTGCCGGATGCTGGTCATATAAGGACAGTTCACCCGTCGATTCTACCAGAGGAGACATCAAGTCTCCCTGCTTCTCCTGGATTAATCTTTCGATTTCCTGCTTCTTGGCCTGTAATTTATCATAATAATACAACCGCCAACACCTCTTCCGGTAATAATTATCTTCTCAACTCAAGCTGCTCCTGCACAATTTTGACTATATCAGCAATAAAATCTCCTATGATGGGCATATTAAACATTATAAGTTTTTGCAATAAATATATAACCAAAGCTGCCAAGACTGTAAATCCTATCGCCATTCCAAATCCCCGGGCAACCCCAAGAAGAAAGTTGATGTACAATAGGCGGCGAGGACGGTCGATCATCTCAACATATTCGGCCAACCGCATCTTTTCCATACTATCAGCCAGCCTATCTACCCTGGTAGAGAGTTTCTCCAACAGTTCCTTGTCGCAGGACTGTCCGGGTTCTCGTTTCACCTCAGTTACCTCCGGCTTATTAATTATTATTATTCCAAATAAGACCGCTTAAATACTTTTTAAATAAATTAATATTTATTATTTAAATGTATGTCAGTTATTGAGAGAATGTACAGGAGCCGGTATCCTGCCTTTACGACGGATAAAATTCGCTGCTGAATAGCTGTTAACTTTCATCACCGGCGCCCGGCCCAGAAGACCTCCAAATTGTACCCAGTCTCCTTCTTTTTTGCCCGGTGCAGGTATTATTCTGACCGCTGTAGTTTTCTTGTTTATCATTCCTATAGCAGCTTCATCGGCAATAATCGCAGAAATGGTTTCATCAGGGGTATCCCCCGGTACAGCTATCATATCCAATCCTACCGAACACACACAGGTCATGGCTTCCAGTTTGTCAATGGACATGGCGCCGTCTGCAACCGCATCAATCATCCCCGCATCTTCACTCACAGGAATAAATGCCCCCGAAAGCCCGCCGACATAGGAAGAAGCCATAGCTCCCCCTTTCTTTACTGCGTCATTCAGCATTGCCAGGGCAGCAGTACTGCCATGGGTCCCTGCCTTCTCCAATCCCATCGCCTCTAATATATCAGCGACACTGTCGCCAACAGCCGGGGTAGGAGCTAGAGACAGGTCTACTATTCCAAAAGGGACTCCCAACCTCCTGGAAGCTACTCTTCCTACCAGTTCTCCTGTACGGGTTATTTTAAAAGTCGTGTTTTTAATTATATTGGCCAATTCTCCCAGATCAACATCGGGGTATTTCTTTACCGCATTCAAAATTACACCCGGACCGCTCAGGCCGATATTAATCGTAGATTCTGGTTCTCCCGGACCATGAAAAGCACCTGCCATAAAGGGATTGTCTTCAACAGCGTTGCAGAACACTACGAGTTTGGCACAGCCCAGCCCGTCCCGGTCAGCCGTCAATTCCGCTGTCTTCTTTATTATCTTTCCCATCAGGTATACGGCTTCCATGTTTATGCCTGCTGCAGTTGTCCCCAGGTTCACTGACGAGCAAACCCTTTCTGTACTAGCCAGTATTTCGGGAATAACGTTTATAACTGCCAAATCTCCGCGAGTAAAGCCTTTATGCACCAGGGCAGAAAAACCGCCCAAATAGTTAATCCCTACTTCTACAGCGGCTTTTTCAAGATACTTCCCCACTACAGCAACTTCGTCCTGTGAAAGCCCATCCACTACCATAGAAACAGGGGTTACAGATATACGCTTGTTAATAATAGGTATGCCGTATTCTTTTTCGATATCATTTCCTGTTTTTACCAGATCCCGAGCGCACTGGACTATTTTGTCATATATTTTCCGACCAGTGCTGCTGCCGTCACTCCCCCGACAATCCTGAATATTTATTCCCATTGTTATTGTCCTGATATCAAGATTTTCAGTCTGCACCATGCGGACTGTTTCCAGAATTTCCTCCTTGCTGATACTAAAATGCATACCATAAGCCCCCTCACTTTAATGAAAATAAGAAGGGGAGAAGATCATTCCCCCCCTTGGCCATATAATATACTAAATCCTGTGCATAAACTTGAATATGTCCTCATGCTGTACGGTTATCTGCAGTTCCATCTCACGGCCCTTTTGGTCCAGTAGGTCTCTCAGTTCAGCTATATCCACTTTGCTTTCAGCACTGTCAACCACCATTACCATGGTAAAAAAACCCTGCAAAATAGTTTGACTGATATCCAGGATGTTTATGTTGTTTTCAGCCAGGATGGTCGATATAGCTGCTATTATCCCCACTTTATCGTAACCCAAAACCGTTATTATTAAGCGTTTTCCTTCCTCCACCTTAAACCCTCCTATCACTCCAGCTGCATAACTGCCTGGACACACCTCTTACATAAGGTAGGATGTTTATCATCCAGCCCAACTGAAAGGTCAATAATCCAACAGCGTTCACACCTGCTGCCTTCAGCAGGTTTAACCGCAACCCATACACCCGGCACCTGTTCCAGCGATAAAGCCTCATCAGGACGTTCTCCCTCTTTCGCCAAAGCAACCCGGGAAACAATAAACATTTTATCCAAATCTGCCGTTGACTTTAGGAAATTCAACCACCGTTCATCAGCATATATGGTTACCCAGGCTCCAAGCGAATGTCCTATTATTTTTCTGCTCCTAGCCTCTTCAAGCCCCTTGGTAACCACTTCCCTCACGTCCAAAATTCTGTTGATGCGATTTTCCAGTTCATCATCTATATATTCATCATTAGGCTCAGGAAAATCCAGCAACTGCACACTTTCCGGCTGATTTTCTTCCCGGAGATAGCTCCAGATTTCTTCACTGGTATAAGCCAAGACAGGAGCAAGCACAGCTACCAGTGAATTTATCAATTCATAGAGCACTGTTTGTGCAGCCCTCCGTTCCGGGTCATCCGGTAGTGAACAATAAAGCTTGTCTTTAAGGATGTCAAAATATATATTGCTCAATTCTATAGTACAAAAATTATGGATAGAATGGAATACCACATGAAACTCGTACTCTTCATATGCTTTGCTCACTCTTCTGACCAGTTTATGAAGCTTCAACAGAGCCCATTTATCTAGTTCAGAAAGTTCGCTGTACTCTACTTTGTCCCTGTTGGGGTCAAAGTCAAAAAGATTCCCCAGTATAAACCGGCATGTATTCCTTATCTTGCGATAAGCCTCCGCCG
>JACIYB010000135.1 GCA_014360155.1 Syntrophomonadaceae bacterium
GCACTAGGAAACGCCAGAACCGTCCCTGGGTTTGCCCCTTTATTGGTAAAGCTGGTACCACTGGGTACGGGGGAAATAATGTCCTATTATTTCCTTAACAGTTTTTCCTTTTTCAGCCAAGACATAAGCCCCCCATTGTTCCAAGCCTACACCGTGTCCCCAGCCGCTGCCTCTGAATACAATATTGTTGCCTTCTGCTTTTATGCTTGTTAGCTGGGTGGAGTAGAGACGGTCAAAACCTATTTTTTCCCGGAGATCGACCGCGGGGATAGAAGCTTTCCCTGCGCTGATGGTCACAGCTCTTCCAGAGGGGCCTTTTTTGCTGATTTTAATGTCATCCAGGGAACCGGCTTTGCTTCCCATGATGTTTTTTATTTCCCAGCGCGGTATTTTAACAGTCCAGTTTCTGTATTTTTCCGGGGCTTTGTCTATTCCGTAGGCTTTTACCGGTGTGAGATAGCTGGCTTTGTTTTTCAGTTTAGGAAATCCTTCTTCTATGCTGGCGGTTTTATCTTTAGACACTGAATGGAACAGGGCGTAGGCAAATTTGCCGTTGTAAAGCATTACCTGGCCGCGAGTTTCTTCTACTGCCTTGGTTATTTTGTCGGTGATTTTTTTTTCATCATAGGCCTGGAATTCAGTGTGGTCATCGCTGGCATCGGTGCCGTGTTGCCCTCGGGTACCATTTTCATATTCCAGCAGTGCCAGGGTCATCGTCCGGGCTACTATAGCCTGGGCCTTGAGGGCCTCCATAGGGAACTCCGGTCCGATTTCTGCGGCTACAACTCCTTTGATATATTCTTCAAGCTTTAGGTTTTCTGTTCCGCCTGTTGCAGTGCGGTAAAGGCTGATAGCCGGTTCTTCTTTGTATTTAGCGACTTCTGGCGCTATTTGAGCCGGCTTTTGCGGCAGGGGTTTTTTTTCGGCTTGCTCGCAGCCGGCACTACAGCAGGAGAAAAGGGAAATAGTCATGAATAATACGATTATTTTCCTTAATTTGAGCAGCAAGTGCATCTCTCCTTTACGTTTTGAATTAGTTTTCCCTGGTGCTGTTTTGTTATGATAGGCATGCTGAGGTATAATTTTCTTTAAAACCAAAATATTTTCGATTATGCGGAGGGAAAAATGCACATAGTGCTTGTGGAACCAGAAATACCCCAAAACACCGGGAATATCGCCCGGACGTGCGCCTTGACCAAGACTTCCCTGCACCTGGTCAAACCCTTGGGTTTTTCCATGGGAGACCGCTATTTAAAGAGGGCCGGGCTCGATTACTGGGACAAGGTGGACATAAAAGTGTGGGAAAGTTTCTGGGAAGTGGCTGAATTTTTCTCGCAGGCAAACATTTACTTGGCAACCACCAAGGCTGCCAAAAGGTACGACAAAATAAAATACCGGACAGCGGATGTTCTTGTCTTCGGGTCGGAAACCAGAGGCTTGCCTGCGGAAATTCTTGCTGCTTATTCTGAAGATCAAAAGATAAGAATACCTATGCTGGATATAGGGAGATCGCTCAACCTAGGCAACTCAGCAGCCGTTATACTTTATGAGGCTCTGAGACAGCTTAATTTTCCGGGTTTAAAGTAGAAAAAACCCGTTAAGGGTTTTTTGCTCTGAGACTTATTTCGTACTGTTATATGACGCCTTTAATCCTGTTCTACCTTTTCGCCTTCTATTGCTTCTACCGGGCAGATTTCGGCACAGGCACCACAATCGGTACAGAGTTCGGGGTCGATTACGTATTTGTCTTCTCCTTCACTTATCGCCCCAACTGGGCATTCATCGGCGCATACTCCGCAGCTAATGCATTCGTCTGTAATTACGTGAGCCATTGTTTTTCCTCCTTTGCTTGAATTAGTTCAATTGAATTATATTATATTGAATAATTTTTTTTTGTCAATTTGTTGAAAAAAAGAAATAAGCCCGATAATTTTGCGGTCCCGAGTTCTAAAACGGGATTTTTCAAGATAAAAGTGACAATTTCGAGGTTCCAATAATTTTTTTTATTTTTATTTCGATATCAAATGTAAGGTCCTAAGGAATTTGATACAATAGAACTGTTAAGAAGGGACAGGGGAAAGGATATGAAATGCATAATTTTAGCTAATGGTGAATATGGAAAACTTGATACTTATGACAAGGCAGTTCTTCAAGCTGACCTGATTCTCTGTGCCGATGGGGGAGCTAACTACGCTTATAAGATGGGGGTCCTTCCTTCTTATATAATAGGGGATATGGACTCAATCCTGCCGGAGGTTAAGGATTATTTTTTAGCTAATGATGTGATAATGAAAAAATATCCCCAGAAGAAGGATTTCACTGACATACAGCTTGCCCTTTCTGTCGCTGATGAACTTGGAACTGAAGAGATTGTACTCCTGGGGACCCTGGGGAAGAGGCTCGATCATTTTCTTTCCAATTTGTATTGCGGTATAGAGCTTGCACAAAAAGGCAGGAGAATTGTCCATTACAGTCCGGAGTGCACCGTATACCTTGTAACCCGGGAGTTGAAGATAGAAGGAAGGGAAGGCGACATAGTTTCCGTAATTGCGCTCAGTGAAGAAGCTAGAGGGGTATATGAGGAAGGCTTTGATTCTCCTCTTGCGGGCGCGGTGCTGGAGCAGAAGAATCCTTACACCATATCAAATGTGCTGGCTTCAGAGACAGGCACGATAGGAGTGGAAGAAGGAGTACTGGCTGTTTTCCATTACAGGAGATAATATTTGAGAAGCTGCAAATTTCCAATCTATTGTAAAATGAAAGATTATATAAAAACTTGTTAAAAATTTTCCCTGTGGCATAATATGATTAATCTGGGACATGGGGGAAGGCTTTTGGATTTTACGTTTTTGTCGGGGGTATTTGCAAGCCCTTGGAATATTGTTCGCAGTTTAATAGATATTTCCATTGTGGCTTATATATTTTACCGTATACTGCGTTTGATAAAAGGAACACGAGCAGAGCAGCTCCTGAAGGGGTTGGGACTTTTGCTGGTGTTTTCTGTTGCAGCCAGTTTTTTAAAGCTTGATATGATAAACTGGCTTATGGAAAAATTGTGGATATTATTCGCCATAGCGATCCCCATCGTTTTCCAGCCGGAGATGAGGAGACTGCTGGAACAGATAGGAAGAGGCAGCTTTTTTACCAGATGGACCGTAACCATGCAGATGGAGGAATATGAGAATGTGGTACGGGAGATATGTGATGCGGTAGCTGTTCTGTCTCGCAATAAAATAGGAGCTTTGCTTGTACTTACCCGGGAAACGGGTATAGCTGAGTATGCAGAGAGCGGTGTGCAGTTGGACGCGCTTGTTTCTTCCAGCCTTTTGGTTAATATTTTTATGCCCAATTCTCCTCTCCATGACGGTGCAGTAGTCATTTCCGGAGGACGTATCGACAGGGCAGCTTGTTTTCTTCCTCTTACTGACAGCCCCTATCTTGACAAGGACCTCGGTACCCGCCACCGTGCAGGGCTGGGAATTACTGAGGTTTCTGACGCTGTAGCCGTCATAGTTTCAGAAGAAACAGGAGCGGTGTCTCTGGCCAAAGACGGCAATTTGCAGCGTTACCTGGATGCCGAAAGCTTGAAAGACATATTGGAAGAAGAAATGGCGAGAAATGCGAAATGGGGCAGTTCCCTCTGGAGGAGGTGGGCGGATGAATTCAGGGAAAAAGGCAGCGCCAAGGACGATAGGGCTTAAACTGGTCTCAATTGCAATGGCAGTATTGCTGTGGCTGTATGTGGTAAACCAGGGTAAGCTGACTGCGCGTGGAAATGTGGCAGAAACAGAGCTGGAGTATCGCCACCTCGCGGAAGGGCTGAGTGTGGAAGGGCCTGATACAGTGTCTGTCAAACTGTGGGGTGTATTCCAGGAAACCGGGGACATCATTGCCTGGGTAGACCTTTCCGGGCTTACTGAAGGGACTTACCAGCTGCCCGTAAATGTGAAACCGGTAAAAGGCGCTATGTTCACCAGTGTTAAGCCGAATAAAGTTGAGGTTATGCTGGAAAAGACAAAAGAGTATATGTTTCCTGTAAAATGTGAGATCAGCAGAAACCCCTCCGAAGGCTATGAGCTGCTTGATATAGTCACGACTCCCGACAGATGCACTATTACAGGAGAGAGGAGTGCGGTTGAAAGGGTCGCAGCCGTGGTGTGTCCTGTTGACCTGGGAGATATCAGGGATACCAGCTCTTTCACAGCCAAGCTTTTGGCTCGGGATGCCAATGGCAGCCTTATCAGCGAAAATATAAAGATAATCCCTGATACTGCCGTGGTTTATGCAGCGGTGGTTCCTGAGAAGGAGTTTAAAAAGGTGCCTGTGATTCCTGCGACCAGAGGCGACCCGGAAGAGGGGTATAGTTTGGTGCAGGTGAGCGTGTATCCGGAAACAGTGAGTATTTTGGGGAACAGTATCCGTTTGGCGTCAGTTGAGCAGCTGAGTACTGAAGAAATTGATATAACCGCAAAGAAGTACCCATTCAGCCTGGAAGTGAATGTTGTCCAGCCTGAAGGATTAAAAGTCTATCCTTCCCGTGTTGTGGTAGACGTAGATATCAGGCAGACGTCTGAAAACGAGGTTGAACAGTGAATGAAGGTTAGAGTGCGGAATATTAAATTGCCACTGGACCACAAGGATGGGGATATATATAAAGAAGCTGCTCGAAAACTAAACTTGAGCGGGGATGATATCGTCCGCCTTCAGTTGGTTAAAAAATCTGTAGATGCCCGGAGGAAAGAAGTTTATTTCAACTATGTGGCGGACCTCGAGCTTAGAGATGGGCTGCAAATACCGGATGAGATGATAAAACCGCCAGAGATTAGCCGGGTTGGTGAAAAGCCCGGTCGCCGGCCGGTGCCTGGTTCTGCTGTGCTGACTTCTTCTCCCGTTATCGTAGGAGCAGGGCCAGCCGGCCTGTTTTGCGCTTTATACCTTGCGCAAAACGGTTACAAGCCTGTGGTGGTAGAGCAGGGGCAGGACGTGGACAGCCGTGTAAAAACAGTCGAAAGGTTTTGGCGGGATGGTACTCTAGACAGAAAATCAAACGTCCAGTTCGGAGAAGGAGGGGCTGGCACTTTCTCAGACGGGAAGCTTACCACCCGTATAGGAGACGAGAGGGTAGACTATGTCCTGCGGACATTTGTAAGGCACGGTGCAGGTGAAGAAATTCTTTACTTAAAAAAACCTCATATAGGTACTGATGCAATACGCGAGATAGTAAAAAAAATCAGGCAGGAAATTATCTCCCTTGGGGGAGGGTTTTATTTTTGTGCTGAGATGACGGGGGTAAATATTAACAACGAATATATAAAAAGCATAATAATAAATAACCGGTTTGAAATAGCCTGTTCTCTTCTTGTCCTGGCGGTAGGAAACAGTGCCCGCAAGGTATA
>JACIYB010000136.1 GCA_014360155.1 Syntrophomonadaceae bacterium
AAATGATTCAGTCGTGTGCAGATTGATATTTTTGCACCGCATGAGGGATTTCATTTCCTATAAGATATTTTAGTCAGCCCGGTTATCATCATAAAAAATTTTTTGCCTTATGAAAATTTCTGATATAAATGTACCAGCATAAAACTCATTACACAAGATGAATAAATTGTTTGTTCTTGAATTGATGAATGTTTTTCCGGTTGACTTATAATGACCTGTTTTTATTAATTTTGGTAGTGGTTGTGATATAATCGATAATAACTTTTCACAGGAGGAAGAAATGAGTCGGTGAGAAATGAAGGTATTGAAGAGGCACTGTTCCAGTTTATGGTTGATGTAGTAAATAATACTCCTTTTTATGGCCTGCTTGGGATTGAGCTGTTGAGAGTAGGGCCAGGATTTGCAGAGCTAGCAGTGGTTACTGGTGAGCAGCATACAAATCCTGTGGGGGTAATTCATGGAGGGCTCTTGATGTCCCTAGCTGATGCGGCTATGGGAAATGCCGTGAGAAGTTTGGGAATTAAAGCAGTCACAGTTGATTGTTCTACTTTATTTACTTCTCCAGTATTGCTTGGGGAAAAGGTTGTTGCCAAGGGAAAAGTGATTAAGGCTGGGAAAAGTATGATTTTCGCCCGGGCAGAGATTTGGTCGGACGACAAGCTTGTAAGCAGTGCTGAAGCTGCGTTCTACAAGACAGGAGAGGTTTCTCTATAAGCGCGGTGACCTATTTAAGCGGGTGTCTCCTGCAGACATGGGGGATAGTGCGAAAAACTGGGTAAGAAAAAGCTGGTTGATTATAGACAAAACTCTTTTGTAAACAAAAAGAGAACTTTTTTACCTCACCCGTCATATTATAAGAATAAATAGTTATGAAGGGGTGGATTTTGGTGCGCGTTTATTATATTAAACTTCCCGTTTTTATCCGCAATTTCTTGAAAAAAATAATGAGGATAGAGGATAAGGAGTAGGGAAGTCTACTCCTCATTTTGGACCTGATTGTCGGGTTTTTGTTGCCGCCTGTGGGTACTAGTTATTGCTTAGCCCGATTCCCAGTATTCCTCCTAAACCTCCTGATACAATACATAACAGCAGGCTGTAGACAGAGTTTTTCAAGGTAATTATTGAAGGAGCGAATATAATTGTTGCTATTAATATAATGATGAAAAACATGATACCTACAGTGGTTCCCCGCACTAGTCCTTTATTTCCGTAAACCTTGCTTGCATAGCATCCTCCCAAGAATATACTTGTAACCAGTATTATTTTCCCTAGGGTAGGAAAGAGTGTTTCTTTTAAACCAGAATAATAAACAACCACAGCGGCAAGAGCGCCGAGAACAAAAGAAAACAGCGAAATTTTGCCCAGTATTTTTATTTCATTAATAAAATTAGGCATTAATAATCACCTCCTTTAATTGAAAAATATGTACATGGCCAAAGTTTTATGATTATCATTTAACGTAAAGAAACTAAAAGATAAACTGGGTTTTGGAGGGGGAGAAAGTTGATTATCAAGGCCTGCGGATTAACCAAGAGATACGGTGAACTCACAGCTGTAAAAAACATAAGCTTAGATGTAGCGCACAACGAAGTTTTTGGTTTTTTAGGGCCAAACGGAGCGGGCAAAACCACCACGATTCATATTTTATGTACGCTGGTGTTGCCTACTGAAGGACAGGCCTGGATAGCTGGATTTGATATTGTCAAAGAGGCCTCTCGTGTTAGGCAGAGTATAGGGCTGGTTTTCCAGGAGCCGACCTTGGATGAAAATCTCACCGCTTATGAAAACCTGAGTTTTCATGGGATGATATACGGCATGACAGGTCCTCACCTGAAGAATAGAATAACAGAGATGTCATAGATATGAAATATATTTATATACTATGGTCGTGAGCGCTGTGCTGGTGGATAAAATCTTTTGCCTGAGCTTTGTTGCCGGGTTATGCACAACTGCAGGGGCAATTCTTTTATTTATAAAACAAGAGCTGAGTGACAGAGGTCTGGCTTTTTTTCTGGGCCTGGCATCAGGTGTCATGCTGGCGGTAGTTTTATTTGATATGCTTCCTTCAGCACTTTTGTTTTCCGGAGGCATGAAATCTGTTGCCGGGGTTGTACTGGGACTTGTGTTTCTAGCTGTTTTTGACCGGCATTTATTCAGCCGGATGGCAGGTAATGGGACATTAACGGGATTGGGGTATTTGATAATGCTGGGAATAGCTGTTCATGACCTGCCTGAAGGTATGGCCATCGCTTTAGGAGAAGAAATGAAAGCCCGTACAGGGATGGTTATTGCCCTGGGTATTGCGATACATAATATTCCTGAAGGAATGGCGATTGCTGCTCCTCTGCTTATGGGAGGAAATAGCAGGTTAAGCATTCTTTTACAAACTTTCCTTGTAGGGCTGGTTACTCCTGTAGGAACTTTTGCGGGTAAAATATCAGTCGCCAATCTTCCAGAGCTTTTGCCGTTGCTCCTGGGTTTTGCATCAGGCATAATGTTGTATCTCGTGTTATTTCAACTATGGCCGCAAACAGCTTCGATAGACAGAAAAAGCAGGTGGTGGGGATTATGGACAGGTGTGGTAATAATATTGGCAGCCACCTTTTTTTGAAAAGTGGGGTTGCGCTGTCCTCTTTTAAAGGGTATACGGATAATAAATATTACGCGAATAAAGTAAAGATAGAAAAAATTAATTTGCTTTGTTGCATAATAAAATTTGTGATTTCACTGCTGAAAGTTATAAGCTGTTGGTTTAAATGTATAAATATTCGTCACCAGACTTCCGCATGGGCAACACCATCCGCTTGTCTCGCGACGAAAGGGGTACCGGGCTAATTCTCCAGCACTCAATGATTCTGTTAGATAATTACACAGAATTAGGTTTTGGGGCCTTCGTTTATTTTGCTTTGTTTTATTGAGTGCCGGATCAATATCCCTCTCGCCCCCTCCTTGGGGCTCGCCCCCTTTCGCTGCTTCGCCTTCGCGGGGTATTGCTTCCATGCTCCGTCAACAGGCTCCTACATATTTATACATTTAAACAAGCTAACTTGGGAATTTTGCAGTGGAATCAATTTGTGCATCGATAAAAAAGAATAAAATTCTGCTAAACATCGGACAATAACGAAAAAACAGGAGTGTAGCAATATATATGGCGAAATGGTGGTATTTAATTATTGCAGCCGCATCAGGAGCGGCCATGGCCCTGCAGGGGACCTTCAACGCGGCATTAGGCAAGGTAGTGGGGATATGGGAGTCAACGCTTTTGGTTCATCTCATAGGTACCGTTACGGTGCTGGCCGTTATGTTGTTTCTAGGGATAGGTTTTGGCAACTTGGGTAAAATCGGTGATGTACCCTGGTATGCATTTTTAGGCGGAATTTTGAATGTTCTTATAATCTATGCTGTAGTTTGCTCCATACCTAAAATCGGTGTCGGTAATGCAACTACGGCCATTATAGTGGCTCAAGTTTCATTTGCTGTATTGATTGACAGTTTGGGGGCCTTTGGGATGAAAAAACTCGAATTTCATTATATAGACCTTTTAGGGATTGCGATGCTGGCCGTAGGAGCAAGAATTCTGCTTCTGGATTAGGCAGATCCTTGTTTTAAAAATTGTATTTATATTTAGCTGAATTCAAAAGAGCAGGGAAATGTTAACCAGGATTATAACCAATGATGCTGTGAGCAAAAGGGCTCCAATGACTGCACTTCAAAAAGGAAAAGGCAGCAGGTGCAGAGATAGTTCAATATAATAACTGACTATGTCCTCTTCCCTGAGTTGGCTGAGGTTCCTGCTGACTTTTTTATACGCGATATAGGCAGAACTGATCAGTAAAACACCCATACCCATTAGAATTAAGCTTACACGCAACTGCATCCTCTCCTCAATTGCTTATTCAAACTTGTGGACCTGATATCCAGGAGCTAATCAGTATTTATCGTACAGCTGTTATGGAGTTGTGGAATAATTGAAAAAACAAAACAGGCTCGAATATACTTGACAATAAATAGCTGATCCTTATACAAAGAAAATCTATATAAAGATCAGCAGCATGACAACTGTATAATACAGGCAGTATAAATAAGGCCTGGAATAACGGCTTTATTTTTCTTCTAATATAAACCGCCAGGAGCAAAACCAATCTTCAGGATGTTCATCAGGAGGACAGCCGATGCATTCGGTCTTAATGCGAGGGTCTATAGCCCTGGCGAAGTAAGAGTACTCAACCAAGCCTGCTGACTTACAGGGATAATCATCTAATCCCTGCCGTTTGCGAGCTGCTTGAACCCGGCAGTTATTCATCTGGAATACAATGCTGTTTGGGCTTTCATCAATGA
This sequence comes from Syntrophomonadaceae bacterium, assembly GCA_014360155.1. Lineage (GTDB taxonomy): Bacteria > Bacillota > Syntrophomonadia > Syntrophomonadales > Syntrophomonadaceae > JACIYB01. The sequence continues at coordinate 4,339 of JACIYB010000136.1, forward strand.
TGCTCTGTACATTGATGCTGGCATACATTCTAAACTGCAAGGCTTTCTTTAATCCTTCCAGCCCCGGATATTCCGGCAGCTCCAAGAAACGCTTAATCGACCAGGCTTCAAAAGGAGAGAAACGAGTCCAGCACGAATCATTGCAGCGTTTGGCGTCATTCATTCCGCGGCTGAATTCTACTGCCTGGAACCAGATGCCGTCATTCGCCAACCAGTTAGCTCCTATTTCCTTAACCGATTCAAGCAGTTTTTCCTTAGGCATATCCAGTAAGAACTTAGGGACCCCTTCAGCCATTTCAAAGCCGAAAGTCTTGGAAAGGCGGTTCATTTGTACATTATAGCTTTTGGTGAAAGCGTCGTCTAAAATTTCCAGGGCTTTTGAAAACCCCATTTGGTGTTCCACTTCCCTGAACCAGAGGACATGGTGTACGACTATTCTGTGAAACATGTCCACGATAAAACGGGCAAGATCTTCATGGCTGAGATCTTTGTAGCTGTTTACGTCTTTGGTCATTTAAATCCCCCCCCTAAACTGGCAAACATTAGATTTGCAGAAACCACAGCTTGCATCTTCTGTAAAGCAAACTCTTTGTTTCTTGAATTATGCGCCTTACCCCCTTTGCAAATAACTCTCTCTCTCTCTCTTTCTCTTTTTCTCTCTCGCTTCCTCCTCCTGAGAACATATTTATTTATATATAAATATCTATTCTATAAAATAGATTGAAATTCCTACAAGAAAAGCTTTTTTTTGCAGGAGTATCTAATGCCTGATAATATTGGGAATTTCCAAGAGAGGAATCCGAGGGGCAGGCTAAATTTTAAAATATTTTTTTTGGTAATGTAGAAGATAAATAATAAAATAGTTATTAAAAGATAGTTTTTAGAGCCAATATTACGATAAAATTGTTTTAAAAATATTTAAACCCTGATATAATGGCAATTTGAAGGGTAGTGAGGTATTTTAAAAACGGAACGTCCGTTCTCGGATAGAAAGCTTTTTTGGAGGGAATATGGGGTTTGAAGT
>JACIYB010000137.1 GCA_014360155.1 Syntrophomonadaceae bacterium
AAACCCTCTTAATATACTTTCTTAATATATTATTATAGATGAAAAATGGAATCACATAACGGGTAGTGTAAAATCAATTGTGTAAAAAGGATGCGACCAAAAGAAAAGCGTATTCTCCTGGTATACTGTTCCCGGATAAATTTTTGACGGAATAAGATTAAATCTTTGAATTTTTCTGGAGGTCTTTCTCATCTTACCTATTCTACCCTCAAAAGTTCCTTATCACCTATAAGTCCCAAAATAACAAACATGCTAATTCTATCGCAGCTAGCCAATTAACTCGAATGCCACTTCCAGGCTGACCTGACTATATCTTTCAGCTCTGGATATCCAGGCTTCCAGCCCAGCTCCTTTCGGATCTTATCCGAACTGGCAACCAGCACCGCCGGGTCACCTGCCCTCCGTCCGCCGATATCATAAACAATCTCCTGTCCCACAACTTCCGCTGCTGTATTTATAACTTCCCTGACCGAATAGCCGCTGCCGTTTCCCAGGTTATACACCTTCGAACCCATACCGCCTTCAAGCGCTTCCAAAGCCAAAATATGCGCCCGGGCCAGGTCGGTAACGTGGATATAATCCCTTATACAGGTACCGTCAGGAGTAGGATAATCATCTCCAAAAACAGCCAGCTCGCCCCGCTGCCCCAGCACCTTCTGCATAACTATGGGTACCAGGTGGGTCTCCGGCTCGTGCCACTCCCCTATAAGCCCGCTCTCATCTGCCCCGGCAGCGTTGAAATACCGCAGGGACACGTACCTTATTCCATGGATACTATCATACCAGCGCAATATTTCCTCCACCATCACCTTGGAAGCCCCGTAGACATTCGTAGGCTTAACCGGGTGGTCTTCGGTTATAGGTACCTCTACCGGCTCGCCGTACACCGCTGCCGTGGAAGAAAAAACCATATTCCTAACCCCGCACTCCACCATACACTCTAGTATATTCACTACCCTTGAAGTGTTATTATCAAAATACTTCCCCGGCTTCTGCATCGATTCCCCCACTAAACTGAAAGCCGCCAGGTGGACAACAGACGAAACCGCTTTCTCCCTCAGCAGCGCGGCAAGCAGTCCCTTATCCCCTGTGTCGCCAAGCACAAACTCCAGCTCACCTGCCCCTTTTCTCCCCTGGGCCATTTCTTTTAACGTCTCTACTGTCTCCCTATGCCCTGTTGACAAATTATCGAGGATTACAACATCATGCCCACTAAAAAGCAGCTCCTTAGCCACGTGCGAGCCTATATACCCTGCTCCTCCGGTAACCAAAATCACAACCTATCACCTCAAAGATATTTTAAAACAAACTTGAACAGCAAAACCCCCAGGATAAATACTGCACACCCGCTCACATCCAGGATCACATCCTGGAAACAGCCTGTACGCCCCGGGATAAAATACTGCCTGCTTTCATCAATAACGGCGACAATAAAAACCACCATACCGGTTATAAAAAAACTTGAAAGCCTATGTAGCCCTATCCCCCTCAAAGCCCAGAATAAAGAGAGACCCAGGAAGCCATACAGCACAAAATGCGCAGTCTTCCTGATCATAAAATGGGCAAAACCCAAAGGATCAGCATAGCTATCCTGCAACTCCCCGTGATAATAGAACTGGATCCGCGACAGTTCCAATATCCCCTTCTCCAGCCATTTCATCTTCTCCAGGTACGGACTTAGGTCCTGCTGCTCTAAACCCTGCCCGGAAAAATTCATAATCAATAACAGCCAGAACAAAACCACAAGGAACCTGAAAAACACATTTGTCCTCATTTACTGTCATCCATATCCTGTATTTGCCTTCTGACTTTTTCTGCCATCCCCAGGCATGTAGTTAGCTTTCCCCCGTAAACATGTACCACCCGGGCTCCCCTGCACTCAACCACATCTATCTTATATTCCCTGCTCATGCTTGTCGCATCTTTTGCTGCTTTTTTATCCCTAATAAGAGGCCGAATACCCAGGAACGTATCACAAATATCCTGCCTCTCTATAGGTGTTTTTAAATAACGATTGGCACAATCCAGGAGATAATCCACATCATCTTCATTAACTTTTATTTCATCACACCTGCCATCCTCTACTCTCTCAGTAGTTCCGATAATTGTCTTTCTACCTTCCCAGGGGATCATAAAAAAAATCCGTTTATTTTGGGTTTGCAAAAACATACAATCAGGTACCAGTTCCCGGTTAACCACTATATGTATGCCGCTGACCTTTGTTATCCGGTAATTATGCGGTAAGCCGTATCGCTCGTTCACCTCGTCAATCCAGGGACCGGTGGCATTTATCAATAAAGGTGTCTCTACACTATATTTCCCACCATCATCTGTATATTTAATCTCCAATTTGCCTCCTGCTACAATAATATCCTCAACCTTGCACTTCTCCCGCACTATACACCCGCTATCCCGAGCATCTAGGGCCAGCCTGCGGGTAAGTTCCAGGTCATTGGTCTTCCCGTCATAATATACATATACCTGGCTTAAACCACTAGCCTTAATATCCCTGAACCTGCTGCTAAAATCCCTTTTATTGACCCTCCGAGAACGGTAGAGCGGCTGCCGGGAAAACACGTCATAAAACATCAGTCCCAGGCGGATTACCCACCAAGGACGCAGGCTGTCATTATATACAGGCAAATAAAAAGGGACCATCTTCACCAAATCCGGGTACAGTTCAGCCAGCCTTTTTCTTTCCTTAAGAGACTCTCTTACAAGCCCAAACTGCCCGTTCTCCAGGTACCTCAGCCCCCCGTGTATAAGCTTGGAACTGTTGGAAGAAGTCCCACAACCAATCGTACCTCTCTCCAGAAGCACTACTTTCATGCCATCTCTTGAAAGCTCCCTGGCTATAGCACACCCATTTACCCCTCCCCCCAGCACCACAGCATCACATGATCCATTCACAACCAACCCTCCGTAAAAACAGCGACTAACCGGCTATTTTCTGCTTGATAATCTCTATTATCCGTACCTGATCCTCCCAGCCTAAACTCGACCCTGAAGGTAAACAGACACCCCGTGCAAACAGGTAGTCGGAAATACTCTCCTTGTCTCCATGGGTAAAATATTTACACCCCTTAAATAACGGCTGCAGATGCATAGGCTTCCACACCGGGCGGGACTCGATGTTCTCTCTTCCCAGAGCTTCAATTATCTCTAAAGGCTCAACCCCACAAATATCAGGATTAACAGTCAAAGTAGTCAACCACCGGGTTGAGTATCCGGAGGATAGCTCTGGCATAAATTCTATTCCTGCAAATCCTCCCAGCTCTTCTTTATAACGTTCAAAAACCCTTCTCCGGGCCTGTATTCGATCATCTAGGACCCGCAACTGCCCCCTGCCGATAGCAGCCACGATATTGCTCATGCGGTAGTTATAGCCCATCTCACTGTGCTGGTACCATAGCGCTTTATCCCTGGCCTGGGTAGCCCAGAAAAGAGCTTTCTGCAGGGCTTCCGTATCATCAGATACCAGCATTCCTCCACCAGAGGTGGTAATAATCTTGTTGCCGTTAAAAGAATATATGCCAAACTTCCCCCAAGTACCGCTAGCTTTACCGTGATAAGTAGCTCCCAAGGACTCAGCCGCGTCCTCAATAACCGGCACTCCATAGTAATCGCATATCTCCAATAGCGGCTCATAATCAGCACTCTGCCCATAGAGATTTACTATAATCACCGCTTTAGGCATACGCCCTGCAGCTTCAGCCCAGTTAAAAGCCTTTTGTAGAGCTACGGGTGACATATTCCAGCTTTTCTCTTCCGCATCAATAAATACCGGCTGCGCCCCCTGGTAAAGTATCGGATTAACGCTCCCTATGAAGGTAAGCGAGGAGCAAAAAACAATATCCCCCTGCTCAACTCCCAGCAAACGCAAAGCCAGGTGTATCGCAGCCGTCCCTGAACTCAAAGCCAGCGCTCCCCTGGCCCCTGTATACTCACATATCTCCTTCTCAAACATTTCTACCTGTGGCCCTAAAGGAGCTATCCAGTTAGACGCAAATGCTTCCTCAACAAACTCCTCTTCGTACCCGCTCATGTGCGGTGGAGAGAGGAAGATACGCGGTTTTTTATCTGCCATGACTTTTTCTCCTCTTTAAATACTTTTGTTTCTTTTCGTTCCGAGTCTGGTCATATGATTTCTGCACCTTTTTTTCTCATTTCTTGCATCCAGCGTCTTACGTCTAGCTTACAAAAAACGTACCCCGAACACAGTAGCCCATATATACCTAAGATCATTCACAAAACTATAGTTTTCAATATATTCTCGATTAATCCTTACTTTATCGGGAAAAATGACCTCCCGGTTATAGGCCTCTGGTTCATCCACTGTAGCCAGAAGCTCCTCCTCAGTACGGTACTTTAAAGTAGCTGGTCCGGTTATACCCGGCCTTACAGATAATAATATCTTCTTATCCTCTTCAGGTAATTGATCATAATAACCCGGCACATCCGGTCTAGGCCCCACAAAGCTCATATGCCCTAAAAACACATTAATAAGCTGAGGAAGCTCATCTATTTTAGTCTTACGTAAAAAAGCTCCCAACCGGGTAATCCGGGGATCTTTTTCTGTAGTTACCGTAGTATCAAATCCTGGTATATCCCGCATAGTTCTTATTTTAATAACTTTAAATAGTTTTCCATTTCTGCCTACCCTAACTTGGGTAAAAAACCCGTTCTTGCCCGTATCGATGGCAGCTAAAATAAAAGCTAGCAAAATAAGCCACCCGAAAAACACAAGGCCTAAAAAAGAACCCATAATATCAAATATTCGCTTACCTATTATCTGTTTCCTTATCAACATGAGCCAACTCACACCTGTCAAATAATGTATATCTAAAGGTTTTCTCCGCTCTCCATAACCATATATTTCAAACCCAGCCTTGCTTATACCACTTTTTGAAGCTACATTTTTTTTCATCACAAAAAATATATACATTAACATTAGGGCAATCACTTAGAATCGTTTTTAAAACAGACGGATAAATTCCTTTTTAAATAAAACTCTACTCATAAACTGAAAAATAAAAAAAAATATTAACAAGTTCGGATCAAGTCCAAAATTTTGTGTAAAAACCTCCGGTTAGAAATAAGATTTTTTAATTACAGATACGAATGACTTTTTGACTTTTCTTGAAATGTTCTTTTGACAAAGCTAAATACTCAGTCATATCAAGATACTTGCAGCCACTGGTCCACTTTTCGTCAAACTCCATGAGGAAGGCACCGACAAGACGTACAACTGATTCC
>JACIYB010000138.1 GCA_014360155.1 Syntrophomonadaceae bacterium
TGGTCAGATGAGGGCGATCCTTTAAGCGATTATCTGCAGAGTTTGGAAAAAATCTATATTTTGGACATAGAACTTGTCTTACCGGCCCATAGGGGATTGTTTACAGATCATCGTAAGAGAATAGAAGAACTGAAGCGGCACCATGATAGAAGGGCTGATGAAATAGTCGGTGTTTTGGCTAGAGGAGGTCAGAATGCTTTTCAGATTGCTTCTCAAATAAAATGGGATCTCAGTTATCATGACTGGGCTGATTTCCCAACTCCTCAAAAGTGGTTTGCTACCGGAGAGGTTATAGCGCACCTGAGGTATCTTGAGCAAAGAGGAGTTGTTGAGAAAGCAATGGAAAACGGGAAACTTGTTTTTTACCGGACATAGGATTTTTCAGCAGGGGGAACTGAAAGGGGTAAGGAGGCAGTTTTATAATCTTTGAATAAATTATTATTAATTGCTATTGCAAAAAGATGTTTTTCATGTTATTGTCAAACTTGTTATATACGAGGTGGAAGTTGAACTTGGGAAAACTTTCATCGGTTATAGTTTTTTTCTTGGCTTAAATTAATTGTTTTTTCAGTAGCTGTTCACATATAATTTAAATAAGAAGAGTAAAATTTACTGTATCAGCTTAATGCGGCAATGTTCAGTCCAGTTTTTACGAGTAATTTCCTTACTTTCGCCTTAGGGTAAATTGCGGAGGTGGTCCTATGAGAAAAAGATGGGGAAAAGGAGAACCAGTAAATCTCTCAGATTTGCTGAAGATTACACCGGTAGCCAATGAGATTTTGCATCTTAGTGAGGAATTGGAGATAAATCCCACGGATGTGATGTGGATTGTAGCCCAGATTATTATTGACAATAATGATATGAGCCTCCAGAATTATGCCAAGATTTTTGAGAGTGGAGAAGCTGTAATTGATGATGAGTGGGATGATGATATAGATCTGGAAAACATGGAAGATGAAATGGAACAGAACGTATACACAGTTAACGTTAAGATTACCAGCAACAACAGGTTTCCTGAGATCGGCTTTAAGGCTGGAATTAATGACAAAGAGGATATAAGTTATTTTTTTGAAATGGTTATAGAGATGCTGGATAAACTTGAGTAGAAAAAAAGAAAGAAGGCTGGTTTTAAAGCCCGGGTTTATCCCGGGCTTTATCAATAAGTTTACTGGGCAATTGTTGGAGGGGGTTGATTATGATAATTAACTTAACGAAGAACATAAAAGTTGTCAGACCAGAAGCCAAAGCAGTATTTCCCTACAGCAATTCGATTTACATTGATGATGATGTGAAAACAGTTATTGACGCGGGTGCGGGCGGCAGAGCTTATAGTGATATACAAGTAGAAAAAGTGAATTTGGTATTACTCAGCCATAATCATTTTGACCATGTTAATGGTGTGTGTTTTTTTAAAAATGCTAAGATAATGGCGGGAAAAGAAGAAGAGGATACATATTCTGATGCCCATACTTATAGAAAATATTTGGGAATTACAGAATGGCAGAACCTGATGGGCGACGTTAACAGGAAAAAGTTAGTGCGGAATATCGCTCTTCCCGATGATATTCCTGTCAATTATGGCTTTAATTCAGTTAAACTAGACGGGGTTTTTGCTGATGGAGACAAGTTTGATTTAGGCCAAATTAGGGTAACGGCTGTACATACGCCGGGACATTCTGAAGGGCATTATGCTTTCTTTTTTGAAAAGGAGGGCATTCTTTTTTCAGGTGACATTGACCTTGCTCCTTGCGGCCCTTGGTACGGTGCAAGTTCGTCGGATGTCGGTGAATTGATCGAGTCAGTAAAAAAACTTATGGCTATAAAACCTAAAATATTAGTAACTTCGCATAGGCGGGTTTTTGATAGTAGAGACCACGATATACAGAAGCTTTTTCAGCAGTATCTAGATATAATACTGAAAAAAGAAGAAAAAATGCTGGGGTATTTGTCCGAGCCCCGTACTATTGATGAAATCTCCAGGCAGGAATTCGCTCGCAGTTCTGCAGAGAAGGCGCCATATGCATCGTTTTGGAACAAAATGATGGTGGCTAAACACTTGCAGCGGCTAAAAAGAATGGGTTTGGTTAGAGAGCTAGAAAACAATTATTATGTGAAAGCAGAAGATAGACCATAGCTGTGATAATATTTATCAACCAGTCCACAGCAGTCCGGGCTATAGGCGTATTTCCACATCATATCTCATTTTCTCCAGCAACAACCTTCGGCGTTATTCTAAAACCTAAGCTGATTAAAACGCTGTAGTCGTTGTTTTTAGACAGCACTATAACCTGCTGTTCCTTAATGCGGTAGTATCTTTTGGGCTGTTTAAAGCAGCTGCATTTTCAGAATGCGGATTTAATAGAAGAGAACAGATGGATAACCCCCGAAATTTTATTAAGTATATGAATTTTGCCTTTTCAGAACACTTGTTCTAGATTATTTATTTGCGTATAATATACTCTTGAACAGGGGGATTGCATTGGTGGAAAATTTTTTGTCTCTGCTTATGCTGGCGGGTGGATTGTTGTTAGGATTTATTCCGCCTTGGTTAATCTTAAAAGGAAAAATGAGAGAAAAATGCACAGCTCTAGAATCGGAGAGGGCAGTGCTGGCGGAGCGCCTGCAGGGGAAGGAGAGCTATATACAGGAACTGAAGTCTGGGTTAGCGGTAAAAGAAAAAAAAATTGACGAGCTTCAGGAAATAAATGCTCAACTCCAAGAAAAATTATACAGGGCGCAGACAAAACTGGAAGATGAACAAAAGATGATAAAAGATAAGCTGTCAATATTAAATGAAGCGCAGCAAAGGTTTACCGATACTTTTAGATCCCTTTCAGCCGAGGCTTTGCGAAGTAATAACAAATCATTTTTAGAATTGGCCTGTGCTACTCTGGAAAAATATCAGGAGGGAGCCCGAGGAGATCTCGAGATGCGGCAGAGGGCTATTGAACAGTTGATAGGCCCTTTAAAAGAGTCCCTGCAAAAGGTCGATAGCAAGATAAAGGAAATGGAAAGCAACCGTGCTGAAACTTATGTCAGTTTAAGTGAACAGTTAAAAGTGTTGGCGAGTACTCAGCTGCAATTACAGAATGAAACTGCCAATCTTGTGCGAGCATTGCGAACGCCGAATGTCCGGGGACGGTGGGGTGAAATTCAGCTCAAGCGAGTCTTGGAAATCTCCGGAATGGTCGAATATTGTGACTTCGTTCAGCAGGAAACAATAAATACCGAAAAAGGGAGGTTAAGGCCGGATATAATTATAAAATTGCCTAATGGCAAAAATGTCGTTGTAGATTCCAAAGTTCCCTTGCAAGCTTACCTCGAAGCTTTAGAGGTTGAAGAAGAATCAGCCCGGTTAGAAAAACTGCAGGAACATTCAAAGCAGGTTCGGGTTCATATCAATAAACTCGGAAGTAAAACCTACTGGGAACAATTTAAACCTACACCTGAATTTGCAGTTTTATTTTTGCCAGGGGAGTCATTTTTCAGCGCAGCTTTGGAACAGGACCCAGCTTTAATAGAATATGCCTCGCAGCGACAGGTTATTTTAGCGACTCCCACAACATTGATTGCCCTGTTGAAGACTGTAGCATATAGTTGGAGGGAAAGGAAAATAGCGGAAAATGCCCAAGTTATAAGTGAAATGGGAAAGACTTTATATGATAGGATAAGGGTGCTGGTTGAACATTTTGGTGAACTGCACAAAGGTCTTGAGCGTTCAGTTATTGCTTATAATAAGGCCGTGAATTCGTTTGAGAGAAGAGTCTTGGTTGCAGCTAGAAAATTTAGGGACCTAGGTGCTTCAAGCGAAAGCGAGCTCAGCAGTCTGAAAGTTATAGACTGCCCAATTCGCAGTCTGCATGACCTTGAGGCAGCGGAAATTACTCCTCGAGCGGTGGACGATGCAATTATAGAAGGAGATATCAGATAACCAATAATTAAGGATTTTTTTATCTTTTGTTAAATTAGGGATTGCAGAGTATTGAAGAACTAGTTATATAATATAAATAATAGGAGGTGAGATAATGAAGGTAGTGAGATGCATGGACAAAAAAATGATAGACGAAATTCTCCGTGAGATCGGGCTTGAACCCATTGAAAGATGTGACCCCAAAGAGACGAAAAAATAAGCATTATATCAACCCGAATATTTCCTTCATTATATTCTGTATTTTTTCTATTTTCCCCATTTATTTATTTTGTGAAGATTCTTTAAGAAGTTCGGAAACAGTTACGAACTCGTAACCCTGTTCCTTTAAATTCTTTATTATTACAGGCAGGGCTTCGGCAGTTTGCTTGCAGGTATCACTGGCGTGCATTAAAATTATATCTCCTGGATGTGCTTTCTTAGTTACTCTTTCGATTATTGTGTTTACTCCCGGGTTCATCCAATCTAGAGAATCTGTACCCCATTGTATTGCTTCATAATTCACCTCATGGATTGCTTCAATGACGTTGTCATTATAATCTCCATTAGGGGTCCTTATTAATTTCGGTTGTATTCCTGTAATTTCTTGGATATTTTTATGGGCTTTCATAACTTCCTCTTTGATTTCGGCTTTGCTTAAGGTGCTTAAATTTATATGACGGTAACCATGACTGCCGATTTCGTGGCCGTTTTTTTGAATTTGTTTAGCTATATCAGGGTATTGTTTTACCCAGGGTCCAGAGAGGAAAAAGGTGCACTTGATATGGTTTTCTTTAAGAATTTCTATAACAGGCATAGGAGTTTGGTTTCCCCAGCTTATGTCGAATGTGAGAGCAATTATTTTTTTGTCGGTTTCTACTTCATATATCGGTTTAAGTTTGTGATAAGCCTGTACGTATACCACGCTGCTCGCTAGCAGCATGATTATTAAAATTAATAACAGGGTTATCCTAGTTTTAGAGGCAATTTTATAAAAACCAAAGATTTTGGCCATACTTCATTATCTCCTTGCAGGTATCTTTTTTTACCATGTTTATTGTCAATCAGCAGATTTTATTCTTTATTTTCGAGTTCTATCAATTCACTCACAGTTAAGAACCTATATCCTTGGTTGGTCAGTTCAGGGATTAGCATATCGACTGCTTTTACTGTTTCCATGCCGTTAGGGCCTCCATCGTGGAGTATTATAATTTGTCCTGGCTTAATATTTTGGATTATATGGTTGGCAATTTGAGATGCCTTGATTCCACGCCAGTCTTTACTGTCTTGTTGGTAGGTCCAATAAGCGATGATTAGATTTTCTTTTCTTACCAGGTCTACCATATCA
>JACIYB010000139.1 GCA_014360155.1 Syntrophomonadaceae bacterium
TCGTTTGTTATACTCACAGGCGTAACTACCAATACTGAAAAGGAGGTAATCGTTCTGTGAGGGAGAAGAAAGGCTTCAAACTGATAATTGCTGTATTTATGAGTGTTTTCTTGTTGGGAGCGGCGGTGTCATCTGTGACGGCTGCGGCCGGGACCGGTGAAGGAAATTCTGGAAAGCAGGTAATGAAAAGGAGTTTTTCGGGAAGTGAAAGAGGCGGTGATTTTTGGGACTGTGTACAGGAATTAACAGGCCTTGATGCGGCTGATATAAGAGAGCAGTTAAAAAACGGAAAAACAATAGCGGAAATTTTTGCAGATGCGGGGATCAGCCAGGAGGAACTGCAGGAAAAAATTAAGGAAAAAAGGGATGCCAAACTGAAAGAGCTCCTGGAGAGCGGGAAAATTAGCCCAGAAAAGTACGATGAATTGTTAGCCGAAGAAGTTGTTGTTCCCTGGAAGTGTTGGAGGGTGGACAATGCAAAAGGCTTGGCCAGAGGCGGTAATTTACGAAGACTCCTGGAAGACGGGATAATAAGCCAGGAACAGTGTGATGCTATACATGATGCTCTGGCAAAAGCAAGGGAAGAAATTGCTGCTCTGAAGGATGAGTTGAAAGATATGGATCAGGAAGCCCGGTGTGAAAAACTCTCTGAAGTAAAAAAAGAAGCGTTGCAGGAACTGCTTGATGAGGGAATTATAAGCCAGGATGTATATGATAGAATAATTTCCGGCACTGGGCAGGGTTTTATGCACAAAAGCGGACCTGGTGGATATAGAAAATAAAGAAGGCTTTTTCTCAGGGTTACCTGAAATTAAATCAAAACGACTAAAAAATAATGTAATATAATGGCTTTTATGCGGATAGTTTCTTGGTTAAAGGATAGACTTCTATTATATTTGAAAGGGGTCTATCCTTATTTGTACAGTGGTTTTTGCTGGGAGCAGCAGTTGCTTTAAACAGCTGAGCAAATTTCAGGAGGGGAATATGGGTAATTTGCTGTTAATAGTAGAAGACGAAGAAAACCTGCGCAGGATGTTATGTGAACATTTTAAAGCTGAAGGATTCCAGGTTATTCAAGCCCAAGACGGGAAAGAAGCTGTAAAATTATGGCGGCAAAATAAGCCGGATCTTATAATTTTAGATATAATGCTTCCTGTAATGTCGGGGATTGAGGTTTTGAGAAGTATAAGGAAAGAAGACGAAGTGCCTGTTATAATGCTGACTGCCAAAGCAGAAGAGGTGGATAAATTGTTGGGTTTGGAAATGGGGGCTGACGATTATGTAACCAAGCCGTTTTCTCCCCGCGAATTAACGGCGCGGGTTAATGCTGTTTTAAGGCGGAGCAATCAGACTGACTGCAAACATATTCTGGTTTTAGGCAGCTTGAGAATTGATATAATTCGTTTTGAGGCGTATATAGACGACCAACTGCTACCCTTAACGCCTACAGAGTTTAAAATACTGCTTCTGTTAATGGAGAACCCGGGAATGGTTTTTACCCGGCTGCAGATTCTGGAGAGGATCTACGGAGATATTTACGAAGGGTATGAGAGAACCATTGATACCCATATAAATAATCTGCGCCGTAAAATGGAGAATTACCCCGAGCGTGGGTTTGAAATCAAAACTGTTTATGGAGTGGGATATAAAATTGTTGAAAAAGATGTTGGACATAATTAAGCCGGGTATAATCACCAGAATAACCCTGGCAATTATTCTGGTAGCTGTAATTTCAGCAGCGTTTTCCGGGATAATAACCTTGTATGTCAGTAAAAATGAATTTACAAATTATGTAAACAAAGGAAACCTGCTTACAAGCCAGCGGTATTTGCCTGTAATTGAAGATTATTATCTGAACAACGGGAGTTTAGAAGGGCTGCAGTCTGTTATTGCTGAACGCGATTTTTCCCGCGAGGGAAGGCCTTTAAGACACGGTCCTCTTCTTCACGGTTTTGAGCCTGGACGCAGGGTAATTGTGACTGATATGGATGGAACAGTAGTAGCCGATTCTTCTAATCTTATTTTGGGACAGGAAATTGGAGATCTGGACCAGGATATGGTTGATTTTTCGTTGACTGTGGAAGGGAAACAGGTGGGGACGTTTTATATATTTGACCCTCTAAAAAAAGGAGCAGCAAGCCTGGAGAATGAATTTATCAATAAAATAAGCCGGCAGATATCCAACAGTATAGTAATTGTTGCTTCTCTTGCCCTTTTATTAGGAATATTGTTGGCTAGGCGCATTACTATGCCAATATCGGCATTGTCTACCGGAATTCACGAGGTAGCCAAAGGGAACTTAGAGACGAGGCTGGAATCCCGGGGAGATAAGGAATTTGCTTCGCTTGCCAGGGACTTCAATCACATGGCAGAGCAGCTTTACAAACACGAACAGGGAAGAAACTTATTTATTTCCAACATTGCTCATGAACTGAGGACTCCTTTGAGCATATTGCGCGGTCAATTGGAGGCTGTGCAAAGCGGAACTTTGGAAATGAACAAGGAGATAAGCAGCAGTTTGGTAGATGAAGTGATCAGGCTTACTAGGCTGGTAAAAGATCTTGAGAGTATAAGTCTTGCCGAAGTAGGAAATCTGAAATTAAATATAGAAACGGTTGAGATCGAAAAGATCACGAACCGTTTGCTTCCCCTCAGCTTAGCCATGGAAGAAGAAGGGATTAATTTTCAGGTTGAAATTGACCCCGGTCTTAATCAAATCAAGACGGATATCAACCGTTTAACACAGGTTCTCATTAATCTGCTGACGAATGCTTTGCGTCATGTCGGAAAAAATGGAACGGTTAAATTAAAGGTAAAAAGAAGCGGAGACGGACGAGCTGTGCTATTTGCTGTAGCGGATGATGGCCCAGGCATAGCAGAGGAAGATATTAAACACATATTTGAAAGATTTTACCGTGTAGACGAAAGCCGCAGCCGCCAAGCAGGAGGCGTGGGCTTAGGCTTAGCTATCGCCAAAAGCTACGTTGAAGCCCATGGCGGCAAAATATGGGTCGAAAGCCAGAAAGGGAAAGGGAGTACATTTTATTTTTCAATACCTGAGTGATAAAAGAACTGCTCTAGAAAGAGCAGCTCAACTGTGCTTTTAAAGATAAAAAATGGTAGCCCCAAGGGGAGTCGAACCCCTGTCTCCGCCGTGAGAGGGCGGCATCCTAGGCCACTAGACGATGGGGCCATATATTATTATGGCTGCCGGACTAGGATTCGAACCCAGGCCAACTGATCCAGAGTCAGTTGTGCTACCCCTACACCATCCGGCAGCAAATATAAATTATGATCCGTGCGATAATCATTATAATACAGTATGAAACTGCTTGTCAAAGGCAAACAGAAAATCAATGTTTTTTTATATATTCAATAGCCTTTTTGACTCTTGAAATACACCTGCTTCTTCCTAAAATCTCCATAACCTCGAATAATCCGGGAGTTGCAGTACGGCCGGACAATGCCAGTCTAACAGGGTGTATCATATCTGCTGCCTTGATGTTCATTTTCTCAGCCTGCAGGCGCAAGCTTTCTTCTAGTTCCCCGGCGGTAAAAGAGGGACTTTCCTCAATAATTTCCAATGCTTTATATAAAATGTCCAGGGAATTATCTTTGCAGAAATATTTCTCGACTCCCTTTTCATCGTAAGAATCGAATTCTTCAAAGAAATATGCGGCATGATCCAATATTTCATTGACCGTTTTTGCTCTGCTGCGTACCAAATCGACAACTCGGCCAAAATATTCTTGGCTGACATCTTTTTCGAGCCACCCCTTAGCTTGCGCTTCTTTTTCCAAAAGAGACACGATGCGCGATAAATTTATTCTGCGTAGATAATGTCCGTTCATCCAGCTCAGCTTTTTCTTGTCATATATGGCGGGTGAGCGTGAAATATCTTCCAATCTAAATTTTCTTATCATTTCTTCAACATCCCAAAAATCCTTGTCTTTTCCTGTAGCCCACCCCAAAAGAGCCAGGTAGTTCACGAGGCTTTCCGGAAGGTATCCTTCGTTTCTGAATTCTTCTACCGCTGTAGCTCCATGGCGTTTGGATAGTTTGCTCCGGTCAGGAGCCAAAATCATGGAGACATGAGCAAAATGAGGGACTTGAAAACCCAAAGCTTCATATATGAGCATTTGTTTAGGAGTATTTGACAGGTGTTCTTCTGCCCGTATTACGTGGGTAATATTCATCGTGTAATCATCAACTGCAACGGCGAAATTGTAAGTCGGCCACTCATCAGACTTGGCAATAATAAAATCGTCGAACAAAGTGTTGGCAAACTCTACTTTTCCTCTTATGAGGTCATCAACAACAGTTTGCCCAGTATCGGGAACTTTTAGCCTGATTACAGCTTTTTTCCCTTCTTGAAAATGTTTTTTTATCATGTTCTTACTTAAAGACCTACATTTTCCACTGTATTTATAATCTCTTTTTTCCTGCTGAGCTTTTTCACGTTCTGCCCGCAGTTCCTGAGCCGAACAAAAACAGTAATAGGCTTTATTTTCCTGAAGTAGTTTTTGTAAATACTTTCTGTACACAGGTAAGCGTTCGCTTTGCCGGTAAGGTCCAAAAGAGCCTCCCTTATCAGGGCCTTCATCCCAGTTCAAGCCTAACCACTGCAGGTCTTCCATTATTGAACGGGCCGAGTCTTCACTCGAGCGGGTCAGGTCAGTGTCTTCCAGACGCAGGATAAACTTGCCCTTATTGCTTCTGGCAAACAACCAGTTAAATAACGCGGTTCGAGCTCCGCCAATATGCAGTTTTCCCGTTGGACTAGGAGCAAAACGAACTCGTATCCCCTTCAATTCGCGACCACTCCTTTAAATTTTCCAATGACTATAGTCTAACTTAAAAAAAAAAGTTTTTCAAAACTATCCTCCTGTTTGCAGAAGCATTTTCTTAATAAAAGTAAACGTCTGCTGTGGTAGGTGGTTGCAGGGGCAAAGATGAGAGTAGTTTTTGTTTATTTTAAGGGTGAAAATACTTGTTGTGGTACACCAAATGTATCCACTCTTCATATACTAACATTGTGGGGAGGGAAAATCATATGTTCAGATCCAGGATGAATTGGGTTCCTATTTTGGGAATAATTATAGTTCTGTTCACAGCAGGCTCCTTTTTTATTATTGATCTAAAACTTAAATCAAGCCTTTTGCAAATAGCAAAATCGAAAGCACAGACGAGTGGGG
>JACIYB010000014.1 GCA_014360155.1 Syntrophomonadaceae bacterium
TTACATAAAATAGTAAAAACCCGAGGCAGCATGCCTAAATTCGTTCTATTTGACAGGTATCTGCAATAGACTTTAAAAGGTATTTGCTATCTGTACGAGGGGTGGACAGGATGAGACGCCGCAATTTTGCTGAATTTGTAAAAGGCATTGTTTTTATCCATTTGTTTATTTTCATCATTTTGATAGGGGTTAGTGTAGATATAAACGAAAAGCGCCTGCCTGAATTTTCCGGGATTAATCTGGAGAGTATTTTTTTACCCTTTTCATCTGTGAATATTGATCAGAACAGGGCGGTATTTTTATTTAAAGAGGCAGGTGTGATTCTGGCTGAGGAAGGAAACGAAAAAACTTTTACGACTTCCGGTTTTAAAAGTGATATGCTTAGGAATTTAGTGATTTCTAATATTCAGGCTTTAGCTTACGGAGCAAAACGTGCGGACCCGGAACCTGAACAAAAGAAAATGATAGAGGAGGAAGCAGAGTCTTCCAGCGATATTTTAAGGGACATACCTGTAAACACCGAAGCGAATTACAAAGATATTTTTCAAGGATTTCAGGTGGTCTTATACTGTACTCACAGTGCTGAGTCATATATTCCCAATAGCGGGAAGGCTCGTTTAGACGGGGAAAGAGGTTTGGTTAACAATGTGGCCCTACACGTAGCTGGTGAACTTAAAAAAAGAGGGCTTGACGCTGATTTTGTCGATACTATTCACGATTATCCGGACTATAATGAAAGCTATACGAATTCCCGTAAAACAGTAAGGAAAATACTGGACTCCAACAGAAAGGTACTAGCTCTTTTTGACATTCACCGTGACAGTATACCTGGGCTGATGCAGGCAGAAACAGTAAAAATAAAAGGCAAACGCAGTGCCCGTATCCTTATTGTCGTGGGAACTGACCAGAGAAAACCTCATCCTGAGTGGCGTAAAAATTTGGAATTTGCGGAAAAAATATATCGCAAAGGAGAAGAGATTTACCCTGGTTTGATTAAGGGCATAAGAACTAAGGCCGGGACTTATAACCAGGAGTTTTTTGCCCATTCCCTGCTTTTAGAGTTTGGAAGCGATTATAATACGTTCTCGGAGGCTGCCTATGCTGGAGAGCTGTTTGCCGATATACTTGTTGAAGTGCTAAAGGAGGAGATGAAGTAATATGGACAAAATATTCCAGCTGGTGATGGTTTCAGCATTAATTTTTATTATAATAATGGGGCTGAATATCAGCAACCAGGGGATAAACGAGTTAACAATGGCTGACAGGGCCCCCGTTGTCGGGCTAGACTTTGATGACGGCAGCATTGATTTGAAGTTTTTGGGAGAAAATTACGGGTTTTCCAGGGATGAGTTTATAAACGAATCCTATCTCTTTTGGGAAAAGGGTCTTTTATTGATTGAAAAAGGGATTGGGTATTTGACGCGAGCAATGGACACTTTGCATCCTTTTATTCATCTTCCCGCGGCTTTAAATTCCTGATTGAGGGAACCGCCTCCAATTTTTTTATAATAATCTTTACAATATTACTGCTATTTTTTGATATATTATTTAAAGTATTGTTTATTTATGGCAGTGGAGATGAAAGATTAGTGAACGAGGCGGGAAAACATGTAGCCAGAGCAGCGGTTCTCCTGATGATTACGGTCATAATATCAAGAATACTTGGGTATGGGCGAGAAGTAGCACTTTATACCCTGTTCGGGCAAAATTACGTTACTGATGCATATCGTGCTGCTTTTTCAGTTCCCGATTTCTTATATATGCTCCTGGTAGGAGGGGCGCTTAGCTCCGCTTTCATCCCGGTTTTTTCAGCCTGCGTTGCTACTGGTAAAGAGGAAGATGGCTGGAAGTCAGCGAGTATAGTATTTAACTATATTATCCTGCTGCTGCTTATTTTTATATTCTTTGCCTATTTTTATACGCAGCCCCTGATAAACTTATTGGCTCCTGGTTTACCGGCTGAATATTCAAGTTTGGCGGTCAAACTTACTCACATAATGCTTCTGCAGACGTTCTTTATGGCTTTGAACGGTTTTGCTATGGGCATATTGAACTCTTATAATATTTTCTCAGCTCCTGCAATAGGCAGTTTGTTATATAATTTGGTAATTATTATTGTCGGGATAAGTTTTGTAGACCAGTTGGGGGTGGCTGCTTTTTCATATGGTGTGGTGCTAGGAGCTGCTCTGAATTTTGCAGTACAAATTCCGGCACTGCGAAAAGTGGGCCTGAAATACTATTTTTCTTTCGATTACAGCAACGCAGGTTTCCGACAGATAATGATGCTGATGATACCAGTTTTAGCAGGACTGGGGGTTGTTCAATTAAACCTTTTTGTAACTCAAAACCTTTCTTCCGGACTGGGTCCTGGAGCTATAAGTGCTTTGAATCTGGCCCAGCGAATTATGAATCTTCCGGTAGGTATTTTTGCTGTTTCCGTTGCCACGGCTGTTTTCCCTACTTTGACTGCTTTAGTTGCTCAAGGGGAAATGGATACGTTTAAACGCGCGACTTCACTGGGAATACGGGCTATATTCCTGGTCAGCATTCCTTCTTCTCTGGGGCTGATAGCTTTGGGGGAACCGCTCATTAAACTCCTGTTCGAACAGGGAGAGTTCACTGTTGCTATGGTCAAAGCTACCAACGAAGCTTTGGTTTATTATTGTTTGGGTTTGTTTGCTTACTCTTCTATCCAGGTCTTTAACCGCAGTTTTTATGCCTTGAAAGACACTTTTACCCCTGTTGCGGCTGCTTTTGCGACTATTGCTTTTAACATTTTTCTTTCGGTAAAACTTGTTGAGCCTATGGGACACAAGGGACTGGCACTTGCTTATTCTTTGGCGGGAATATTAAACATCATATTGCTTATGGTAATATTAAGAATTAAAGTAGGAAAAATGGGCGGGGCAAAAATCATGACCAGTTTTTGTTTGTCAACAGGTGCTTCATTTCTGATGTTTGTGCTGGTGCGGCACTTAATTGGTTACTTTGACAGTGCATTAATATTTGCGCATGATAAATTGGCCCTTTTATTTTCTGTAGGCGCCGCAATTTGCTTGGGCACTGTGGTCTACGGATTCATAATATATCTGTTTAAACTTGAAGAATCTGAGCTGCTGTTGAAAATGATTCGCAGAAAGCTGCCCCAAAAAGCTTAGTTCAGCATGGCGTTTAATCATACTCATTTGCAGAAAGTCCCGCTTTTTTCAGTTGCATGTCGTGCACTTAAAGTTTTGCTTCTTAATTTTTTCAGCATCAGGGTTATAATAAATTGAAGGGCTAAACCTTATCAGATATAATTTATAGCAATGAAATCAGGGAATATGTATCAATACTGGAGGGTTTAAAAAATTGCGGGAAAGGATAAGAAACTTCAGTATAATCGCCCATATAGATCACGGAAAATCGACTCTGGCGGACCGTTTGCTTCAATTTACCGGAGCCCTGAGTGATAGAGAGATGAGGGAACAGTTTCTGGATAAGATGGAATTAGAGAGAGAAAAAGGAATCACCATCAAGCTTCAGCCGGTGAGGTTAAATTACAGAGCCAGAGACGGCAGGAGCTATATATTAAATCTTATAGACACCCCCGGCCATGTTGATTTTTCCTATGAAGTTTCTCGCAGTTTAGCAGCATGTGAAGGGGCTTTGCTAATAGTTGATGCTTCTCAGGGTATAGAAGCTCAGACTTTAGCTAATGTTTATATGGCCATGGATTTGAATCTAGAAATAGTAGGAGTGGTTAATAAAATTGATCTTCCTGGCGCTGAACCTGAAGTGGTAAAACAGGAAATGGAAGATGTTCTCGGTATAAATAAAGATGAGATTATTTCCATTTCTGCCAAACTTGGAATAGGGATTGAGGATGTCCTAGAGGCAATAGTCACTCGAATCCCTCCTCCACAGGGTAATGAAAATGATCCTTTACAGGCCCTGATTTTTGATTCTTATTTCGACTCGTACAAAGGGGCTATTTCATATATAAAGGTTAAATCAGGCAAAATATCTAAAGGAAAACTGATTCGTATGATGTCGAGTTCACTGGAATTTGAGGTAAGTGAGGTAGGGGTATTATCTCCTTATATGACTGAGGTTGATATGCTTAAAGCGGGGGAAGTCGGGTATCTGGCAGCAGGTATAAAAAAGGTTAATGATACTAAAGTGGGAGATACCATAACTGAGGTCGGTAATCCTGCTGAAAAGCCTTTACCGGGTTACCAGGAGGTAAAACCCATGGTTTTTTGCGGGCTTTACCCCCTGGATAATAAAGATTTTGAAAAGCTGCAGGATGCTTTGAATAAATTGAAACTGAATGATGCGTCACTTTTGTACGAGCCTGAAACTTCAAAAGCTCTTGGTTTTGGTTTTCGCTGCGGTTTTTTGGGGCTTCTTCACATGGAGGTAATAAGAGAGAGGTTAGAGCGTGAATATGATTTAAACCTTCTTGCAACTGCACCAAGTGTTGTCTATAAAATACTGCTGACTGATTCGCGCGAAATTCTTGTGCAAAACCCGACTAACTGGCCGGAAACTCAAAAAATTGAACGGGTTATGGAGCCGCATGTAAAAGCTGTTGTTATGGTGCCGGATGAGTATGTAGGGACAGTAATGGAGCTGTGTCAGGAAAAAAGGGGCAAGTATGTCGGTATGGAATACTTGAGCCCGCGTAGAGTGATGATAACTTATAAGCTGCCTCTGGCAGAGATTATTTTTGATTTTTTTGATGCTTTAAAGTCCCGTACCAGGGGCTATGCTTCTCTCGATTATGAGTTAATTGGTTATGAAGACTCTGATCTTGTAAAGCTGGATATCATGTTAAATGGAGAAATAGTGGATGCATTGAGTTGCATTGTACACAAAGACAAGGCTTATCATCGTGCACGGGTTATAGTTAACAGGTTAAGGAAGATTATTCCCCGGCAGATGTATGAGGTTGTAATCCAGGCTGCAATGGGCAGCCGGGTGATAGCACGGGAAAGCATTAAAGCAATGCGCAAGGACGTGCTGGCTAAATGTTATGGCGGGGATGTAAGCAGGAAAAAGAAGCTGTTAAAAAAACAAAAAGAGGGGAAAAAACGGATGAAACAGATTGGGCAGGTTGAGGTGCCGAGAGATGCTTTTATTACAGTGCTTAGTATAGAAGAAGAGGAGTAAAACGAACAGGAGGGGATATGGTGATCTCCAAGTACAGTGAATCTAAAATAGGTCTATATATTCATGTTCCCTTCTGTATTCGAAAATGCAGCTATTGTGACTTTTTTTCCGTTCCCCTTTCTTCCCGGGAATTGCTGGAACATTATACACAAGCAGTGCTTGCTGAGATCGAATTGCGGGCTCTTAATTATTCGCAGAAGCAAATTGAGACTATCTACATCGGGGGTGGTACTCCTAGCCTGCTTAGCTGCAGGCAGTTAGAAGCTATTTTGCAGACAGTTTACGATGAATTTTCGGTCGCAAGAGAAGCGGAAATAAGTATTGAAGCTAACCCAGCTATTTTGAATGTTGACGATATTAGAGGTTTTAAAAATGCTGGTATAAATCGCTTATCTCTTGGAGTACAGAGTTTTTTCGACGAAGATTTGAAAACCTTGAGGCGTTTACATGATTCAAGTGATGTGATGAAAACCATTGAGGATCTGCGTTCTCAGGGGCTGGATAATTTTAATATTGATTTAATTTACGGAATTCCAGGACAGTCTATAGACAGATGGAAGAAAAACTTGGAAATAGCTGTCGACTGTGCGCCTCGCCATATATCGATTTATCTGCTGCAGCTTTCTCCGAATACGCCTATGGCCCGGGAGATAGCAAATGGTCTTATTGCACCGCTGGATGAAGAAGATGAGTGGTTGATGTATTCACAAGGGATTGACTATTTGCAGGAACATGGGTTTAAACATTATGAAATTTCTAATTTTTGCAGACCAGGGTTTGAATGCCGGCACAATCTGATTTATTGGCAAGCCCGTGAATATTTAGGGATAGGGCCTGGAGCAGCTAGCTTTCTGGATGCCTGCCGTTTTATGAATAAACCTGAAATGGAGGAGTATTTTTGTTCTATGGAAGCTGGCGCCGCTTGTCAGGTAGAGGAATTGGAGCATATGTCGCAGCGTGAGTTGCTGGTTGATGCTATTATCCTGGGTTTAAGATTATGTGAGGGAATAGACTTGGAGGCATTTAGAACCAAGTTTAATGTAGATATAAACAATGAATATTCCGACATTATATCATCTTGTCATAGCAGCGGAGTTCTTGAGTTTGAGAACGGCCGTTTGCGGTTAACAAGGAAAGGATATTTTCTTTCAAATGAGGTTTTTCGCCGATTTATAGACTGATAAGAGAACTTGACAAAGAATGTAACAGGTGCTATTTTGGTAATAGATACTGATTAGCACTCAATGAAAGAGAGTGCTAACAGAGGGTGATATGAAATGGGATTATTGAATGAAAGGAAGAAAAATATACTTGAATCTATAATTAAAGATTATGTTGAAACCGCTGAACCAGTAGGTTCTAGAGCAGTGGTGAGAAGACATGATTTAAAAATAAGTGCTGCAACGGTTAGAAATGAGATGGCAGATCTTGAGGAAATGGGGTATTTGGAACAGCCGCATGCATCTGCTGGAAGAATCCCTTCGGAGATGGGTTTCAGGTATTATGTGGACTGCATGATGGAAAGAGAGAGCCTAACTGATGAAGAAATTGAGATTTTGCAAAAAATATTGATGAGCAACATCCACGAATGGGATGATTTTGCTGTTAAAATTGGAGAATTTATTGCCCAAGTTACCAATTATGTTTCTTTCATTATAGTGCCTTCAGCAAAACTGACAGAATTTAAGTATCTGCAGATAATACCTCTCAAAGAAGGAAAAGCGGTAATGCTTTTGGTTACAGATACAGGGCTTATAATGCATCGTAAATTTGAAATCCCTGAGTTAATTAAGGTTAGAGATCTCGAAAGAATAAGCAAAGTATTCAACCGGGTTTTCCAGGACAAACAATTGAAGGAGATACGCCGAAGTGATCTGCAGATCCTCAGAGATGATTTAAAATACCGTAAGAAATTGATTGAAAAGGTGTTGGAAGTCATTGACAGCGTGTGTGAAGATTCAGGCAGTGAAAAGGTAGTAATCAGTGGGATGCTGAATATATTGAATGAGCCTGAATTTAAAGATTTGGAAAAGTTGAAACGTGTTTTGACCTTGCTTAAGGAAGATGCATTGCTTAAAAATATCATTCCAGAGGAAATAGAGGAAGATGTCAGTATAAAAATAGGCAGAGAAAACAAGATAGAAGATATAAAGGAAATGAGTCTTGTTTTGGCTGAATACAGGACTTCAGGGGAAACAGGAAAGTTGGGAGTTATGGGCCCAATCCGGATGGAGTACTGGAAGGCAGCAGGGACTGTAGAGTCTGTGCGCAGTATTATTGAAGATATATGGAGAATATTTTAAAAAAAGGCTTTTAAATATCTGTGGGAAGTCGGGCTGTACTTCGAGCATCTGATTATCTGATCTGGGTTGGGGGAAATTATTGTTAAAATCAAAATAAACAAAAATGAGTTTGTGGAAAGATGGGGCGGGGGATCTTACCCTGCACGATGGGAGATATAATTTTTGATTTCTTGTTGGTAAAATTTGAGCTAGAGGTGAGCAGTCCGTGAGTAATAATGATAACCTGGAGAAAGAACACGAGGTTAACAATAACAATAAGGAAATTGAGCAGGATAATTCCGGAAACGACAAAGAAATGCAGGAAGATAGTGCAGCGGCAAGCAGTGAAACATCAGATGTTGAGGAAAAAGCAGATGAAGTCACCAAATTGAAAGAAGAAATTGAGAAATACCAAGCAGAAGCCAAGCAAAATTATGACCGCTATCTTAGGGCGATAGCCGAGATGGAAAATATGAAGAAAAGGGTAGCGCGCGAACGGGAGGAGTATGTAAAATTTGCTGCCTTGTCTTTAATAAAAAAGTTGCTGCCTATTATTGACAATTTAGATAGGGCATTGAACATGTCGAAAGAAAGCAGCGACTATGAAGTTTTGTTTAAGGGTGTTGAGATGATATCAGACAGCCTGCATGACTTAATCAAAAAAGAAGGAGTTGAAGGTATCGAGGCTGTTGGCAAGCCTTTTGATCCCCAGTATCATGAACCTTTGGCCGTGGAGGACAGCAGCGAACATCCCGAAAATACGGTTATTGAAGAATTGCAAAAGGGTTATTTGATGCATGGCAGGGTTATACGCCCCAGCCTGGTTAAGGTTAGTAAGAAAACAACTCCTTAAGAACGTGGGTTTAAGGTCAGCGCTGGGGGAGAAAGGCGGTCAGCAAAAAGTTGAAAAAATGTTCTTAATGGCAGGACTCCCGGCATCTCATTTTTTGAGTTCATGAACAAAAGATAAGACCGGACCCGAGCGTTTTCGAGTCTTCAGTTTCTAACCTGTGTTCATCAGTAGATGTGTCCTGCGGACATGAGGGGTTAGTAAGAAGGAATAAGGTTGTTCAAGATATATTGGAAAAGACATAGCTGTCATTTTGTCCTTGGAAAAAGCAGAGTCTTATTTTTTTGATAAAAATTTGGAGGTGTTGTAGATTGGGTAAGGTTGTAGGGATAGATCTAGGTACAACTAACTCAGTAATAGCCATAATGGAAGGCGGGGAGCCATCTGTTATCCCCAATGCGGAAGGTGAGCGCATTACTCCTTCAGTGGTGGGTTTTTCCAAAACCAATGAAAAACTGGTGGGAAGGGTAGCAAAGCGGCAGGCTATTACTAATCCCGACAGGACAGTTTTATCCATAAAAAGGAAAATGGGTACTGATTATAAAGTAGAAATTGACGGCAAAAAATACACTCCTCAGGAAATATCCGCTATGATTCTGCAAAAATTGAAAAGAGATGCGGAGGCTTATCTTGGGGAAAAAGTGACCCAGGCAGTAATAACAGTTCCTGCATATTTTACTGATTCTCAAAGACAGGCAACTAAAGACGCCGGGAAAATTGCAGGGTTAGAGGTCTTGAGAATAATCAATGAACCAACGGCGGCTGCTCTCGCTTATGGGTTGGATAAGGAAGAAGGACAGACCATTTTAGTTTTTGACCTAGGCGGGGGAACTTTTGATGTGTCAATACTTGAAATCGGTGACGGCGTATTTGAGGTTAAGGCTACAAGCGGGAATAACCGTCTGGGTGGGGATGATTTTGATGATAGGATAATAAACTGGCTGCTTGAAGAGTTTAAAAAAGAAAATGGTGTAGATCTCAGGAATGACAAGATGGCAATGCATCGTTTGAAAGAGGCAGCCGAGAAAGCGAAACATGAGCTTTCCAGTGTGATGAGCACTGATATAAATATTCCTTATATAACCGCTACTCATGAGGGCCCGTTGCATCTGGAAAAAACCTTAACCCGAGCTAGATTTAATGAAATGACGGCCGATTTGGTAGAAAAAACCATGGGCCCGACTCGGCAGGCGCTTAAGGATGCAGGGTTGAAGCCTTCCGATATAGACAAAGTGATACTTGTGGGCGGATCGACCAGAATGCCGGCGGTTCAGGAAGCAGTGAAGAATATTACCGGCAAAGAGCCTTTCAAAGGGATTAATCCGGACGAGGTAGTTGCCATAGGAGCGGCAATCCAGGCAGGAGTCCTTGCCGGGGAAGTTTCTGACGTAGTTTTATTAGATGTTACTCCTCTTTCCCTGGGAATAGAAACCTTGGGAGGAGTATTTACCAGAATAATTGAGAGAAACACTACCATTCCTACGTCCAAGAGCCAGATTTTTACGACTGCAGCAGATAACCAGCCCTCTGTGGATATTCACGTGTTGCAGGGAGAAAGGAAAATGGCAGCGGATAATGTGACCCTGGGACGGTTTCAGCTTACAGGGATTCCTCCTGCGCCGAGGGGTGTTCCGCAGATTGAAGTTACATTTGATATCGATGTAAATGGTATTGTCAATGTCAGTGCCAAAGACCTGGCTACTAACAAAGAACAAAAGATTACCATAACATCTTCCAGCGGTCTTAGCGATGATGAGATTGAACGCCTTGTAAAAGAAGCAGAGCAGTACGCTGAGGAAGATGAGCGGCGCCTGAAGGAGGTTGAAGCTAGGAACGCAGCCGATAGCCTCATTTACCAGGCGGAGAAGACTTTGAAAGAGAATAGCGAAAAGATTGATGAGCAAACTAGAAGCAAAATAGAGAATGCCAAGGAAGAGCTCGAGAATGCTCTTAAGGGGAACGATATTGACGAAATCAAAGCAAAAACAGAGGCATTAACCCAGGCTGTTTTTGAGTTTACGTCCAAGATGTATGAGCAGACTGCTCAGCAGGAGCAAAATAAAAAAGAAGAAGATGTTGTCGATGCTGAATACGATGTTTCCGAAGATGAGAACAATAAATAACTGCATTTTTGCAAGTTTTTGCTTTTATAATTAATAATGAGAGAATATGTGAAGGTGGTTGTCTAATACTCTAGGAATATATCATCATATATAATAATAAATAGTATAAAATGTGCATGGAGGGGCATAAGAACCCGGAAATGGTTAGGTTCCGGGTTTGCCCTGTTTCCAGGAAGGTGAGAGTAAAAAAATGTCTACTAAGCGGGATTTTTATGAAGTCTTGGGAGTCTCCAGAAATGCTTCCTCGGAAGAGATAAAAAAGGCCTACCGTAAACTAGCCAGGAAATATCATCCCGATGTCAACAGGGATGATGAAAAAGCCGCTGAGAAATTCAAGGAAATTAGTCATGCCTATGAAATATTGAGTGATCCTCAGAAAAGAGAAGCTTATGATCGTTTTGGGCATGCAGCCTTTGATCCTAAAAATAATGGCGCTGGCGGTTTTGGAGATTTTAGTGGTTTTGATTTCGATGATATTGGTGGAGCTTTCGGGGATATATTTGATATGTTCTTCGGAACTGCTGCCGGGCGAAGAGCGAGAAGAGGGCCGCAGCGCGGTGCTGATAGGGAAGTGCGGCTGGATATAGATTTTGAGGATGCTGTTTTTGGGGTGGAAAAAGAAATAGAAATATACCGCATGGAAAAATGCGAACATTGCAATGGGACGGGTGCTGAACCTGGTACAGGGGTAAAAACCTGCCCCAGCTGTAATGGCAGTGGACAGATACGCAATGTTCAAGCTACTCCGTTTGGACGTTTTGAAACTGTGAGGCCGTGCAGTCGTTGCCGGGGTGAAGGTAAGATTATCGAAAAACCGTGTTCGGTGTGTCGAGGTACAGGACAGGTGAGGAAGGCAAGAAAAATAAAGGTTCGAATTCCTGCAGGAGTTGACAGCGGTTCTCGCTTGAGAATACAGGGAGAAGGGGAGCCAGGACCGTATGGTGGACCTCCGGGGGATTTGTATGTTACTGTTGTGGTTAGGGCCCATCCTGCTTTTAAAAGAGATGGTTATAACCTTATAACTACGATTGAAATTGATTTTGTACAGGCTGCTCTGGGAGCAGAGGTGGAGATTCCTCTTCTAGGAGGGGGATTTTATACTTTGAGGATACCAGAAGGGACGCAACCGGGAGATATTATGACGATCAAGGGTAAAGGGATTCCTCATCTGCACGGCCACCGCTACGGAGATATTAAGGTGAACATTAAAGTCAAGATACCAAAACGCCTGACAAAAAGGCAAAAAGAACTGCTCGCACAGTTCTATGATGGCGAAGAAAAACAAGGCAAAAAAGGTCTTTTCGAAAAATTCAGGGACGCAATGGGATAGAATAGGAGTTTTGAAATGGAATGGCAAGAGGTAAGTGTAGTAACAACAGCAGGTGTTGGGGTAGAAGCTGTTTCAGGTATTTTTTATACACTGGGTTCCAAGGGGGTAGCTATTGAAGATTGTCAGGAAGTCGAGGAGTATATAAACAGAAATACTTCGGACTTGAAATCGGTTTCTCCTGATCTCTTGAGGCACGATCTTGTTGTGGTTAAGGCTTATTTCCCTCAAGACCAAGACATAGCTGAACAGTTAAAGGTTTATTTAGAACAGGTTAAAGATAATTGCAACATAGATTGCGAGGTCTTTATCAACGAAGTGAGAGATGAAGACTGGGAGAATTCCTGGAAAAAGTATTACCATGCCTTTAAGGTTAATAAACGTTTGGTTGTCAAACCATCATGGGAGGATTACCGGACCCGAGAAGGGGAAGTAGTTGTTGAAATCGACCCAGGTATGGCGTTTGGAACTGGTACACATGCTTCCACGCGATTTTGCCTTTATTTCATCGACCGTTACATAAGGGGCGGGGAAACGGTTGTTGACGCTGGCTGTGGTTCAGCTATACTTTCTATTGCAGCAGCAAAATTGGGAGCTGAATGTGTCTTTTCTTTTGACATAGATGAAGTTGCCGTCAGAGTTGCAGTTGAAAACATAAGGCTTAACAATCTGCAAGACAAGATAGAGGTGAGAAAAGGAGACATAATTGAAGAAATTCATAGTCTCAAAGCAGATGTAATACTGGCGAATATAACAGCGGAGACAGTAGCTGCTTTGATTCCCGGTGCCGCACGGATATTAGTTCCTGGCGGGTACCTGTTCGGTTCCGGTATTGTGAAGAGCAGCTGGGCGGATGTGCAAAGGGAGCTAACTGTTTATGGTTTTGCCATCGAAGAGGTGTTGACGGACATTGATTGGGTTGGGGTAGCAGCCCGCAAGCTGTAGACAGTGAGGGGTAAGGAGTAAGGGGTGAGGGGTTATTTAGGATTATTTTCTCCTTAGCTTCACTCCTTACACCTCACCTCTTACCCTTAATTCCTGACTTTTTTATCAGTGGTGCGGGAGGGGTGTAAGGCATGCACCGCTTTTTTATTTATGCCGACAGTATCAGAGGAAACACAGTAGATATAGATGAGGAGCAGGCCCGGCATATTGAGGGAGTGCTGCGGCTCAAATCTGGGGATTTCATAAAGGCGTTTGACGGAACAGGGCATGAGTATACTTTGCGACTGGAAGGGAGAAAAAAAGGAAGATTAACAGCACGGATTGAACAATTCTCCATGAGAGATGATGAACCTTTACTAAAATTATTTCTAGCTCAGAGTATAGCTAAAGGGAATAAAATGGACACTATAATTCAAAAAGCTACAGAGCTGGGGATTAGTGCTGTGTATCCCTTTATTAGCGAGCGGACTGTAGTGCGTTTGAATATAGAAAAGGCAGTTGCAAAACAAAAGAGATGGCAAACGATCGCGCGGGAAGCCTGCAAACAGTGTAACAGGAATGTGGTCCCTGAGATTAAGCCTGTAATCGATTTTTCCCAATTACTGGCTGAAATAGGAAATAGACCGGCAATTATGCTTTATGAGAATGAGGAGCAGGTGAGTCTGAAGCATTTATTAAGAGGGAAAAAGGAAAAATTCAGGACCAACCAGATGTTTTTGCTTGTGGGGCCGGAGGGAGGCTTTGCGCCTTGGGAAGTTGAAGCGGCTGCGAAAGCAAATGTGTTTATAGTAAAAATGGGTCCTAGAATTTTGCGCACTGAGACAGCAGGCATAGCAGCTTCCAGTATTATTATGTATGAGTACGGTGATTTAGGGTGAGAGTGCGCAAGCCAGTGAGGTCGAAAGTATGAGAAAAGTTGCTTTTTACACGTTGGGATGCAAAGTTAATCAGGTAGAAACGGAACAGATCAAAGAAGATTTTATAAACCGAGGCTATGCTATCGTTGACTTCGAAGAACCTGCCGATATTTATATAATTAACACCTGTACAGTTACTCATGTCAGTGACCGGAAATCGAGGGCGATAATCAGAAGGGCAGTTAAAAAAAACCCTCGAGCAATAGTTGCCGCGATAGGATGTATGGCAGAGGCAAACGCTAAACAACTCGCGAATATTGAAGGAGTCCAGGCAATTATAGGTAACAAAGAAAAAGAAAACACCGCTGAAATAGTAGAAAGACTAGCTGCTTGCGGTCAGCGGGAGCCTGAGGTTATTACCGGGGATATCTGTCCGCAAGACAGGCTTAAAAGCGTGATGTATTCGCAGCAGCATGAGCGTACTCGTGCTTTTGTAAAGATACAGGATGGATGCCGGAGCTTTTGCTCTTATTGTATTGTGCCTTATGTGCGGGGACCAGTGCGGAGCAAAATGCCGGAGGATGTTGTGGCAGAGGTTAAGCAGCTGCTTTCACTAGGGTACAAGGAAGTAGTTTTGACTGGTATTCATACTGGGCTATACGGGCTTGATTTAGATAAGTGGGATTTAGTGAGGCTGTTGCGGTTAATCCTTGACCAGGTTCGAGGTGATTATAGGATAAGATTAAGTTCTATAGAACCTTTGGAGGTTAAAAGCGAATTAATAGATACGGTTTTAGCGGAGAAAAGGCTGTGCCGGCATTTTCATATACCATTGCAGAGCGGTAGTGATAGAATTTTAAAGGCCATGGGCCGGAATTACAGCAGGGGTTACTACCGTTTGCTTATTGAACGAATAGGAGATAAAATAAAAGGAGCGGCGTTTACGACGGATGTTATGGTGGGTTTCCCGGGAGAAAGGGACGAAGATTTTGAGGATACCTATAATCTTCTCAGTGATCTCCCTGTATCGGACATGCACGTATTTAAGTACTCGCGGCGACCGGGAACGAAAGCAGCTTCTCTATTTCCAGAAGTAGAAGATAAAAAAAAGAAGCAGAGAAGCGCTGAACTCCTCAAATTAGCTAAAAAAAAGCGTCAACTGTTTCTCGAGAATTGTCTGGGGCAGGAATTAACTTTACTGGTAGAAAAAAGATTAAATGGAAACAAGTATACCGGTTTAACTGATAATTATATCGAGGTAGTATTTTCTTCTTCCTGCGATCTCAGGGGTGAGTTCGTGCACGTCAGGCTTACTGATATAAAAGGCGATGATGTGGTTAGTGGTATGGTCATAAAGTGAAAGAGCAGATTATAACTTTCAGCAGTAAAATCATTATTTGCATTATTCTTAAATTTGCTTAAAACTTGTTTTAATTTAAATATATTATTGTTAGAATGAATAAAAATATTGTCTGAAATCCAGAATACGTCTAAATATTTTCAGTACTTTAGGGAGGTGATAAGGTGAACGCATCAGAATGTATTTTTTGCAAAATTGTTGCTAGAGAAATTTCATCAAAGATAGTTTATGAGGACGAAAAGATTATTGCCATTGAAGATATAAACCCGGCAGCTCCACTACATATTCTTTTGATACCCAAGCAGCACATAGCCTCCTTGAATGAAGTTGAGGAGCAAGATGCGGGGATTCTTGGGCATATTCAGCTTACAGCTTCCCGAATAGCGAAAAAAAAGGGAATCTCTAAAAAAGGCTACCGTGTCGTAAATAACTGTGGGGTGTGGGGAGGGCAGACAATTGCGCATCTTCACTATCATCTGCTGGGCGGTAGAGAAATGGCTTGGCCTCCCGGCTAATGTTGACTGAGTCCCGGAGAAATAGTACAATAAGATGGTATGTATGCAGCCTTGTCGATGAGGGGAGGGAAACAGTGAGCGAAGTAAAAGTAGGAAAAAATGAGTCCCTGGACAGTGCTCTGAAAAGGTTCAAGCGGTCTTGTCAACGTTCAGGGGTTATGCGTGATATAAGAAAGCATGAGCATTACGAGAAACCGAGTGTAAGGAGAAAGAAAAAATCAGAAGCTGCTCGCAAAAAGAAAAAGAGGTTTTAAGGAGGATGTCCAGGGTGTCCCTTAATGATAAGCTTCTTGCGGATATGAAGGAGGCAATGAGGGAGAAGGAAAAAGGCAAGGTAAGGCTTTCTACTATCAGAATGGTAAGAGCAGCCTTAAAAAATGCTGAGATTGAAAAGAAAAGGGGACTTTCCGATGATGAAATCATTGATGTAATAAGTCGGGAAGTCAAGAAGCGCAAGGATGTCATTCCTGACTATGAAAAAGCGAACAGGTTTGGCGATGTCGAGCAGCTGCAGGAAGAGATAAAAATTCTCCAGAGTTACCTCCCCGAACAGTTGACGGAAAGCGAGTTGTCGGTAATTATAAGGGATGTGATTGAGGCAATAGGAACCAATGACATCAAGGACAAAGGCAAGATAATGAAGACGGTGATGTCCCGTTTGAAAGGGAAGGCAGATGGGAAACTGGTAAGCCAGTTGGTCGATAAAATGCTGGAATAAAACAAAAAGCCTGTTTAACAGGCTTTTTGTTTTATTCCAAGAGGAGGTTGTATGGCTCTTATGAACAGGTTTGTGCGCAACAGGAAACAGCGCAGGATTCTGTATGCGGTAGCTGCTCTGGTTATAATATCCTTCTTGTTAAGTATTGTAACCGTTGCTTTCGTATAAATAGTCGCGGATATAGATGCTGTGATTCCATCTCCCGGGGGACATGGCTGCATGGGAATGGGGGGATGAAGGCGTATTTTATGGTGCGCCAAAAAGTGCCGATATTTTGTGAAAAACAGAACAATTCCTGAGATTAGGAGGACATTATGGAGCTAATTTGAGCTAATTTAACCGACACGGGTTTTTCACCATATGCAAAAATTTTTTGAGTATAATATAATAATCGCAGTAGGAACATTGTCGGACAATTTTGAAATAGAATTTCTCATTTTCAACGAAGGGAGGGAATACTGCTTAATGCCGGATATAATGATAAACGAAATAAAAGTTGCTGAAGCTATGAGCCGTGATTTCGGATGTGTCAACCAGCATACGCCGATAGAGCAGGTAATAGAATTGATGCTGCAAAACCACTGGGATGAGGTAATGGTCGTTAATGCTAACGGTGATTTCTTAGGGCTGGTTACCAAGGAACATTTGGTGAGAAAGGTAAGCAGCGGGGTTTCACAAGAAAAGCCTATTATAGAAATCTGCCGCCGAGATGTTATTTACACTCATGATCAGGAGGCTCTGGTAGAGGCGCGTGATATAATGCGGCGGCACAAGATTGGCCGTCTGCCGGTGCTTGACAGTAGCGGGCAGGTTATCGGGATACTTACGGCTAGAGATGTCTGTAACGGTTTTTCCTCAAAACTGGAAATGTTAGGAGAGCACATGTATGCGGTAATGGAGAATATTGCTGAAGCTATACAGGTGATCGACTGTGACGGAACGGTTAATTTTTGGAATAACAGTGCTGAGAGGCTGTTTGGTATAAAGGCAAAAGACATTATAGGAAAAAATCTGGCTGAGTTTTTTCCTGATGACATTATGCTTAAGGTCATAGAAACTTTAGAGTCGTACAGTAATGTTTTATGTGAGCTGCAAGAGGGCGTGTTCGCAGTCCGCAATGCAGTGCCGGTTATTACTCCCAGTGGGGACATCATCGGAGTAGTGTGTACGACATTAGATGTAAGCCATGAAAAAGCTCTGATGGAAAAGCTGGACCAGGCTAATACCAGGGTCAAAGCACTTGAACGCAGGATAGGCTGCAAGGAAGACGCTGGAGAGCTCCTTTTTTATACAGTTAACCTGGAAACCAAGAGGATCTTGGTACAAGCCAGGCGGGTAGGACGTACGGATGCCACTGTTTTGATTCAGGGAGAGAGCGGAACAGGAAAAGAGCTCATGGCTAATGTAGTATATCGTAACAGTAAGCGTTCGCAAGGCCCTTTCATTGCGGTTAACTGCAGTGCAATACCAGAGACGCTTTTTGAGAGCGAGATGTTTGGTTACGAATCAGGAGCGTTTACCGGGGGGAACAGGTCAGGAAAACCCGGGAAATTTGAGGTGGCTAGTGGAGGCACGCTTTTTCTGGATGAGATTGGAGAGCTGCCTCTAGAGATGCAGGCCAAGTTGCTGCGGGTCATTCAGGAAAGGAAGTTTTATAGGGTGGGAGGGACGACTCCCATAGAGGTGAATGTACGCCTGATAGCGGCTACCAACCAAGATTTGTCACGGTTGGTAAAGGAGAATAAGTTCCGTGAGGACCTCTATTACCGTCTCAATGTGGTTACCCTGGAAATACCGCCTCTTCGGCAGCGCAAGGAAGATATTCCCGGTTTGGTGAACAGGTTTATCAGTGAAATAGAATGCTTATACGAGCGCAGGATAAAGGGAGTTGATCAAGAGGTTTTAGATTTATTCGCAGAGTACGACTGGCCCGGAAATGTCCGGCAGTTGCGCAATTTGCTGGAGAGCGTCATAATTCTGATGGAGGATGATTACATTTCAGTTGGCTCTTTATCAGAAGCTGGAGTTCTGGAGGTGCTTGTCTCGGATACGAAATCTGCCTCAGGGGATGATTCGAGTGAAGGGCTGGTGTTGGCGGACAAAAATCTGGACGATTTGATTAACAAACAGGAAAGAGAGGTTATTATAAAGGCCCTGGAAGATTGCAGGTACAACAAGGTCAAGGCTGCTAAGATGTTGGGAATACCTAGAAGCACGTTGTATTACAAAATTAAATCCCTGGGAATTTCTAGTTAAAAGTTGCCAGACTGTAAAAAACGTGTCAAAAATTAAGGTGTCAGTTTCTTGGAATTGTGTCCAAGAAACTGACACCTTTTTTATTTATTTTGTTTCTGCTATCCTCCCAAAATCCTTGTTCATCAGGTTTTTATCCTGAAACCAGGTTGGCATGAAGATTGCTATATATGCTTTGTAGAAATGTTTTAGTCTATTTATTTTTATAAAATAAGGGCCGAAGGGTATTAGGGAATAACAGCGCCGATGACGCACATAATATTTGTTGAAGGAGATGTGTGACTTGTCAAGGGAACGAGATAAAGATTGGGATCAGGATCTCTACAAGAAAGTGGATCGTTACCGACTAGTAGAAAACTTGGAACAATGCCTGCAGTGTGGAAAATGTACGGGAAACTGCCCGGTAGCGGCCATCACGCCTTCCTATAATCCGCGGCAGGTGATTAATGATATTTTAAGGGGAAGCCCTGTGAGGCTTCTCAACAGCGAAGAGATATGGCGTTGTTTCTGGTGTGCTAACTGCTACCGGCTTTGCCCGGTTGACATCCATTATCCCATGCTGATGATGCAGATTCGTTATTATGCATTAGAAAACGGTTATGGGCTTAAATATGTAGTTCCAATTAATAAGTATGCGTTCCGGGCTCTGGATGAAGGGTTAACGTTTGTGCCCGGCAGGAAGGGTATTGAAAAAATTAAGAAGCTGCGTGAAGGGATAGGCGTAGACTCTTGGCCGGAAGTGTCCGATAAAGCTAAACAAGAATATCGGGCTATTTTTGAGCAGACCGGGGTCGTGGACTGGATGAGGGCTCTGGAAGAAAAAACAGAAAAACCCCTGAGTCTCAGTTACCTGGAGGGTAAAATTGGAACTAGAGGGGAGGCTTGTTGATGAACGCTCAACGCGTGATAACACCGAGGGAGCGCATAGGTGAAGTTCCGGAAAAAATATTCCTCTTCCGCAGCTGCACCGGCAGCATGGAATACCCCGGGACAGAGAATGCCATTAAAGAAGCGCTTAAGATATTGGGAGTTGAGGTGGTAATGGATCCGGATCAGACCTGTTGTTCCGGGTATATTCTTACTTGTTCCGGGTATACTCCCGAACCGTCACTGGCGGTTACAGCCCGCAACCTGGCAATAGTAGAACAGAGATATGATTTGGATACCTATGCCTTTTGCAATGGATGTTTTGGTTATATTAAGGAACTTTCTCATATTCTCCAGCATAATTCCGACTATATGGAAATGGCTAATAACCTGATCGGGCAGTGGGGTTATAAATATCAAGCAAGAACGAGGATATTTCATATTCAGGAACTGTACTATCTTTTGCTGGATAAAATCAGGGAGAAGGTGGTACGTCCGCTGACAGGACTCAGGGTAGCTGCTCACTACGGCTGTCATTACCTGGCTCAGCAGTACGGTATTCTTGATGAAGGAGACCTGCCTACTTTCCATGAGGAAATATATGAAGCTTTAGGGGCCACCCCTGTTTTCTATAAGCACCGGAGAATGTGTTGCGGATATGCAGTTGGCAGGGGCTTCACCCATGCTCAAAGCGTGGTGCAGCCTCACCTGTCCAAAAAATTTGATAGTGCCAAGGAAGAAGGAGTAGAACTTATAACTACTACCTGTCCCGGCTGTAATGTAGCCCTCGACCGTGAACAGCCGAAATTGGCCAGAAGGGGTTTCGGGCCTTATGATATTCCGGTTATTTCGTTAGACCAGTTGATAGCGTTAGCTTTGGGCGTTCCTGTCTGGAAATTAGGTTTCGACGCCAATACTGTTTCTGTGGATGGAGTGCTGGAAAAACTAGGTTTGGGGAAAGGAGAATAGCAGGATGAGTAACAGAACTAAAACAGCTCTGATAATAGGAGGGGGACCGGCAGGTCTGGAAGCTGCTATTAAGATAGGGCAGGCTGGTTACAGTGTGACTCTTGTGGAGAAAGAGCCCGTTTTGGGCGGGACTCTGCGGAAGCTTTGCAGCAGTTTTCCCAGGTGGGAAAATCCCCAAGAGCTCATCGATTTTAAGCTGCAGCAATTGGATCAGTTGCCTGTTGTTCGGGTAATGACCGATACTGTCGTAAACGCTGCCGAACGCAGGGGAGACAGCTTTTTAGTAACTCTGCAAGGCAAGGAAGGGAGCAATCAGGTCGATGTCGATGCTGTAATTATAGCTACCGGTTTTGAACTTTTCGACGCATCTGTATACGGTGAGTACGGGTACGGGACGTACCCCAATGTGCTGAATTCATTGGAGTTTGAAGAAAAGCTGAAAGAATGGACTGCTGCCGGAGATAAACCTGAAGCATTGCAAACCGTAGCGTTTTTTAAATGTGTGGGATCACGGGACCGTTCGAAAGGATACCCTTATTGTTCCAAGATTTGCTGTATGTATGCTGCCAAGCAGGCAGGGCTGGTTAAAGACCTGTTTCCTGATAGCAAGTGTTATGTCTTTTATATGGATTACCGGGCAGCGGGTAAGGAATACGAGGAGTTTGTCCGTTCAGTTATAGAACAAAAGCATGTGCGTTATGTAAGAGGTCGCCCGGCAAAGGTTATTCCTGAGGAAGGCCGGCTTTTGATTAGAGCGGAGGATACGCTGATGGGTATTCCTATTGAAGTTACAGCAGATGTGGTGGTTCTGGCCAATGCAATTATTCCTAGTTCAGGGACAAAGGAAATGGCGGAACTTTTCGGGATAAAAACCGGTAAATATGGTTTTCTGGATTCTGATTCCAAAAGCCCGCTTCAGGCAGGAGACAGGGTATTTTTTGCAGGAGCATGTGGGTTTGCGGTTGAAAGCCTGGGAGCCCAATATCAGGGTGCTGCTGCGGCTGCTGAGGTAGTTGCCCTGTTTAACCAGGCAGATTAGGAGGGGAGGAAATGCCTGCTACGCAGTTATCTACGGATTTCCATAAGACAATGAAGCTGGATAATGTAAACACTTCACTCCAGGAGGAAATAAAGCTGGAATGCGGGGTGGATATCGAGCTGTGTATGGAATGCGGCAAGTGCTCAGGTGGATGTTCCAATGCCCATATCTTCGATTTTACACCGCGCAAGGTAGTGCAGCTCGTAAAAATAGGGGATGAAGAAACATTGCTGAAGATGGACGCCCTGTCAACCTGTGTGTCCTGTCATCTTTGTGTTGACCGTTGTCCTTCCCAGATAGATATACCGCGTATCATTGATTATTTGCGGGAAAAGGCACATAAACAAGGGATAGAACCGACTCGTAAGAATGTGCAGCTATTCAATAAACTCATGCTCGATTATGTGCAAAAAAACGGGAGAGTTGCCGAGACACACCTGATGGTAAGATTTAACTTTAAAACCGGGCAGTACTTCAAGGATGCTGAGATGGGGCGTAAGATGTTTTTTAAAGGCAAGTTAAAGCCGTTTCCCTCGAAGGTAAAGAGAATAGAACAGGTACGCCTGTTATTTAGAGATGTGCCGGCCAGGAGGGAGGGATAAAGATGAGTGTCGCGTATTTCCCGGGGTGTTCCCTGCACGGCATGGCCAGCGAATATGACAGGTCAGCGCGGTTGGTATGCCGGCATCTTGGCATAGAGTTAAAGGAAATAGAAGACTGGAGTTGCTGTGGAGCTACTGCCGCTCACAGCTTGGATCACCTGTTGGCGGTCAGCCTAAGTGCTAGAAACTTGGCTATTGCTGAGCAAATGAACCTTAATCAAGTTACCGCACCGTGTGCGGGGTGCTACAACCGGCTCAAAACCGCTTCTTATGAGATCAGGAACAGTGAAGCGATTGCCGCTGAGGTTGAAAAAATTATCGGTGCTCCAGCTCCTGTATATTCTGAAGTTACCAATATGGTCCAGTTAATTATAGAAAATGTAGGAATAGAGGCTGTAGCCGAGAAGGTGAGGAAACCCCTAAGTAATATGAAAGTTGCCTGCTATTACGGATGTTTGTTGACTAGGCCCGCTAAGGTCACTGGATTTGACGATCCAGAACAGCCTGAGTCTCTGGACAGGCTCATGCAGTCT
Source organism: Syntrophomonadaceae bacterium (assembly GCA_014360155.1). GTDB lineage: Bacteria > Bacillota > Syntrophomonadia > Syntrophomonadales > Syntrophomonadaceae > JACIYB01. Next base: position 22,395 of record JACIYB010000014.1, read on the forward strand.
CTAGGTTTGGAAACAGTTAACTGGTCCCACAAAGCGGAATGCTGTGGAGGAGGTTTTGCGGCATCTGAGACTTCCATAGTTGTAGACTTGGGAGGACAGGTGCTGGAGGCTGCGCGGCAGGCAGGCGCCGAGGCCGTCGTTGTAGCCTGTCCCATGTGCCAGACCAACCTGGATACACGCCAGGAGGCCATAGAAAAGGTGAGGGGTGTTAAATATAGTTTACCGATAATTTATTTTACCCAGTTGCTGGGATTGGCTTTTGGCTATTCAGTTTCCCAGTTGGGTTTGAACAAGCTGCTTACCAGTCCTTTAACGTTGTTGAAAGCCAAGGGCTTGATCTGAGGAAGTATTTCCGAAATATCTCGGCGAAGGAGGTGGGAAAAAGGACCAGCGGATTGATTCATGAGAAGCAATGCAGTATCGTTCCGGGGAAAATTAAAACACTGGGCAAACCGTTCTGTAACCAAGCTGGCGCTGCGTGGGGTGACTCACAAAAAGGAGGTGAAGAAAAACTGCCTGGGTATTATCCGCATGACGGATAAACAGGCAGCCACAGTATAGTAAAGACCACATATCTATTTTAATCATAATTACAGAAGTTGCAAAAAAAATTTTTGTAAAAGGCAGATTCGAAAAGGAGGTAGACGAATGGCTAACAAGCTTATTTCTATGGAAGAGGCTGTTAAGAAATATACTTGGGATGGGCAGACCTTTTCCCATGGCGGAGCATTGCCGGTAGGCTCTGACTGCATAGCGTTTTTCCGCGAAATGGTCAGGCAGGGGGTCAAAGACCTCAACTGTATTTCTAATTGTAACAGTCAGGGGACCAACCTCTTAGCTGCTGTTGGCGGCATTAAAAGGATTGAAGTTGGATTTTCCGGACTTGAGGTTTATGGTTTTGCTAACGGTTTGAGGCGTGCTGTTGAAAGCGGGCAGACTGTATTGGAAGATTATTCCAACGGCGCCATACCTTTGAGGTTGATGGGCGGGGCTTTGGGCTGGCCTTTTATTCCGACGTTTATTAACAGTGGGTGCGACCAGCAGTGGGCTTCTGCTGATGATCCTGAAAACTATCCCAACACCAAAAAGATACCGGAAATCATTTGTCCCTTCACGGGGAAAAAGTTGGGGGCATTCAAGCCTCTGCAGCCGGATGTAGCTGTAATTCACGTAACTATGGCTGATCCCCAGGGCAATGCTATTATGCTGGGGACAGAGTGGAGCCGCTTTGAGCTGTCACGTGCAGCCAAGAAGGTAGTTTTGCAGGCTGATTTTATTGTTGATACTGACTGCATGCGCCAATATCCTAATCTGGTTAGAATTCCCGACCTAGTTGTAGATGCAGTTGTTTACTGGCCAATGGGCGTATGGCCACAGTGTTCCACAGGAGTATATGACAGCGATGAAGAGCATATGTACTATATGAACAAAATGCTCAGAACCGAAGAAGGGACTCAGGAGTATATTGAAAAGTTTGTAAAAAGCTATAACACAGTGGAAGAATACCTTGATGTAATCGGCAAGGAAAAGATTGAAAAGCTTACCAATACGGATACTGCTTTCCTGATGGATCCTTATCGCAAGTGGATCAAGAGTGACGAAGAAATAAAAGCGCTTATGCAGGAAGGGAGGTAAAAATATGGATTACACAAGACAGGAAATGATGGCAATTGCTACGGGCAGAGAGTTTAAAGACGGGGAGCTGGCTATATTTGGTGTGGGATTGAGCATGCTGGCAGGCTTTTTTGCCAAGAAAAATCACGCCCCCAACTTGATTCCCTTCACTGAAGGCGGGGTATACGGTTCTACTCCTGTGGGAGGACTCCCTTGGGGAATCGAAGACAACCGCATTTCAGCTAATGCCACCAGTTTTACCAACGCTGTCGATGCGCTGGGGATGCTGGTCGCGTCGGGCAGGGTCGACAATGCGGTAATCGGCGCTGCTCAGATCGATAAATACGGAAATGTTAACACTACCGGCATTTGGGCAGACGGGACTCAGCCTTGGAAAGTTGGGAAGTACACCCTTCCAAGGGTCAGGTTGAACGGCAGCGGCGGAGCCAATGAGATCGCAACAGGGGCTAAGAGGTACCTTATAATGGCTGCTCACGAGAAAAAAAGGTTTGTCGAAAAAGTTGACTATATTTCTTCACCGGGGTATTTGAGCGGCGGCAATGCCCGTGAAAAATACGGTTTTCCCGGCGGCGGCCCTTCCGCAATCATTACAACCCTGGGCATACTGAGGCCTGATCCGGTAACTAAGGAGTTTTACCTGGACGCTTATTTCCCGTTCTCGTCG
>JACIYB010000140.1 GCA_014360155.1 Syntrophomonadaceae bacterium
GGAAGATCTGGAAATTTATGATATACAAAACAGGCAAATCGGCCAATTATCGACAGGGCAGCTGCAGCGGGTTTTAATTGCAAGAGCGCTGGCAATAGAACCTGAAATACTTTTGCTCGATGAGCCTACTTCCAGCCTAGATTCCCATTCCAAAACTCAAATATGCTCTATTTTGAAGGAATTAAACAAAACTATTACCATCTTGATGGTAACCCATGACATGGGGGTAATATCTTCTTATGTAAAAAGTATAGCTTGTTTAAATCAGAAGCTGTATTACCACGGTGAACCGGAGTTAAACAGTGCTATTATTGGCAAAACCTACGGCTGTCCAGTAGAGTTAATTGCTCATGGAATTCCCCATCGTGTATTAGCTGAGCATCTGGAGGAACAGAAATGATCAACGCCTTACTAAATTACGACTTTTTGCAAAATGCATTTTTCAGTGCAATTTTGGCAAGTATCGCCTGTGGAATTATCGGCACAATTATTATGGAAAAAAGACTGGTCATGATGAGCGGCGGAATAGCTCACACCGCTTTTGGCGGTATAGGAATGGGGTATTTTCTAGGTATAGAACCTATAATTGGAGCTTTGTTTTTTTCCGTGGCCGCCGCAGTTGGAATCGCCAATATCCAGAAAAAAACCCATACCAATTCCGATATCCTGATAGGAATCTCATGGTCACTCGGAATGGCACTGGGGATTCTCTTTATTTCATTTACACCCGGCTATCCTCCGGACATGACTTCCTACCTGTTCGGAGATATTCTAGTCGTCTCCCAAATGGATTTGAATATCACAATTGCCCTGGACCTAGTTGTGGTTTCCATAACCTTAGCCTTTTTCGATTCTCTGCAGGCTTACCTATTTGATGAAGAATTCGCAACCGTTATTGGCATCCCTACTGCTGTAATTGAATATATGCTCTATATTCTTATAGCCTTAACAGTTGTTACCCTGATAAGGGTAGTAGGTATAATATTAATCATTTCGTTATTGACTGTCCCTCCCTCAATAGCAAAACAGTTTTCATACCACCTGAAAAACGTGATATTGCTGTCTATAGCCCTCGGTATCTGCTTCTGTCTATCAGGCCTGTGGCTGTCTTACGCAATTCACATCCCCTCCGGCGCTGCAATAACTGTTTTGTCTGCCTCTACATACATAACCGCATATATAATAAAAGAACGGTTAAAAAAGAGATACATGGAAACAGACAGCAATAGCCGCAATTAATCTCCTGCAGTCACGCCCCAGGGGATGAAGGCTTAAGGTTAGCGCTGGGGGATAAAGGCGTTAGAATGCGTTTAAAGATTTACTCTTTACGCCAAGAACCCCTACTCCTCACCCTTTTAGCTCATCAGTAAAGATTAAGACCGGACCCGAGCGTTCTTAAGCCTTCATCCCCTCTCCCAAATTCCAGTAAACAGGATAACTCAAGGTTCTTACAGCAAAATCAAGCATTAATAATCAGGCAAATGAAACATTGATTTCACTGCTAAAAGTTATAATCTGCTGGTTTAAATGTATAAATATTCGTCGCCAGACTTCCGCTTGGGCAACACCATCCGCTTGTCTCGCGACGAAAGGGGTACCGGGCTAATTCGCATCCGTGCTCAATATCCCTCTCGCCCCCTCCTTGGGGCTCGCCCCCTTTCGTTGCTTCACCTTCGCGGGGTGTTGCTTCCATGCTTCGTCAACAGGCTCCTACATATTTATATATTTAAACAGCCTAACTTAGGGTTTTTGCGGTGAAATCAACATTATAAATTATGATTTTGTTGTATTTTTCTAAATATGTTGTTTTATTACATGCTTGATGCAAAAAAATAGCTGCATACTTACTGCAAAAATACGCAATATATTAATGTGAAAAAACACATAAAAGAAAGGAGTGCCTAGCCAGCAATGACTTTAAATCAACAAGAACTCCAGAATCTAAGGCATCTTATCAGTTCCCACAGAACCATGGAAAGAAAACTGAATTTCTATGCAGAACAAGCAGAAGATCCCCAGTGCAAGCAAATGTTTTCTCAATCTGCCAGATCTGCTCATCAAACTTGTGAAAAACTCATGTCATTTTTAGGGTAAAGGAGGGAAATTGATGAACAGGCACCTGCAGGACAAAGAAATGGTAAATGATGTTCTTTCCATGACTAAAGCCGGATTAACCACCTATGCAAATTTTATCAGTGAAACTTCTAACCAGCAGTTAAGACAAACCTTACAGCAGATTAGAAATTCAGATGAACAATTCCAATACCAGCTTTACCAGTTAGCCGAGCAAAAAGGGTGGTACAAACCAGCTCATCAAGCTGACCCCCAGGATATCCACCAGGTTAGGACACAAGTAAGTTCCTAACTTAGTCCCAAAAATAAGAGCAAAGATCGGGCTGTTGATCCTCTGTCAACAGCCCTAATTTTTGCTCACTAGGTTGAATTGCCATAATTTATAAAATATATTAAATATATGGAGGTGTTCATGTTGAATAATTTTACTTTTATAAATCCAACCAAGATAATTTTTGGTAAAAATACTGGGGGCAGGATTGGTGAAGAAATAAAAAAAGCCGGCATTACAAAAGTCTTATTAGTTTATGGCAAAGGTTCAATATTTAAAAACGGGGTTTACGATTCAGTAACAGCTTCCCTCCAAAAAAATAACGTGAAGTTTGCCGAAGTGGGGGGAGTACAGCCAAACCCGGTCCTATCGAAAGTCCAAGAAGGTATTGATACTGCTCGCCAAGAACAGGTCCAGGCAATTGTTCCTGTAGGTGGGGGAAGTGTTTACGACAGCGCGAAAGCGATAGCTGCAGGACACAATTATGATGGAAACGTATGGGATTTTTTTGCCAGAAAAGCGCAAATCAAAAGCGCTTTGCCGATTTTCGGAGTTCTAACCATATCAGCTACCGGTTCGGAAATGAATAACACAGCGGTTATCACCAAGGAAGATGAAAGAAAAAAATGGGTCATAGCCGCGAAACATTTGTTCCCGCAGGTATCGATTATAGATCCAAGCATTCAGGCTACACTGCCCGCAAAGGAAACGGTTAACGGAGCTGTAGATATTATGACCCATGTATTGGAACTTTATTTCGACGGCAGTAAAAACGTCGAACTGATGCAGGAATACTCAGAGGGAATTTTACGCACAGTTATGAAACACGTACAAGTACTAGTAAAAGACGCTTCGAATTATGAATCACGCGCCCAGATCGCCTGGGCAGCTGCCCTGGCCCTGAACGGTTCCAACAGTACCGGAAGAAAGGGAGGAGATTGGGCTACCCATATAATTGAACACAGCCTGAGCGCCTTCCATAATGATATATCTCATGGAGCAGGTCTGGCTATTTTGCTCCCAGCCTGGATGCGTTACGTTTATAAAGAAGATATGGAAACTTTTGAACGCTTTGCCGAAAAAATCTTCGCTATCACTCAAGGTGATCCGGAAAATAAAATATTGACAGCGATAGACAGGCTAAAGGATTTTTACCGCCAAATTGGAGCTCCGACTAGCCTCAAAGAATCAGGAATTGAATATGAAGACCTGGAAAAAATAGCAGAAAACGCCACACTTCAAGGACCCCTGGGAACCCTAAAAAAACTAGAAAAAAAGGATGTTTTGGAGATACTAAAAATAGCATATGAATAAACTCGCTTTTAAGTAAAATTTATTCCTGGTAAAAGATTTTGACAAGCGGAGTCTCTATCAAAATCCATAAGATAATCTGCGCAAAATGTTTAATTTATACAAAACAAACCGCAAAAAGGGGATATGATATGAAAGTAGCGATGCTGTCACCTATAGCCTGGAGAACACCTCCACGCCATTATGGACCCTGGGAAAGAGTAGTTTCTCTAATCACCGAAGGTCTAGTGAAAAAAGGAATAGATGTTACGCTCTTTGCTACCGGTGATTCAAAAACAGCGGGCAAACTCGAATACATATGCCCTTATCCCTATGAAGAGAATAAAAATATTGACCCCAAAGTATGGGAGGCTCTCCATATCGCCCATCTTTTCGAACAGGCCCATAAGTTTGATATTATCCACAATAATTATGATTTTATGCCGCTGACTTACAGCCGTTTGGTCAGTACGCCCATGCTGACGACAATTCACGGTTTTTCATCTAAAAAAATCCTTCCTGTCTACCGCGAATACAACCGCGACAATTTTTATGTTTCTATAAGCAACGCTGACCGGGACCCGAGCTTGGATTATATTGCCACGGTTTACCATGGAATTGACCTGAAAGAATTTACTTTTAGCAGTTCAACCGGCGATTATCTTCTATATTTTGGCCGCATCCACCCTGATAAGGGCACCGCTGAAGCCATCGAAATTGCAAGAAAATTTGGCATGAAATTATACATAGCCGGGGTTATTCAAGATAAAGAATACTACAACAAACTGGTCGCTCCTCACATCGACAACAAAGAAGTCACATACCTGGGTTCGGTAGGTCCGTCGCAGCGCAATGAACTGCTGGGAGGAGCATATGCCCTGCTGCACCCTATCCATTTCAATGAACCATTTGGTCTGAGCGTAATTGAAGCAATGGCCTGCGGAACCGCTGTAGTAGCTTTCAATAAAGGATCAATGCCGGAAGTGATAAAAGACGGCGAAACAGGTTTTCTGGTTAATAACATAGAAGAGGCCTGTGAGAAATTAAGCAAAATTCCCTATCTCAATAGAGAAAAATGCCGCCTGTGGGTAAAAGAACGCTTCAGCCAGGAAAGAATGGTAAGCGACTACATCGCTCTCTACGAGACAGTCCTAACCCGGAAAAATAAGGCCCAGAAATAAGCAAGCAATACAGCATCCTGTAAAGGGAAAAGGCTATTCCCCTAAAAAGAACACAGAATAAGTACCTGCACCCACATGCGAACCTATAACGGCACCGATTTCAGAAATAATAAAATCCTGGCAGCCGAAATTCTCTTTTATCATTTCCTTTAACTCCAGGGCTCCTTGAAAATCTTTGGAATAACTTATGCCAATCGTCTGGTTTCGCAGATCAACCCCTCTTTCTCTCATTATATCAAGCATCCTCTTCCGGGCTTTTTTAAAGCCGTGAACTTTTTCCAGAGGGACAATTTCCCCATCAACAAGATGCAGTATCAACTTAATGTTGAGTAAATTCCCTATTGCTGCTGAAGTTGCTTTAACCCGTCCTCCC
>JACIYB010000141.1 GCA_014360155.1 Syntrophomonadaceae bacterium
GCGTGGGAAAAACAAGGTTTAATTAAACCCGTACGTCTACCCAGCGGACAGAGAAGATACCCTGTAGAAGAAATTAACCGCATCCTGGAAACAGGAGGGATAAAAGCGACATCGGATACGGCAATAATTTACGCCAGGGTATCGACCAAAAAACAGGCTGATGCCGGAAACTTGCAGCGACAAGTAGAGCGTTTGCGTCAATACGCACAGGAACGAAATTATCACATAGCAGCTGAATATACCGACATAGCAAGCGGGCTAAACCAGAAGCGGCGCGGGCTGATCAGGGTAATGAAGGCAGCGGAGCAGGGTGAATTCAAAAAACTGCTTATTGAATATCCCGACCGTCTAGCTCGGTTGGCTATTCCTATATTGAACGCCACTTAAAATACTGCGGTGTAGAAATTATTGCTACAGCCCAGAGAGAGCCGGAAGATTCTCACACCGAACTCGTTCGAGACCTGCTGTCCATAGTTACTTCCTTTTCAGCGCGGCTTTACGGGACGAGAGGCGGCAGGAAATTAAACCGAAAAATTCGGGAGTTGATTGACAATGCCGAGGAAGAAGCGCAGCTATAAAAACGAAGAGCCAGAATTCACCATTCAAGGCGAATGGTTTCCGGAAGTTTATCCTGCCTCTTGTACCCAGAAGTGGAGCCGGGGTGGAGAGGACCCTCTCTCTACAGAAATGCGCCTCTTCTGTTCCTGCATGCGCTGGTCGTTTAACCGACTTCTGGAGGGCGAAACCAGAGAAAAGCTCAAAAAAGAAGGGCAGGAAATATTCGGGTTAAACTCTCGTTTTGCTGATGATGCAGTCCTCAAAGCAAAAGCAGTGATCGAATCCCAAAGGGAACTCATTGAACAGGAAACCCAGGAAACCGAAGCGAAGCTAAACCGTGTCGGAAAGAAACTTAACTATGCGGAAAAAAGTTTAAAAAGAGCGGAAACTAAAGGTGACAAAACAGGAATAGAAAAATATAGGCGTATCGTAAGAGGGCGCAGGCTTCGCCTCAAGTCTCTGCAGGAAAAACTGAACGAGCTTCGGACTCACCAGCAGAACGGCACCATACCCAAAATAATATTCGGCAGTCGTTCTTTATGGAAAAAACTCTGCAAAGGCAGAGCAACTAAAGAAGACTGGCATAACATCCGGAAGAACAGGCTCTACAGCAGGGGTGACCGTACCAAACACGGCAATCCCAACTTAAAAATATCCTTTAAAGGCGGAGAATTTTACTTGAGTGCGACCATTTCACATCTGTCGGAGCAAAACGGTGTAGACACAAAGAACCGTCCGAAAATGACCCGTGCTCCCAAAGTGGACGGCAGGCTTTGGCTGCCGGGAAAACATCGCCTGAAAGTTTGGGACCTGCTTCTTTCCGGCGCACCCTATACAGTAGAAATCATAAAAGGCGGCGACAAGCGTTACCGGGTATATATCACCTTTTCTATCCCAGAACCGGAGCTGGTCACCGATCCGGCCAGGGGTTATCTTGGTATGGACACCAACCCCGATGGTGCAGCACTGGCTAACGTCAACTGTTTTGGTCAGCCGGAACCCTGGCCGGAGGATTTTGAGATACCTTATCCGAAAGCTCTGTACAAATTTGCAGGGGAATTTCAGGTAACAATACATCCGAACGGCTTTCTCTATATCAAAATGCCGGAGATTGCTTACAGCCGGGGATACCGGCGTACCTACCTGACAGGCGTGCTGGCGAAAGTGGTAGTAGACATTGCTAAATTCCTGGGTAAACCTATTGCATTAGAAAACCTGAGTTTCAGCAAAGACCGGCTGGACACTAATAAAAAATTCAACCGGATGGCATCCAACTTTCCATTCAAAAAGATGTTTGAAGCAGTTATACGAAGAGCTCACAAGGAAGGCGTGGGTATAAAGGCAGTTAAACCTGCACACACGTCCACTATCGGCTATTGGAAATACATGGAGCATTACGGCGTTACTGTACACCATGCTGCTGCTATGGTTATTGCCAGGCGCGCAATGGGTTACAAGGAGAGCATTACCAGAGATTTAAAACAAAAAATTCGATTTATCAAAGAGAAGCTAAACCAAGAGGTTAATTCCTTACCTGGGGAAGGAAAAGGGATGACCCGGAAGGTGCAGCAGCTCTTTAAACGGCTGGATGGGAAACTTCCTGTTCACAACGGACTAACCCGTTACAAACAGGAATCCTTTTACTCTGTCTGGCATGATTTAAAGGAGTTGGCTTTATCTTTTCGGTGACCCCGTTTAGCCGGTATCGGGAAAACCGGCAGGCCGTATCTAACAGATTGCGGGAGGTGCGGGTTTAAAAAGCCCCCACACGGGAGGGATCACAGACGGTGGAAATATTTAAATTCCCTGCAGGAGTTGCAGTCCGTGCTGTTTGCGTCTTCCGTGTGCAGTTCTCCCGCCCGGGTGAGACTCCCGGGGCCGAGGTCTCCCTGTCGCAGAGTCTGTTCCCAGGAACAGGCAAATCTAAAAAAGGAGGCGAAAGCCTGGTCATAGGGAGGCCGCCTGACCGGAATTAAAAACGGTTAGGTTTTTTGAACCAGGTGATTTTATGTCTAGCAGGCTACATATTTTTGCTGTGTCTGACTCGGTAGGTGAAACTGCTGAAAAAATAGCAATTGCTTCAGTACTTCAATTCCCGGTTGAGAGAAACATAACTCGTTTTTCCAGGGTGACTAAAGAAGAACAGGTGCTGCAAATCCTTGATAAGGCTGTTCAGGAAGATGCTGTTATTATTTACACAATAGTAAAACCCAAATTATGGAAGTTTATGGATGAAAAAGCCAAAGAAAAAAATGTGATAGCTGTAAATGTTATGGCTCCTATAATTGATATTATTCAGGCTAAAACACGTTTGCAGCCGGCGTATATTTCTGGTCTTACTCATAAAATGGATGACCAGTATTTTAACCGCATGAAAGCCATCGAGTATACTATTGAACACGACAACGGTCAGAATCTTGATACTATCCACGAAGCTGACCTTGTTATACTTGGACTGCCGCAAACCTCAAAGACTCCTCTCTCAATGCACTTGGCTAACCTCAGTATCAAGGTAGCAAATTATCCCATTACAGTAGATACAGAAATTCCTCAAGAAATAATGGAACTGAAAGGCAAGGTCCCTATGGTAGGTTTGACTATTGATATGGATACCCTTCTGGAGCTGCGGAGGGAAAGATTAAGGAGTTTTGAACTCCCGCCGAATATTGAAACCATAGATGAGATGGTGGCTGAAGAGCTAGACAATGCGTACCGGATTTATGCTAAACTTAAATGTTTGGTAATTGACGTCACCACAAACGACATTGAAGAAATAGGTAATACTATTACCCATAAATTTAATTTACCCTTGAAGGTTACCCATCACAGGTTCTAATAATATAACATTTTTTCGAAGGGGTTGAACGAGCAACCCCTCTTTTTTTTGCCACGATTTTATGATGTATTTTGCGGTTTCCTTGATACATAAATTTGCTCCTCAGGGGAAAATTATTTTAAGAGATGTTAAATATGAGCCAGAGGAGGTTTGACGGTGGCCTATAAAAAAGGTGAGATTGTAAGCAAAAACGAGTTTACCAGACGCGGTCAATATGCCAAGGAACAATATGAAGGACTTTTAGTCGGTTCTGATGTTGAACAAGGTTATTATAATATTGGCATACAGCTGGATGAAAACAAGGTACTGGTAGTTGATCAGGCAAAAGAAACTAATATTCGCGAAAGGATCCAGGCCTGGGTCCCTCAGGTTCAGGAAATACAAAGGAAATACCATGTTGCTAGGGATATCGAAAATTACTCGGAGATGTAAAGGTGCAGGTATGGTTGAGGAGCGGAATTATCAAGACCCAATAATGAAAATGGAAGAGTTTAATATAGGACTTCTGGAGAAGGACAGGGTCCCCGGATTACTGATTCGTTTTGACGAAAACGGTTTTTACAATATAGGTATTCAGATAAGTGATTCAGAGGTTGTAAAAGTAGATTCGGCTACTGAAAATGACGCTATATATAAGATACAGCACTGGGCAGACAAGGTAAACGAAGTTCAAGACCAGCATAAAAACCGTTGAGCTAATGAGCAGAAATTGCTGTAATATAGTAAGGCGCACAAGTTAGGGTCAAAATAAAGTCATGATTGGATTTTTAAACCTGATGAAGAATGTAGTCCCGTTTTGGCCGGTTTCTATTTTTATATCTGCGTTGTGACGGGCAGCAATGCTGTAGCACACGGGCAGTCCTAATCCAGTTCCCTCTTCTTTCGTGGTGAGGAAGGGGGTGCCGATTTTGTCAAGGATCTCAGGGTCGATTCCGCAACCTTCATCGCGTATGGCTAAAACCACCTCTTCAGCTTTCTTATCCAGGAAAGTTTTAATAGTCAGGTTTTGACCAGGAGACATTGCTTCCAAACCGTTACGAACCAGGTTGACTATAAGTTGGCAAATTTCCTTTTTGTCCAACAACAAATCAGGTATGTCTTCCAGTTCTAATAGAATTTGTTTGTCGGAAATCCTAGCATTGGCATCCATTAGTGGATATAAGTTTTGTATTATAGTGTTGAGGTTCTGTTCGCTTAATTCTATCGATTTATTTTTAGCCAGACGTAAAAATTCAGATATGATTAAGTTCGATCTTTCAAGTTCTTCAATCATGAGATCGAAGAACTCTTTTTCCTGCTCATACTTATCTTGGTTTCTGAGTATTTGTAGAAACCCTTTTACAGTGGTCAGCGGATTTCTGATTTCATGGCTTATACTGGCAGCTATTTTGCCAGCAAGATCCAGCCGGTCCAGGCGGGCTATTTCTTTTTCCATCAATTTATACCGGGTAATATCTCGGGCAAAAATAGAGATTCCATTTTCGGCCGGGTAAACGGATACCTCAAAAATGTAGTTTTTCTTTTTATATTGGTACTCATGAATGAAAGTCTGGGATTTTCTGGTTTTCATTACTTCTAGAAATACTTGATCCGCTTTCGTTCCTCTTATATCCGGCAGAATTTTATAGAGGTTTTTCCCTAGTGCCTTATAGGAAGAAATTCCAGAAAAAAT
>JACIYB010000142.1 GCA_014360155.1 Syntrophomonadaceae bacterium
AGGGGTTTGACTGAGATCGAACAGACGGTGATGGAAAGAATGGTCCAGGGCATGCTGGAATATCTTCGTGAGCCATGGGAGAGTATAATCGAATTAGAGCCATCGCTGGAGAGGTTTGAGACGAATCCCCAGTATACCCAGCTGGTTTCTCCCAGCGAGATTGTGGTTATAATCTCCATCGAAACGCAGATGCCGGAAGTTTTAGGAGTGCTTAATATGTGTATTCCTTTCTTAGTCCTTGAGCCTGTACTTGACAAATTAAGTGTCCACTATTACTATTCGTCTTCCAATCAGAAGACAAGACCGGAAAATGTAGCGGCTATAAGAAATAAATTAGAAAATGCTCATATTCCAGTAACTGTTATGCTCGGCAAGACAACGATAACCGTAAAAGACCTTCTGGAGCTTTCTGTAGGCGATATTATACCTTTACAAAAAAACATCAAAGAAGATCTGGAGGTTTTAATCGGGAACCGGCCGAAGTTTTGGGGCCGACCGGGAACTTATAAGAATAAATTTTCGATAAAAATCTCTGGTGTTTTGGAAGGGGGGAATGATGGTGAGTGACGGTATTCTATCCCAGGAGGAAATAGATGCCCTGTTGAGAGGGGAGGTAAGGCCAGGAAATGTTGGGCCAGAGGACGATGCTGAAAATGCTTTTGCTATCAGCGACTTTGACCGAGATACCCTGGGCGAGGTCGGGAACATAAGTTTGGGAACTTCAGCTACTGCTCTTTCTACTTTGCTGAACAAAAAAGTATCTATTACTACCCCTGAAGTCTATATAACAACTCATGAACAGCTTCGTTCGGATTACCCCCTGCCCTATGTGGTTATTGAAGTCAAGTATACAAAGGGGCTTGAAGGCACCAATATTTTGATTATAAAGGAAGAAGACGCTTGTGTTATTGCCAATCTTATGATGGGAGGGGACGGGGGTTGTGAGAGCAATACCTTGAGCGAGATAGAGTTGAGTGCAGTAAAGGAAGCAATGAATCAGATGATGGGTTCCGCGACTACCAGCCTTTCTTCCATGTTTAACAGACGAATTGAGATAGCTCCGCCGGAATTGACGGTGGTGAATTTGGGGGAAGAAAGGTTGGAATTGTCGAGTAATTATAAGGAAGTTGTAGCTATTAAATTTAAAATGGACATTGAAGATCTCATTAACAGCGAGATGATACAGATTTTGCCTGTAGAGGCCGCTAAAAATATTATAGGGCTGCTGGTCGCCGAAGATATAGATGATAGAGAGACAGGGGCAAAACAGGATATTATAACTTCTGAACCTGTAGTTTCTCAGGGGCAGGATCTGGATTTTCTTGCTTCAGGATTGCCTGGAGAGGCAAAGAGATCTCTTTCTTCTCTACCTGAAACGCCAAGTGACAAGTCTTCCACGGCTTATCCTTCAGGCCTGAGAGAGGGGGAAAAGGTTACGGTTCAACCGGCTCGGTTCGCACCGCTTGTGGAAGAAAAATCGGGACAGTTGCCCCAAAATATCGGGCTTATTATGGACGTGCCTCTTGACGTGTCGGTAGAGCTCGGAAGGACTCGCAAGACGATAAAAGAAATACTTGAATTGGGACAAGGTTCTATCATAGAGCTTGACAAGCTTGCAGGGGAACCGGTGGACTTGCTAGTAAACGGCAAACTGATTGCCAGGGGAGAAGTAGTGGTGATCGATGAAAATTATGGGATCAGAATAACCGCTATTATAAGCCAGATAGATAGGGTTAATAAGCTCCAATAAAGATTTGGGAGGTTGTTTGGCATGGGAAAGAATATACTGATAGTCGATGATGCTGCATTTATGAGGATGATGATTAAGGATATCCTGACCAAAAACGGTTATGTTGTAGTTGGGGAAGCCGAGAACGGTATGGCGGCTGTGGAGAAGTATAAGGATCTTCGCCCTGACCTGGTTACGATGGACATAACTATGCCCGAGATGGACGGTATCACGGCGGTAAAAGAGATTAAGGCTATAGATGCAAATGCGCGTATTATAATGTGCAGTGCTATGGGACAGCAGGCGATGGTTATAGACGCTATCCAGGCAGGAGCTAAGGATTTCGTGGTAAAACCGTTCCAGCCGGAAAGAGTATTGGAGGCAGTAAGCAAAGCGCTTAATGGGTAAAAGCAAAATAGCGGTCTGGATGTGAAAACCCATGGTCAATATAAGAAGAAGGCTTTTTTGGATTATGCTCCTGTCAATTGTACTGATTATTCACTTTTTCGCAGCGGTCAGCTTTGCTGCTGATATTGATGAACTTAACAGGGCTCTTGATTCTCCTGCAGAAGACAGTACCGTGAATTACAGCTTAGGGTGGAATTTTCTAAAACTTATTATAGCCCTGGGACTGATAATCGGTGCGGCATGGTCGATTATTCGTCTGTTTGGAAGACAGATAAAAACTAAGATGCAGGGGAATTGGCTGCATGTGGTTGATGAGGTGGTATTGGGGCAAAACCGGGGAATAGTCTTATGCGAAGTAGGGGAAAGGCTGTATGCTGTGGGGGTTACTGATCAAAATATTTCCTTCCTTTTTGAAGTAGACGACCCCGGGTTGATAGAAAAAATAAAACAAGAGGACGTTTTCGCAGCTGAGGACAGAGAAGACAGCTCAGGTAAGGATGGAATGGGGAAAAAGCTGGTTTCACGTATTTGGGGCCTTAATAAAAGCTCCTCTTCAAATCGGAACAGTTTTCACCTGCTTATGCTCGAACAGGCTCAAAAACTGGAAGAAGCAGCAGCCAGAAAGCACACAGGGAGAAGTGGTGCTGATGAATAAAAAGAGAATCTTAGCAGGATGTGTCGGAGCAGCATTCCTGTTCGGCATTATTGCAATGCTTCTTCTCCCTTTACCTGTACAAGCCGAACCTCTGCAGATACCTGATGTAAATATTCAAATAGGAGGAGGAACAGACGATCCCCAAAATTTATCAACAGTTTTGCAGCTTATAATTCTGCTCACTGTCTTGAGTTTGGCTCCGGCAATACTCATAATGCTCACGTCTTTTATCAGGATAATTGTAGTACTGGCGTTTTTGCGGAGTTCTCTGGCTACTCAACAGATGCCCCCCAATCAGGTGCTAGTTGGGTTAGCATTGTTCCTGACTTTTTTTATAATGGCACCTACGCTGAACCAGGTGAACTCGGATGCTGTTCAGCCTTACCTTAAAGGAGAAATAGGCCAGCAAGACGCTTTTGAGAAGGCCATAGCCCCTATGCGCAGTTTTATGTTCAAGCAGACCAGGGAAAAGGACCTGGCTCTCTTTGTTAAAATGGCTGATATAGGAAGGCCGCGCAATTTTGACGATATACCTAATTATATCCTTATACCTTCATTTATTATAAGTGAGCTGAAGACCGCTTTTCAGATTGGTTTTATTATATTTATACCGTTCCTGGTGATTGATATGGTAGTGGCCAGCGCATTGATGTCGATGGGAATGATGATGTTGCCTCCTATGATGATATCTCTGCCGTTTAAAATTTTACTTTTTGTGCTGGTAGACGGCTGGAATTTGGTTATACAGTCACTCATGTTGAGTTTCAAGTGACCGGCTGGAGTTGCATTTATATCCGTATCTATTGTCCGCTAAAGGTTTCGCCTGTATATGTTTCTACTAAACAGAGAAAGGGGTTGCTGTCTTGTACGAAGATGTCGTTCTGGGTATTGCCAATGAAGCTGTACTGACAATACTTTTGGTTTCAGCTCCTATACTGGGGGCGGCTTTGTTAACCGGTTTATTGATAAGCATATTGCAGGCTACTACCCAGCTACAGGAGATGACACTGGTTTTTGTACCCAAGATTATTATGGTGTTTCTTATCGTAATTTTATTCGGGCCTTGGATGTTGAATATCATCACTGCTTTTACCCACGAACTTTATGCCAACATACCCCAGATGCTTACTATTTGAGAAAATAAGGATAAAATATTATGTCATTTTCTATTGAAAGTTTTTTGCTTATATTTGGGCGGTTAACAGGGCTTTTTCTCAGTGCTCCCATACTGAGCAGCCGGCAGGTAGCAGGGAGGATAAAAGTTTTCATAATTGTTTTGTTGTCGGCGGTGATGGCCTGCTTTATACCTGTTAGCTATGCCGTCGATATTAACGGCCCCGCGTATTTTCTGGCTGCACTGGCCGTAGAAATAGCGGTTGGCTATACCATCGGTTTCATTGCTTATATCGTTTTTGCTGCCATACAGCTGGCAGGACAAGTAATGGATATGCAGATGGGATTTGCTATAGTAAATGTGGTTGATCCCCAGTCAGGTACTCAGATACCTCTTATGGGCAATTTAATCCAGCTGATGGCTTTGTTTATGTATCTGGCTGTTGACGGGCATCACTATCTCTTACAGGCTGTAGTTCAAAGTTACAAAGTTATTCCCGTGTTGGGATTGAATATTAATGCCAATTTTCTTGATTTATTAACAGAGATTACAGCCTATATGTTTGTGATTGCGGTTAAACTTGCGGCACCGGTAATTATAGCGATACTTACTGCTGACATTGCTATGGGCTTTATAGCCAGGACTGTGCCTCAGATGAATGTTTTCATAGTAGGGCTGCCTCTAAAAATAATAATGGGGATGGTTACCCTGTTTGTGTTGCTGCCGGTTTATTTGTGGGTTTTCAAGATCTTATTTGCTCGTTTCTTTTATTACCTGGATCAAATAATCATGTCTGTGGGGTTATAGGATATTATGGGGGACAGGGTCAATTTTTATTTGATTGACCTTCAGCTCTTTGCTGAAGGAGATACCGGGGAGAAAACCGAAAAACCTACACCGCGGAGACGGGAAGAAGCCAGGAAAAAAGGGCAGGTGTTTAAAAGTACTGACCTTAATTCAGCGGTTATTCTTTTAGCCGGTTCTTTGGTTCTATTTTTAACTTTCCCGTATATGGTTAACAACCTGAAAGAATTCACTGAACTATATCTTTTAGACAGAAATGCTTGCGATTTTTCTAGTCAGTATGCCTATACCCTATTTATTGAGGTG
>JACIYB010000143.1 GCA_014360155.1 Syntrophomonadaceae bacterium
GAGGTCATCCATCTAAGTGGTGATAGTTTTCGCTTGAAAAACCGAAAAACCATTTTTGGAAATATTTAGGTGTCCAAAGTTATTTATCATTTTTTGTTCATTTTTACTTGACGGTTACACACCCATAATTAAATAGTAGAACGATACAGAAAAAAAGAAGTATCAACCTTGTTTTTAACCATTTCATAACTTGTCCTTCATTTCTCATATTCCACCTGTTCTGCTTCGGAAGGATTAAGTTCCGATTGGTCAGGTGTATTATTCTTAGCTGTTTCGCTATTTCCACAGCCGGTGAGAAGAACTATTAAAACCCTAAAATAAGTAAGAGACTTAATCGTCCCATGGTATCACCTTTACAATTATCCAAAATATATTTTACTGCAATAGATGAGCGGTCTCAATAAAAAGTTTCCTATTTCACTCGCTTTTTCCAGTCTGAATCGCAGAAGCTATTTGGTGTGAGATTTTCTCGATAAAACAGACACACCTGAGTTAGTTTTTCAGCTTAAATCATAGAATTGCTTATTTTGAGGACCGTTTAAAGAAATATTTAGTTTAGTTCTACCGGGGATGTGGAGTTTGCATCAAAATGTTGACATACCCTATTGTCAAAAAATAATATATATAATGGACCCAAAAAACTAGACATGAAAAAAGACAGGCTAAGTTTAAAAAATCATAAGAAAAATATTCACCTGAATTCAAAGCACAAATAGTGCTGGAAATACTAAGAAAAAAACTATTGACCAGCTGACTTGGGGATAGCCTTGCGGCGGTAGGCTGAATGAACCGAGAAACCTCGGACTGAAGTCCGGGGTACGTCACCTAGCTAATAACACCTGATGCTTAAAATACTCGGGAGGGAAAATCGAAAATGAATCATACTAAATTCCTCAACTATGTAACTTGGATATTAGTCATGGTAATAATATTCCCACTGCTCCTTCCCCATTTACTAGTAAGTCAGCTTATTGGGCCGTATGTATTGGTAATTGCTCCTCTGGCTGCAGCTGTGGTTCTCTTTATCTATTACCAGCAAGTCAGCCATCATCTCAATTCAGTAGACTCCAAACGATATGTTTGGAGTATTGTCGCCTGGGCTGCACTAGGAACACTGGGAGTAATAGGATGGCTATTAGGATAGAAGCATAAGTTTACGAGTTTCATGCCAGAATGCTCCCTATTAAAATGGGGAACATTCCCGAGGCCTTTGTTAAAAAAACATTTAAGAAAGTTCAGATACATGTGAAACAGGTGAGGTGGAACGAAACGGTGGTAACGAGTTCTACGCCGATTTTGAATTAGCATGCAAAGCGTATGATATAAAGCTGTTTTGTTTGCCGCCGCGAGCTTCAAAGCTAAACGGTGTTGTAGAACGAGCTGGCCCCCTAATTATGGAGATTATGCCACAAAAGGTTCTGCTTTCATCAATTTACATATAAATGCTTTGTGAAACTCCTCAGGAGCCATATATTCCAGGCTACCATGCTTCCTTTTCCGGTTGTAATACTCTATATACCTTGCTACCATAGACACGTTCCTCACCGGTCTTCCGTAAAACTAAAAAAACAGGCGCAACTGTTTGTTTTTAGACTATTACTACTTTAACTCTAATAAATTCACAAGATTTTGAGGCATTTCTTTTAAGGGAATACCTGGTCGTTCTCTATAGTAAAAGGCTGAATCTATCTTTAATAGAACATAGCTTACTGAAGAACCTTCTCTCCACATCGTAACAACCATAGATTCCGTTTTCTCATCAACTTTAGGTTTGGGACCTTTTGGAACGGTCGCTTTTAATTTATCAAATTCTCGGACTATATCAACTAACCGTTCTTTTTCCTTTATTAGACGAATAGTTTCACGCCCAATCGAATCATCCCTTACTGTTATCCTGGCATACAAAAGTTCACCTTTTAAATCATCATAAGATTTATTATAGGTTATCGATATGTTAGGATTATATTTGGGTGGTTGATAGTTATAGTTTTCCCTATTTGGAACTTGAAGTGGCTCTTTTTTAAGTGTAGTACACCCTCCTATGATTGTTAAAATAAGTATTAGAAGTAATATAATAATCATAATTCGTTTCATTATGTAAACCCCCTTCCAAAATAGTTTGGGTCTATTAATTTTATATAATGAAACGATTAATTCTTTAATTTGGTTCCATTAGAAATAGTACCAAACATCCTTCTACATCAGCGTTGTGAAGTCCTGCCAGTATTATAATAGAATTAAGTTGCCGTTGTAACATCACACGTTACTCACCTATTACCTGTTAAATTGGAAAAACGGACGCAACAGTTCGTTTTCGCACTCTGATGTAAAGTATATAATTCAAAATGTATAATATCCTTTACAGTAAGAGTAGCTTATTATACAATTTAATTACAAGAAATTGAAAGGAGACTCTACTATGAAGAATAAACTCGTTTGGTTTGTGGTGTTCTTGGTAGCATACCTGATTACTAATGTTGCAGTCCAATTTTTTGGGAAGGGTATTATCAATCCAGGGCAGGTATTGGGAGCAGTTGTTGGGATTGCTTTAGCATTTTTGATTGTTGCAGCACCCAAGAATTCAATTGCCCTGTGGATTGGAGCGGTTCTGGTTGCGCTTAGTGTACCAATTACGTTGGTGGGACTGGTTTCACTTTTTCTTTCCATGTTTTCTATTCATTTTACCGGGTGGGGTATAATTGGAATTTATGTTTTGGGAGTTTTTGCCATTCTCTATCTAACAATGAGGTTTGGAAGCAAACAGTTTTTTCAGAACCCGGTTATGGATGAGAGAAGCTTGCTGCATTATGCCTGGTCGGGTTCTTGGTCATTTATATTCCTTAATCTCCTAATCATAGGAGCACTTTTACAGCCCTGGATAGCCCTTGATCAATTAGGCTTATGGATAGGTGTTTTAATTGCTGGACTACTTTTTTGGCTCACCACCTTGGTAATTTTGGAGATGAAAAAATAATGAAAAATCGGCTGAAAGTCTACCGAGCAATGCACGACCTAACTCAGGAGGAACTAGCAACAAAACTGGGAGTAACTCGTGCCACAATAAATGCTATCGAAAATGGACGATATGACCCATCTCTTAAACTTGCTTTTCAAATTGCACGGTTCTTCAAAGTTAGCATTGAAGACGTGTTTATTTATGAGAATGAATAACTGCATAAATGTTATCAGATAGCTGTTAGCACGGGTAATCAAGACAATTCGATAACTATAATGAAAGGTAACGAATCTAAATTAAAGCGATTCCTAAATACTGAATTGAATTTAGGCATTGACGGATGTTAAAATAAAATAAGCTAGGGCGCATAACTCAGCGGGAGAGTGCCACCTTCACACGGTGGAAGTCGCAGGTTCGAACCCTGCTGCGCCCACCATTTTGTTGGATTATCGCCGGGTATAGAAAAATACTTGAAGTTTTTAGATGCATTTGGTATTATATCTGTCAGGATTGCGGAGCTGTGGTGTAGCGGTTAACATGCCGGCCTGTCACGCCGGAGACCGCGGGTTCAATTCCCGTCAGCTCCGCCATATTTAGTTGTTTAAGTTGACTAACCTGAATCTTATAGTGTAAAATAACTACAGTATGCGGGAGTAGCTCAGTGGTAGAGCACCGGCTTCCCAAGCCGGGTGTCGCGGGTTCGAACCCCGTTTCCCGCTCCATTATTTTTTGTCTGAACCTTCCTTAACATTTTATAAACCAGAATCACACCAAAAGCGCACGGGGAGGGGGTTGAGGATTGAAAAAGCACATTATAACCATAATTGAACCTAATCTCAGATGGAACCTGCAGGAAATAAACTGCAGGGAATGTGCGGCTTCATGCCAGTCAGCTTGCAAGACTTCTTGTACAGTTGGCAATCAGGTTTGCCGCAACCAGTAGCACGCAAATACCAGGGGCTGAAAGCCTCTTTTTTTATGTCTAACTTCTTGTCACGCTATTCTAGTGGAGGGATATTCATTTGATTTCATTTACAGGATACGATTTTGAATCCGATATACATATGTATTGCTGGAAAGACCTAAATATACTCCTGGATGTCAACAGCGGCGCCGTTCATTTGCTAGATGACATGACTTACAAAGCAGTCGAACAGATCATAGCTTGTAAAGGCGATACCTGTAAGGCTATAAAAAATCTGACCTTGGATTTCCCGTACAGCGAATTGCGGCAGGTTATGCTCGAGTTAGAAGATATTCGCAAAAAAGGTGCTGTTTTTACAAAAAGAAGACCCCTTAAAATAGATCTTTTATCAATGCCTGTCAAAGCCCTCTGTTTGAATGTCGCTCATGCATGCAATATGCAATGCCGTTACTGCTTTGCTTCCCAGGGCAGCTTCGGGATAAAACCTTCCCTGATGTCCCTCGAAACCGGCAAAAAAGCGGTGGATTTTTTGTTAGAAAAAAGCGGCGATGTCAAAAATCTATAGATAGATTTCTTTGGGGGAGAACCGCTGCTGGTTTTTGATATGCTTAAAGAACTGGTCCGCTACTGCAGGAGAAAAGAAAAGGAAACAGCCAAAATTTTCAATTTTACTCTTACTACTAACTGCCTGCTTCTCAGTGATGAGGTAATAAACTGGATCATCAGCAATAACATAAGTGTTATTTTAAGCCTGGATGGAAGGAAACAGACCAATGACAAAAACCGTTTGCTGTGTAGTGGAGAGGGCACGTACGACTTAATTGTACCCCGAATAAAAAAAATGATCACTAGCAAGCCAGTAAGTTATTACGTCCGCGGCACTTTCACCCGCGAGAACCTGGATTTTTCCAATGACTTGATGCACATGGCTGAGCTAGGCTTCGAATCTCTTTCTTTAGAACCAGCTGTTGGTCCTGAAAACGGTTTTTCTATTAAAGAAGAAGACATCCCCAGGGTATTAGAAGAATATGAAAGATTAACCGATGTGCTTTTTAATTACTACATATTGGGCAAAAACATAAATTTCTTCCATTACGATGTGGAC
>JACIYB010000144.1 GCA_014360155.1 Syntrophomonadaceae bacterium
AGGAAACTGAAAAAGTAAACCATGGCGGTAAAGACATCCACTAACAGGGGCACTAACAGCCATATCCCCCAAAAAAGCCCGAACGCTACCGCCTGTTCCATAAAAATTTCAAGCATCTTCTACCTTCTTCCGGATGTATTTCAAGGAAAACCTGGTAAATAAATTCCAGTAAACCGCCACGACCAAAAAGAAAAACAGTACCCGGCCGATCAAAGTGTGAGCAATATACCCCATATCCCTGCCGAACCGGTTAATCAGCAAAATGACAACAAACAGCCTTATTATGTTGGCAGCATATATGCCGGCTAGCCCGACTACTGCAGCCAGGCCTTTTTTTGCCAGCCGGTAGAGCGGGTAAAAGAGAATCAAGCCGCCGAAAATACAGAGTTCTAGTAGGCCGGAATTTTCTATATCCATGGTTATAGTGGTCCAGCTGGCATCTACCTTGATCAAGACGAGCAGTGTCCCTGGGGCGCGGTCAAAAATGTAGGTGACTATACCGAAACAAGACAGCAAGTAGTGCAGAATAGAGCTCGTCTGGCGTGCGAGGAAATATTCGATATAAGACCCGCGAGACAATAATACCAATATGCAGCAAAGCCCCACAGAACCGCATATATAATACAGAACCCATATTTTGTTGTAATAAAAGAAAAACACCATAGCCAGCCATACAAGGCAAATGCCGGTTATAAGCAGCTTGTCTTTCAAAACAACTGGGAACGGGCGCCACTGGATGTCTCCCTTGCCAGGCAATCGGGTAAGGTCGTCTCCCGAACCGCATAAAAAAAAACGAATAGTCTGGGCGGGATATATGTGTAGGTCTTCCATGGGGATGGCAAATTCGAGGCGGTTCGCACCTCGTTCAAATCCTTCACCCCACATTCCGGTATATTCACTCAGGACTTCGCCTTTGACCGAACACAAATAAACCTTCACTTTTCCTTTGCCGCGCAGGGGCAGGTAACTGATTTCAGCATATTTATCAACTGCATCCTCATAGTTGCCGTTGGCATTTATGTCGAAAAAAAGCAAAAACTCTAAAGATTTCTCTTGCTGTTCAGGGACATCTCTCTCTATCATGAAATAGAGGTTTGAATCATTGGTATTTGTGTTCCATGAAATTCTATTAATTCCATTATAATCGGCAGCATCCTTTCGGGAAACAGCTAAACCCGCCTGTCCCGTCCAGTCCTCAAACCTGCCGTCAAGCCGGCAGTCAGGTGCCAGTAGAATTCCGCGCGGCCAAAGCCAGATGAAGACAGCTGCCGCAATGCATCCTGCTGTTATGTAAAATATCCTCATTTATCAAATTCACCTTTTTCTCTTTTATATAGATATATTAAACCTGCTGCAGCCAAAAAGACAGAGAACAGTGATAAAATATTTCCCCATTTATATGCTGGAGATTTCTCGATGTGAATACCTATTTCATGGCTCCCGGCAGGCAGTTTCAATTGCAGGAGATTTTCGTAATTACCGAAAGAAACTGGTTCCCCATCAATTTTTATGCGCAGTCCGTCAAAGACCGCGATCGGCACAACAGCATCGACTTCTTCAGCAATATTGTACTTCATTTTATATCCTTTTTCGGTAGCTTCATAGTACGAAAAAGGGATCAAAGGTTCTATTGTGTATTCGCTGCTCAAATCAAAGATTTCTCTTATAAGCTGAAAACTGTATGAATTACCTGTGATGTAAGCATGGTAGGGCATGTTGTAACCGAGAAACCAGATTTTGCAATTATCCACCAGTTTGTATCCAAATACAGGGGCCTGGTTCCCGTAATAGGAAAATTCGAGCTCTACTTTGTCGAGTCCCATGGGTACATATGTCTTCCATTCCTTGTTTTCGTTTAAAACCGGAGGGATGATTAGCCTTTTATCTTTTCCCTGGATCTCAATTTCTTCCCTTATGCTTACCGGCTCACCATATACACCTAGAAATTCAGGCTGTTTGGCCAAAACGTCCTCCGGCATGCCGGCAAGCTCGACAAAAACTTCACCACCTAAAGCAGCGTAATTCTTTATTACCTGTTCGGCTTTCCTTTTTGACTTCCAGGTTGCTCCGCTCAGTATTACTTTGTCGTATTTGCTGAAGTCGACAGCCTGGTAATCATCGATATAATGGGAAAGGCCCATCTCGACTTCAGGAAACTGCAAAGCAATGGTCCCGGCATACTTGCCGATCACAAGACATTTCGGGTTTTTTACAATTGCATATGGCCTGTTGACAGCAACGTTTTTCCAGACGCTTATTTCTCCAAACCTGTTATACTGCTTGTAGCCAGCCATAGATGCTGCTCGACGAAACGATTCGACGTCTTCAACAACGTCTTCTTTGACTACCAGATCAGTAGCTCCCAGGTCAACACAGGATCGGAACAAAAACGGATAATATTGGTTTTCAAGGCTGGTATTCAACAGCATAATATTCCTGGACGTGACAGCTCCCTGCCATGCCCACCCAAAGACCTGCTCCATTCCGGCGCTTGCAGAAAAAAGATATGAAGGAGATGAACCCAGCTGGCTCAGATCGATGGTAGCGACCCTCCAGCCGGGGTTCTGTTTTATGTAATTTGCACTGTGAATAATGTTAAAAGGCAGAGGACCTGTATGTGCAAGCAGTGACAGCGAGACCCAGCAGTCGGCAACAAGCGCCGCAAAAAAAACTGTAATAACCAGGCCGCAGGTATAGTTTGATTTAAGCCACTTTTGCCTGTGTTCCAGAAGGTTGAAGGTAAGCCCGGATGCCAGAACGGCCAGTGCGGCAAAACTCGTAAAACGAAGCGGCCAGAGCAGGTGGCTTAAAGGTAATATAATAAAAAATTCCCGAAACAAAGGAAAAGTAATTAGAACAGTCAGCAGTCCGCAGATTGCAAGGCTCTTAGCCCATGGAGGTTTGGACTTCCACGCAATAAAGCTGAACACCAGAAGGAAGACCAGTGTAATCCCCCAGTAAAATATCTCGATATTACTGAACCTGTGCAGCGGACTGAGAGAAACAACAGCAGGGACAAACTGGATAACTTCTTTAACCGCTTCAGCATCTATTCCTGTTATCCCTCCTGATAAGCTCGGCAGCAGCCACCAAGAAGAAGAAAGAACTCCGACGGCAAGCGTGCCTCCGCCTCGCATAAAATCACTTAAACTGCAGCCGTGAAAACACCAGAGGAAAAAGGCGAATAAAACCAGACAAATACAGTAGATGGCCCCAATCATAGCATGGGAGAGGATAACTGCCTGGATTAAAAAGGCAGAGATGATTATGCTGGGGAAGGCCCTTTTTTCTTGGAGAACATTCAGGAAGAAAGCAAACAAAACAGGAAGTACCGCTGTTGCCAGGACGCGCGGCAGGTTCCCTTCTGAAAATGCTATCCGTACGTTGTCCTGCCAGACGGCCCATACGATTCCAGCCATCACAGCCGGCCACAGACCCATCCGGCGGGAAAGGAAAAGCCACGAAATTCCTCCTAAAAAAGCGCATATAACTATATACATGTTTCCTGCTGTGAATATGTCGCCGGCAACGAGCCTGAAAAAGGCCAGTACGTAATAAGGCAGAGGAGCCCAGTAGCGGAAAGGCTGGCATCCATTATACCAGTATTCGGTAAATTGTGGGAAATAATTGCCTTGTTTGATAGACTCATACAAGCTTTCAGCCTTGAACAGGTGTCCCCAGCTGTCAGATCCCCAGGGATAGTGCTGTCCTGAGGGAGGGAAAAGCACCTGGTAATAAACTAAAAAACATACAGCGCTTATGATGAGAATTCCCAACATATACTGTCTGAAAGAGTACGCGGGCCGGATGGGATCAGAAGGCAATTTTGGGAAAACTTTTACTGGTTTTTCTTGTTTTCTGGAGATCTCCTCAGCAGAGGGAGGAGCGGTCTTTTCTTTTCCAGCGTCTGCAACTCCGGAATCAAGGCTAGCTGCGGCTTGGTGATATCCTTCCCCGACTTCCCCAGCGAAGCTCGGCAGCCTGTCGAATTCCGGGTTTCGGTCACAAACATGCACTCCCCGGGTAGGTGTTTCCCAGAGTGTCAGTTCTGCCAAAGCAAGGTCTATCTGGGCAAAAGCATCCTCAAGGCGGTTGAAAAAATACATAGCTATATTTTCGGTAGTAGGCTGGATTTTGTCGAAAGGTGGAACCTCGTTTAAGATAACGTTTTCATAGGGCGTGAGGACTGATGAGGCTGCCTGGGACACGAGGGAAAAACTGGTTATCTCCTGGTTTTTATAAGAGGGCCTGACCTGGAAGGCTACCTGCCACGAATGAGCATGGATAGGTCCCTTTTCTTCTCCAAAAGTAACATAATGGCGGGCATTAACAAACGCGCTTAACCTCATGCTGTAAGGGGAGGAATCGTTTAAAGGCTGCTTTTGGCTTTTATTGTCTGATCCTTTTTGATGGACATGCGTCAAGTCCAAACTTCTTTTAAACGTGTCTATTTGGCGGCTGTCTTCAGGGCGGGCATGGGAATCGAGTTCTTTATACAGATCAGCGAGCTCTTCTTCAATAGCTGCAATCTGTTCTTTTTTCAAAGCGACAGAAGTCCGGGCATTTGCTAGGATACTTTCTGCATTTTTGTGCGCCGCATCTTCTATTTCTTGAGCGATCTTCTTGCTTTCTGCGATTGCCTGCTCTATATTTTCCATTTCCGGCTTCTTGCTGCTGATAAAGTCAATAAGCTCTGCTACCCGGTTTTCAGTCTGTTTTTTAGCCCGGTGCAACGCTTCTAAATTTGTTTTTAAATCCTTCAAATAATGGTTATTATCGGGTCCCGCCGAGCTTCCCCCATTATT
Organism: Syntrophomonadaceae bacterium; assembly: GCA_014360155.1. Taxonomy (GTDB): domain Bacteria; phylum Bacillota; class Syntrophomonadia; order Syntrophomonadales; family Syntrophomonadaceae; genus JACIYB01. Next base: position 4,806 of record JACIYB010000144.1, read on the forward strand.
TTCCATAAGACTATTATGAGCCCCTCTGTAAATGTTAGAAGTTTTTTTATATCTTGTTCACATCTTTTTGTTTATTTTT
>JACIYB010000145.1 GCA_014360155.1 Syntrophomonadaceae bacterium
ATCTGATAAAGCCTTGCTTTTTATTCATGGTTTTACTGCTTCACCTTCCGAAGTCTATCCAACAGCGAAGGTGCTGCATGACAAAGCAGGATATACTGTCAGCGGGGTATTGCTGCCCGGGCACGGTTCTAATCCTAAGTATCTCAACAGGACAGGATGGCAAGATTGGGTCGAATCAGTGGAGGAGGAAATTAAAATTTTACTTGATAATTATAACGATGTCTTTGTTGCCGGTTTATCAATGGGAGCTCTGCTGGCTCTTCACGCTGCCTGCAAGATGGGTGGCTTGAAGGGAGCAGTTAGTATTAACGCGCCTATTTATAACAATTTCCCCATGCTGACTGCTTCAGCTCCGGTTATGAAATACATAAAGCCTTATTTCCCTAAAAGCGGAAAAGCGAAGCATAAAGAATTAGAAATGCAAGGCAGATTTGCTTATGAAGTTATACCGGTTAGAGCTTTTCGGAGTATGCTGCAGCTGCGTGACCATGTTGTGCAAGAAGTTGAAAACATGGAGATACCGCTCCTGATCATGCAGTCTCTAAAGGATGAATCAGTAAATCCCCGCAGCGGGCAGTTTCTGGTGAGCAAGGTCCCCCGAGCGACCCTGGTAGAGCTTCCTGATTCCGAACATGTGGCTACCATGGGAAAAGAGAAAGAAATAATAGCTGATAAAATTATAGATTTTATAAAAAACATTCGATTATAAATTTTTAAAATTGCGGGTATTTTAACTGAAAGGAGAATAAATGTGCAAAGAGACAGAGCTGTGGCTTTACTAAAGGAATACCTTAAAAATGAAAATCTTTTCAAGCATTCACTGGCAGTAGAAGCAGTCATGCGCGGGTTAGCAGAATATCTGGGAGAAGATGTAGAAAAATTTGGCTTAGCTGGATTGTTGCATGATATAGATTATGATTCTACTGCCGACGACCTCAGGCGGCATTCTCTTGTAGGGGCCCAGATACTAGCGGAAAATGGTTTGCCGGAAGATGTGGTATATGCAGTGAAGGCTCATAATGGAGCACACGGGCTGGAACGGAAATCCGCTCTTGACCGGGCTTTATATGCTGCTGACCCGGTAAGCGGTTTTATTACTGCGGCTGCCCTGGTTCTGCCGGACAGAAAGCTGGAGGGAGTTAAACTCAAATCGCTGAAAAAGCGTTTCAAAGAAAAGGCTTTTGCCAAAGGAGCGAACCGGGAACAGATGGCAAGCTGTTCGGAGTTGGGTTTGGAATTAGATGAATTTCTCAGCATTGCTTTGGAGAGTATGAAAAAGGTTGCTCCTGAAATCGGGTTATAAGCTCAAGAGAACAGTTTTTGTTTTTAAAACGACTAAGGCTGGAGCAGTTTTCCAGTTGTCAGAAGGATAAAATAGGGTGCAAAAAGTGATAGTTATTGGTTTGGTAAGGGGGATTTTATGGTAAATGGAGATCAGATACTTGCTTACATGCGCCAGGAAAGCTACCGTCCCCTCAGTTATAAAGAACTGAAGGATGTCTTTGCTGTGCAGGAAGAGGAAGAGGTTGGATTTAGTAAAATCATAGGTAAACTTGAAAAAGAAGGGGAGATAGTAAAAACACGAAAAAACAAGTACGGTTTGCCGGAAATGATGAACCTAATTAAAGGGGTAATAAGTCTGAATAAGAAGGGGTACGGGATACTTGTACCGGATGAGGCCGGTTTACCGGAAGTATTTGTTTACGGTAAAAAGTTAAACGGTGCTATGCACAGTGACAAGGTATTGGTTCGAATTCACCAGAAGGGGAATGGAAAAAGGCACCCCGAAGGTACAGTGATCAGAATTATAAACCGAGCCAATAAATATCTGGTAGGAACAGTAGAACACGGCAGAAAGCTTATGCAGGTTGTTCCCGATGATTCTCGGCATATGTACCCTGTTTATGTAAGACCTCCTCGCAAGTTTAAAGTTAGAGATGGGGACAAGGTGGTAGTGAACATTACGGCCTGGCCAGATAAGAATAAGGCTCCAGAAGGTAAAATTGTTGAAGTTCTGGGCAGAAAGGGTGAGCCAGGGCTAGATCTGCAGGTAATAATAAAAAAGCACGGTCTTAGATCTGAATTTCCAGAAGCAGTTATCAAAGAAGCTAGAGAGGCAGCCGTTTCTGTGACCGCGGAAGAAATTGCTGAACGCCGTGACTTGAGAAATGTACCCATGGTGACCATTGACGGAGAGGATGCCAAGGACTTGGATGATGCTGTTTCCATTAAAAAAATCAGCGGGGGTTACCGGTTGGGGGTGCATATTGCTGACGTATCTCATTATGTAAGAGAAGGAAGTAAATTGGACCGGGAAGCTTTTAAAAGGGGGACAAGTATTTACCTGATCGATAAAGTGCTTCCCATGCTTCCTAAGGAGCTTTCCAACGATATCTGCAGTCTCAATGCCGGAAAGGATCGCCTAGCCATAAGCTGTATTATGGATATAGACGAGAAAGGGAAGGTAATACAATATGATATATGTAAATCAGTTATAAATGTAAGCGAACGCATGACCTATACAGCAGTAAATAAAATACTTATTGAAGGCGACCCTGAATTAAAGAAAAGATATAGTGAACTGGTAGATGATTTTTATCTTATGGAAGAACTGGCTGATATTCTAAGAAAAAGGCGAATGAAACAGGGAGCCCTTGATTTTGAGTTTCCAGAAACAAAGGTAATTGTTGATGAAAAAAGCTTTCCCGTTGAGATAAAGCCCTTGATACGCGGTCCCGGTGAAAGGCTGATTGAGGAATTCATGATAAAGGCCAATGAAGTAGTTGCCGAACATCTCTACTGGCAGGAAATGCCTGTTTTATACAGGGTTCATGAAAAACCTGAGGGAGAGGCACTGCAGAACTTAACCCAGGTCTTGAATGTTTTTGGGTATAAAATAGACAGTAGTAAAATTACTCCTTGGGTGTTCCAGCAGATTCTAGCTGCTGTCAAGGGTAAGCCGGAAGAGCAAATGATATCTTTGGTAATGCTGCGCTCCATGAAACATGCGCGCTACGCTCCGCAGCCGTTGGGACACTTCGGACTGGCTTCTCCCTATTACTGCCATTTTACCAGTCCTATAAGGAGATATCCGGACCTCATAGTTCATCGGGTTTTAAGTTCTGTTTTGGACGGAACTATGAAGGAGAAAAGGAAAACCGCTTTACAGAAGAAAATGGGGGCCTGTGGCGAACATTCTACTATCCAGGAAATAAAAGCAGAAGAGGCGGAAAGGGAATTAACAGATATTAAAAAGGCCCAGTATATGCAGCAGTTTTTAGGGGAGCATTTCGCTGGGCGCATATCTTCGGTGCAACCGTTTGGCTTTTTTGTGCAGCTGGATAATACGGTGGAAGGTCTGGTCCATATAGCGAGCATTACTGATGACTACTACGAATTTAGCGAGCTGAATTATACTTTAGTAGGCAGGCATGGCGGCAGGAAATTTGCTATTGGGGATGAAGTCAGAGTACAGGTGGTAAAAGTAAACGTAGAAGAGGCTAAAATAGATTTTGAGCTGGCAGATTAAATTTTGTTCAACTGCAGGGATCAGACGGTGTACATTAACTACACTGTGGATCATAGACAGCTGATGCGGTGAGAGGGATTTTATTGGGGGTGTTTTATGTTGAAAAAAATTTATACCAGCAGCGCACCTGAGGCCATTGGACCCTATTCACAGGCAATCGTTATAAATGGGCTTGTTTTTACTTCAGGTCAGATTGCCATTAATCCGGTCACCAACAATATTGAAGCAGTAACCGTTGAAGAACAGACTGAACAGGTTATGCAGAATTTGAAAGCAATCTTGGAAGAAGCAGGTACAAGCCTTGAAAAAACGGTCAAAACTACCTGCTATTTATCAGATATGAATGATTTTGCTGCCTTCAATACCATATATGGCAAGTATTTTACAGGTAAACCCGCACGTTCATGTGTTGCCGTGAAACAGCTTCCCAAGGATGCTTTGGTTGAAGTTGAGGTTATCGCTGCTTTATGAAGTAAAGGGATATGTTCTTTTTGCATCTCGAAGATATCGTGTTCGATCTATGAAAGAAATATTATCGGATATTCAAGTGGCCAGTGAGTATTATAGTATCTCAATGAAGTTTTTAAGGAAAGGTAATAATCTTATTGGTACTCAATCCAGAAATCGATTTACACCGACTGTTACGGTGATTATCATATTCGGTATTATCAGTATGATGGGAGATGTGGTCTATGAGACAGCAAGAAGCGCCAACAGCCAGTATTTGAATTTACTGACAATCAGCGCTGCTCAAGTCGGGCTGATCTTTGGTATCGGCGAGTTCCTCGGATATTTTCTGAGACTCGTTGCCGGAGTTTTATCCGATAAGAGCGGCAGGTACTGGTTATTATAACCCTGACGCCCCCTCTGTACCATAGGGGGCGTCAGTAGGTTGTATAAAGCTTGCTTTGCTTTTCGGGTGTTTATCCCAGCTGCATTTATCTAGTATAGTAGCCGGGTTCCGGTTGCTTCATTCGGTAGCCTGAAAAATTTCCTTCATATCTCAATTTGATTTTTCCCCTCGTTTGCTGCGTTTTTTCCCGCAATCCTTCCAAAAAATTGTTATCTTGCACATTTCTTAGTAACAATTAGGAGGTTTTTATAGCAAAATCTTATTCATCAAGAACAAACTTAGAGCCTTCTATTTAGCCCCCAAACCGAGTTTGACAGTTGATTAGCCAAAAACCCTCTAAAAATGGGCATTCTTGTTTTGAATTTTGCGCAGATTTGCACTACAAATAACCCTTTACAGGATCAACTCTTCCGGTGTAGAAACATTCTTGGGGTGCTTGATTCGTAATGCCCGCAGGATCTTACTACTAAGATCTGTCCCCTTAG
>JACIYB010000146.1 GCA_014360155.1 Syntrophomonadaceae bacterium
CATTTTTAACTGCCCGGGTATTTAATTTATGTTTTTTTTCAAGGTTTTGAAAATTATCTCTGATGGTTTTTGTTGTTTCTATCCTGGTTTTTACTGATACAACATCAGGTATGTCACTGATATCATCAAAGTAATCATCTTTTATATAAACAGAACTGATACCCATATCATGCAGGCGCTTAATATAATTTTCATTGAGAGCCACGCCGGCCTGTAGCAGAATGCGGCCATCGCTGCTGTAGATGGGACGGGCTACTACCATGTTAATCTTTAAATCCTGAATATTGACTCGCCGCACATAATCACCTTCTGCCTCAAAATATATATAATATAAAATAACTCAATATTATTGGCGATTCGATATTTTTTTCCGTCCGTATCAAGAGTTAGTAAAAACTACTCCTAGCTTTATTTATGGTATATATATATCAAACCGTTCTGGCGTTAATCTTAGAAATTTCTCGTAATACGTGTTTGCCCTATATCTTACCGCTATCCGGTCCATACAATGATGGAATTTTGACAACTAGCCATTCACTCCAGTCTTTCTGATGAGGTTTATTATTCTGATTTATCGCACTGACGGGCATAACTTTTTTTAGTAATGACTGGTGTATCGGTATAGTTCGTTGTTTGCTTTTGCAGCCAGAAGTCGGGCCATGTTGTCAGTCCCGGTTGGGTTCCACCTTGCACCTATTCTCTTCATGCGCTTTGCTATGGTATGCCTTACCTGGCCTTCAACTGTTCCTAGTCGTTCTTCTTCCAGCAGGTTAGATATTCCCTCCCAGTTATTCATCAAGTAGTCACGTAAAGCCTTTACTCGTTTACGTTTGGATTTATCGTTAGCTGCCTTTAAGCTTCACTTAGAGCTTTTTTAAGTTCTTTACGGCTAAGAAGGGCTATTTGCTCACAAACTTCCTAGTAGTGTTTGGTGCTAAAACTTAATGACTTTGTGAGCCGTTTGCGCAGGCGAAATGGGTCTAAATGGCAACTGGCTCCTGGAAATAGTTTTAAGCCTTCTTTGACCCACGAGGCTTTATCTCCTCCGATTCTGACTTTGCTTTTTTGTTTAGCCACCATTCCTGACCGAATCTGGCACTGGCATCTTCCCACATTGCTAGACCAGCGCCTATTCCTGCCACACTTCGCCGATTACTTAACCGTTTGGGGTTGCCCTCTTTTCCCTCATATCCCACAAATAGTTTTATTTCTGCATGGCGTTTTTTGCTCTGTTGCTGGTGAATCAATGCTTCGTCTGCCTCTATGTTCAAAAGTTTTGCTTCTTTTTTCCCTTCTGGTACTAGACCATCTTCAAATACCTGTTTAGTTATGTCCTCAGCCTCTTGTTTCGCTTTTTTGCCGGATTGCTTTATTTCGTTCCACACGCTCATAGCGCTGACTCCCGGCACTAGATATTCCAATAATGTAGGGCTGCCCTGTGAAAGGGTATTTCTACACCCATATTAAGCATCATTTTTTCTACTAAAACGTTACACTGCCTTATTTTAATATTGACTTTTCATAGCACGTCTTTTTTAGTTTTGTTTTTGACAATTCAATTCTAACTGTGGAATTTGCAACGGCTCCACTATTTTTTTAGGAAACCGATATTTACACAATTGTACGGTTTTAACTTTTCTCAGGATTCGACAAATTTAACTAAAATAGATTTTGTTAGATAAACATCTATTGTTTTCGCTAAAAAGGAAAAAAAATCCTCCTTAAAATTAAGAAATATGTATTATTTTTTTTATTATAACTAGATTTTTTAGGACAATTGGTGAAAGTTTTTAAGCTAATCCTCTTAAGCAATAAAAAAGGCGGCTTCTTAACCGCCTTTGAAGTTAATCATCATCGATAATTTAAAATAGGTTACAAGTTTAGAGTATTATACACTTCGTCAATATTATCCTGTGTAATTCCAATATACCGCAGGGTTATAGATGGAGCTGAATGATTAAATATCTTTTGCAAAAGGGTAATATCTATCCCTTGTTTATAGGCATGGTACCCAAACGTTTTACGGAGCGTATGGGTACCAATCCGTTCTTGTATTCCTAGCTTCCGTTTTGCTTTATTCAATATCTCCCAGGCCTGAATCCTAGTTATAGGTTGGTTTTTGCCTTTCCTGGAAGCGAAGAGGTACTGTCCAGGAAATACTCCCTGGTTATCTTGCATAAACTCTTCTATGGCATTTCTAGCAACCTTGTTTAGGACAAATTTCTTTTCCTTGCCGGTTTTTTTCTCTCGAATGGAAAGAAATTCTCTGATCTCTCCTTTTTCGTCAACAACATCTTCTACTTTTAGCTGGAGCAGATCTGAAATCCGCAAACCGGTGTTAATTCCTAGGGTAAAAAGCAAATAATTTCGTATGTTCTCAGATTTCAGGATTCTCTTAATCGCCTCTATCTTCTTTTTATCTCTAATTGGTTCTACTGCGTTCATTACCACATTCTCCTATCTAACAAAACTAAAGAAATTATATATTTTGTTATATTTAAGAACAAGGAATGATTTGCTGTTTATTGAAAAACATGGCAAATCTAACAAAATCTATTTTAGTTAAATTTGTCGAATCCCGAGAAAAGTTAAAAGAAGGCTACCGCATCCTTCCTATTTTAATGGGGAGTCAAGGTGGTAAAATGTTTTTCGAACAATAGGGAAATACACTATCACCGTTTTTTTTATCAACTTTTGTCAGAAGACCCTCATCTTCTGCAAAGTGGAGCAGCGGCAGCAACTGGACTGGGGAGCTAGGTCCTTCCGCTTTTTAGCAAAGCGTAAGCAAGAGTAGTTCACTAGCGGGTGGTTCACAAGATCCTTCCGATAAATTTTTCTATTCCTCTATTTGGCTCCTCTATTTGGCTAAAGGACAATTATTACTCCATATTAGCCCTAGTCATAAAGGGCATTTTTATTTTTCTGATATAACAACAGATGCTTACCCTTCTGATAAGAGACCTTATCGGAAGGAAATTTTATTTTTTTATGGAATAAACACTGAAAGGACGGGATGTTTGATGGCCGGAAACCTGGTTTATCTCAAGAAAAATGCTTCTGATAACTTTGACAGTCTCATAAAAGAATTTAATATACACCTCTATGGGACTGACCGGGGCCGGTCAGCCAGGTCATACTGCTCGGACGTGAAAAAATTTGCAGAATGGATGGAGGCCCGGGGAGGAAGCGCGCTGTCAGCTGCTCCCCTGGATATCGTAGAGTACCGGCAGCACCTGCAGGCCCAGGGCAGAAAACCCTCTACAGTAAACCGGAAGCTGGTGTCATTAAGGATATTCTACAGCTGGCTGGAAGAAAGAAAACTAATACCGGACAATCCTGCCGGGAATGTGAAGCCTGTGGCAGATTGAACACCGCAAGACCAAGGTGCTACAGTCCCAAACCAAGGGGTTTGTCGAATGTTTCAACAGGACAGCCTGGGACGAATTTTTCAGAATTGCCTTCCGTGAGAAGTTCTATGAAAGTGTAAAAGCCTTGCAGGTAGACTTTGACCAGTAGTTAATCCATTACAATACAGAGCGACCTCACCGAGGTTACCGGAACATGGACGAACGGTCGCTTGACACTATCAACCAGTATCTGTCAGAAATGGAAGACCAAGCTTCCTGAGTTGTTAAGAGAGAAGCTTAATAGCCTAAATTACTCAAAAATAATTTTTTTTCATTCTTGTCGTAAAACGATATAGCATTTGAATCATATCCAAAATAAGCGTAGAATTTATTAATAATATCAAATGCAGCTATATCTGGATTAAAATCATAATTATGCTCTTTAAATAAGTGAATGAATGCGGAAGGGAATATAGAATTATTGCATAGCTTTGTTAAAGAAGGACTCTACATCGATAATTTAATAAAAGAATGGTTATCTCAACTGGCTACGCCTTTATTTGACCATCTGTTTATTTTTATTACCTGTCTCGGGTCAGTGTGGGCGTTTATAACTCTGGGAATTCTGGTATTTTTTTTCTTAGCTATACGCAAGAAGTATCTTGAGGGCATATTTTTAAACTTGTGTCTTATTGTTACGTGGGTAACGATGATCTTGCTAAAACTTTTTTTTGGGCGTGAAAGGCCGCCGGGAGAAAATCTTATACTAGTTACGGGATTCAGTTTTCCCAGTGGGCATGCGATGGTTTCCCTGGCTTTTTACGGTTTTATTGCTTATTTGGTCGGGATGAACTTTCCGGGCAAGAAAGGGAAACTGCTGGTTTTAGTTCTTTATCTTTTGATATTACTTATAGGAATTAGCAGGGTGTATCTTAATGTACATTATGCCAGCGATGTGCTGGCAGGTTATCTTTTTGGAGGAGTGTTATTGTTCGCATTTATTAAGGGGTTACAGGTATGTAAAAGAGCGCGTTTTAACGGTTCCTGAACTTCACTTTTTGCGCCTTTGTTTTTGTTTGTTTATGGCTTTTTGAAGTTTTCTTTTTTTACGCGCTTCTCGGGAAAATACTGCTCGGTTTTTTTCCTGTTGTTTGCGGCCGCCTATATACTCGTTTTCTTTACCCCTGGCTACAACAAGGGTGTGTCCTTCATCAAAGGTAAGGGCTATGGGGAAATCTGATTCTCCATATATTATTTTATAACCGCAGGTTTTTATAGATGGATCTTCTCTGAGCATCTTTCGGATTTCCTTCTTAAGTACGGAAAAGTTACGGCTGCTGTGATGACCTTTTCCGTGGTTTAAATCCAGTACATCTACCCCGTGTTTTAAGCACCATTCTAGGTTTTTCTTGGTTTTGAGTAGTGCTTCTTCAAGACTGAGACCGTGAAGGTTCAAACTTTCTACCTTCATCTA
>JACIYB010000147.1 GCA_014360155.1 Syntrophomonadaceae bacterium
ACCGCCGGCTTTTCTTTTTCGTGCTGTCCGTAGATGTAAGGGATGAGGATTTGAGAGACATCGGAGACAGCGTCTTCCTGGGGCATCTGCCGGTCTCCCGCATCAACAGGATCATGGGCGGGGGCAGCTCGGAGACCACCTTCGTCCTGGAATGCATAGAGCCGCTACGCCACTGGCTGCACTACGAGACCGATCCCATGCGGGTCATCCTGGACGTTGAGAAGCCCTGAGTCCGCTTTCAGCCCGTTTTCCGGGGAAGAAGGGATAAGGCACTCTTGATTCTCCATACATTCTAGGAGGTGAATGATCTTTTCCGGTGGGCAACCTCCTCCGTAAGCTGACTAGGGCTGAAAGTGAGCTGGACGCATCGATCTATTCCCGAGTAAGGCTGCGCTACTTAGAACTGCGTATTTGCCTTTTCCAATTCCCTGGAAGCCACGAGCGGAGAATCAGGACCGCGGGCTGCGCGTAGAGATTGAACCATCGGCAGAGAAGATCAACGTTATTTAACATCTCCGGAAAAGGCTGCAGTCCCTTATCTTGGACAGCGGTATTTTGCATAGGATTGTGGGCTATGCTTACCACGTCCCCTCCCAAAGAGTCATCGTTAATATATTTTATGGGTGCTCAGGAAAGGGGGTTAGAAATGGTGGCTCTTAGGGTGATCGATGTCCAGAGGATGACAGCCATCCTGGAGGCTTTTTCCATTCTTGACGATATTCGCTGGAGCGATGCAAACAATTACAACTTGATCAATTACTGCCGGGAGGATCTTACTGACGACGAGAAGCTGCTTACCCACTGGTTATGCTACATAATGGACCGCCAGATGCCGTTTGAACGGATCTGGGCCATCGGTGGATATATCATCTCGCACCTCGTGCATTCCTACGTGTCAAGCCCTACCAGGAACGTCGCCGAGGCGATCGGGCCTTATATCAAGCGAAATGGTAAGACCTTTTATCTTGAAGCGCCGCTCGAGGGGCCAAACCCCAAGCTTGCGCGGTACGGGATCACTGGGCACACCGTGTCCTTTGCTTCCCGCTACATGCCGGAGGACCTGGTTCTCATCTACCGCACCCTGGGCATACTGGACAAGGTTGCCGGGCGGAGTTTCGCCCGCTTTATATGCCTTGCGCTGAGTGAGGAAATGGATCTTGAGCAGGGGATCAAGCGGATGGCTCTTGCCTTGAACCAGTTGACTTACGTGGCCGGGGGTGCGGTATCGGGGGCAAAGTTCGATCAACGGATAAGAGAGATGGACCGTGAAATCGCTGACTTTGAGCTTGAGATCGAAATGGGCAGGACCCTTTGGGGAAGGAAGCGTCTCTGGTGCACCCTTCGCGATTACCTCAAGAGCCCGGAATTCAACCCCCCTTTCGTGTCCTCGCTGAGAGAAGCGGGCTATTCTAACCCGGATAGATGGAACAAGGACTCGGCCGAGTTGAGAGCCGCATTGAGGGCGCTGGAGCTGCCGGGAGACGTGTGGAACAACGCGGAGGTCTTCCGGCGGGGACTCTTTGCTCCCTACGTGTCCAACGTGCGAAAAACATGGGATATGCCCCGGACGATCCGCGAGATATATGAGTTCATAACCCGGGTAGGAACGACTCGCTTCTACCCCGAGCAACTGGACGTGTCATTCGACTTCGTCCCCCGCATGTGCCAGCTTGGCATGTGCGATGTCTGTCTTTTCGGGGGTGGGATTGAGGAGACTTGCCACCGGAAGAAGGATATCCTTTGCCCAGTAGTGCTTTATTCCTGTGGCTACAGGCATCGGTGCGACCCGTCCACCTGTTCCTTGAAGGAAATTCCGGTTCGGGGATTCTGCAAGGCTACCAGGTCGGCAGCAAATCCGTAGCGTACTTATGCCATTAATATAACCCGAGAGTAACAAGCTGGAAGCCGGTTCCAGCCATTTCCCCGGATTGTCACCCGCGAGTGCTATAAGAAAATTGAAACCTTCTGAGGGGGTGAAAAACATGGAAAAGGCGGTAATCGATTACGTGGCGTCCCTGGAGCTGGGAGAGCTCCAGGCCCATGAGAACATGGCGGTGGTGCCGCTCTTCTCGCCGGTGAAGGGAGGGCCCTCCTACGTGACCATGAAGGAGGCCCTGGAGGGTGGTTTTCTCCAGGTAACCGAGATCGGGGAGGAGGGGTCCGTGCCCGAACTCAAGGTGAGGAATTCGGGAGACAAGCCCGTGCTGCTACTGGACGGGGAGGAGTTGTCCGGCGCCAAGCAGAACCGGGTGCTCAATACCACCATCCTCGTCCCGGCCCGGGCCGAGGTAATCATCCCGGTGAGCTGCACGGAGGCCGGCAGGTGGCACTATACCTCAAGGGAGTTCGTGGACTCCGGCAACATCCTGGCCTCACAGGCACGGCGGGAGAAGGTGCGATCGGTCACTCGCAACCTGCAATGTATCGGGGCGTTTCATTCGGACCAGGGACGGGTCTGGGAGAACATCGACGAGATGGTGGAAGCCACCGCCGTCTCCTCTCCCACCCAGGCCATGAGCGACGTGTTCGAGAGCAAGGCTGCGGACCTGGAGGATTACCTGGCGGCCTTTGCCTGCCTGCCCGGGCAGAGGGGGATGCTGGTGATGGTTAATGGTGAGGCGATAGGACTGGACATGCTCTCCCTCGCCCCCGCTTATGAGGTCCTCCACCCCAAGCTGCTCAAGAGCTACGCCATGGAAGCCATCCTCAGCAGGAAACCAAGGGCGCCTAAGGCCAGCCTCAAGAATGCCGAGGCCTTCATCGCCACCATCCCGAAGTGCGAGGAAAGGAAGTACAAGTCAGTGGGCATGGGATGGGACTATCGCTTCGAGGGCGAGAACGCGGTGGGCTCTGCCCTCGTCTACCGGAAGAAAGTCGTGCATATGGCTTTCTTCAAGACGGAAGCTGCTGAGAGGGCGGGCAGGATTGCGGATTTTCGGACCAGGAGGGGGCACAGGGTCTATTGAAGGAAGTCAAGGGATGGGTCAATCGGGGCTCCACGGTCCCCTTATTTCCTCCAAGTACCAGTCGAAGGCGTTGACAAAGGTAGAGAAAGAATCTTCATTCAACAGCAAAGAAAGCTGGATGCTTGGATACTTGTTCAGTGATTCATCTGGTATGGAAACGCCTGGGATACTGGTCAAACGGCGCTGAAGCTCTCTCCGTTTTTCCTCGTCTTCGAATGGCGGTTGCTTGGCTATCAACTGGAAGTGGACAAGTAAATAGCCGTGAGTCCACACGGAAAAGATCGAATGGGAAGTTCCTCTGCGCTCAACATGAAGGGTAAAAGAGCCATCCACATTACCCTTGCCCCAGACAACGCGAAGCCCCCTTTCGTCAGCCCAGCCCAACAATTTGCTTGCTATCTCTTCATGATCCTTCCCCTTATTAACCCTCAGCGCATCCAGGAAGGTGAACCTGTCCCACTGCCTTGTAGTAGGCCTCTGCTCCTGTCCGTAGACCTTGGGGACCAGGGTCTTCAAACCTCTGCCCACATACTGCTTTATCTCGACCGCGTAAACTTCTGCCGGTTCCATCTGCGAGTTGAGGAACTCGACGATGCGCAGCAGCTCCAGGGGTATATGGTCGGCGACGAACACGAGCCGGATTTTGCCGGCCCTGAGGTTTGTCTTCACCTTTTCCCAGAACTCCTCTACATCCGCTTCATCACCGAGTAGCTCCAGAAGGAGTTGTTCCTGGTCCTGGCCTTCCTCCTCGCACCTAGATTCGAAACGCGCCCGTAGCTGATCGATAGGCCAATATACGACAGCGTTTGCCGCGTAATCCAGCATCTGCCCCACCACTTCCCTGCGGATGCGCGTATCGGTGCTTCTCTTCACCTCGACGAGCGTCGGTAGGGCATCCTGGTCGATGAACAGGTGATCTAAGGCGAATTGCCCCCCGCTCTCATCCGAGACGGGGACGGGGACCTCTCGCTCGATCAGCAGCCATTTCCTCGGCCTTATGTTGTCCATCTGGTCTCCAGCGAGCAGGTTAGGGTATTTCGCCAGCATCTCCTGAAGAACGGTTTCGGAGTCGTAATATGCCTCTTTCATCTCCACCAGTTCACCGTTATCGTCAATAAGGTATATCGCTCCGCCCATTGCACTACCTCCAAGGAAGAAGCTCGAAGTGTCGATATTCTTTAACGCCCTTGCGGGTCATTTTCAAGAGACAGCGCGATTCCTGCAAGGAAAACTTCTATGTCAAGGAGAGCAAACATGTCTTGGTTAGTATTCTGCATTTGTGCGCCCTACTGGATACAAGTTAAGCAATTGAATTCTATCAACATCACCGGTGACGAACAAGGACAACGAGGTTATCTTGGCTTGTCAAAGTGTTCGCTTGCTTAACGTGGTGCGCCGGTCATATCCTTGTCCCAGGGAGGGGGGCTGCCCTCCATGGCGCTTCGCATGGTGCTTGACTTGGAGCACGGTAGTCCTGGACCGGGGAGGGGAAGGATGCACCCGCTCATCGACGAGAACATGGTCCGGAACATACTGGAAACCGGCAACGCCGCCTCCGGGTTGCCCCCGAGGGTGGAGGTCCTGGAGAAGCACGGCCTGCCCTACGACCGGGAAGCGGAGAACGTGGTGATCAGCGGTTGCCAGGTCATGTACCTGCTCCCGCAGGTCATCGCCTCCCTGGCCCGGGTGCTGGAAAGGGGCGGCATGTCCTTCACCTTCCTCTCCCG
>JACIYB010000148.1 GCA_014360155.1 Syntrophomonadaceae bacterium
GTTCTCATCTTCAGGCACAAAAAAGCGCCCGGAGCCACCTGTAAGCAGATCGCGTCTTTTCCCGAAAATTTCTCATGGCAACAAATTTTATTATTTAAGACATTCATCACACTTACATTTCAGATGGTATAGACACATCTGAAAGCTAACTGGCATGAGGAGAGGACCTGCGGTTAAACTGTTCGGGAAACCTGAGACGCCCGGAGGCCACTATGACGCACCTGAAACTGACTCCCGCTGAAGAAAAGCGCCTGGCGGACGCCTTTGTCGCTCAGGCACTGGCCATGGGCCTGAAAGGGAACAAAACGCTGCCAAAGGCGGTAAAACAACAGGTGCGGGAAAGGGTGCTTCGTGCCATTCAGGACGAACGTGAAGCCAGGCGGGCGCAGGAAATGCGTCGGGAGAAATACGAGGCTACGGAAACCACCTTCACCTGGCAGCCACAGCGCCGCCGGTAAGGGGTATTTACCATAACGTCGCATTGCCCGCACCGCTCAGACGGTCTGAGGGCGTTTCCGGCGGCTACGGGATAAAACAGGCAACAAACCACCCGGAAAACCGCCGGAAACGCGCCCGGTAAATTGTAACCCGCTGCATGCCTATGCACGCAACTGCATGGCGGGCCGTTTGGTGTAAAAACGATACGATAAGCCGTGTTTATGTAAATGAACGTGGCCGTAAAGAGTGACAAATATACATGTAACATTTTTTACTGACAGGTCATCAACCCGATGCGTTTAATACCCTTTATCCTGCTGGCATTGTGCAGCCCCTTACTCCTGACGGCCTGTAAGCATTCCACCACCCAGCCGCCGAAAATTTATACTCTGGATAAGTCATCTAAAATCAGTAGCTACGCTGCGGCCATCAAGACCGCTGTTGAAATGCAGATGTTTGAACCAGAGGCCTATGCGGGAAAAATGTGCACCGTGCGGATATCCATACAACGTGATGGCACTCTGAACAGCGCCATTGCTGAAGGAGGAGATCCGAAACTCTGTAAAGCAGCAATATCAGCCGTTACCCACGCCAAAATTCCGCCGGCACCGGATGAAAATACCTGGCAAATATTCAAAAACGCCCCTCTGGATTTCAGACCATGAAAGCTTTTACTCTGACAGTGCTGGCGGCCATGTTCCTCACTCCGGTACATGCGATACCACTAAAACCCGTAACCACACTGCAGCCAACCTACCCGGTACAGGCCGCAGCAAAACGCATCGAAGGTCAGGTGACCGCCACGTTTGATATTCTGGACGATGGACGAGTGGACAACGTGTCGCTTACCGGCTGTCACCTTTTTTTTCGGGAAACGCTGACGGCAATGAGGCACTGGCTATATCCCGCAGGGCACCCGGCAATGCGACAGGTTATAAATTTTGAATTCAGTCTGAAAAATGACGGCTTACAGGATCCGCGACCAGTCACCACCCAAAAGCTCAATGATGATGGTTGCCGCCAGTAACAGGTCCTTTAACCCGCAGGCTGCAATAGTCCTGGATGATGAGTGAGCCTGTAGCAGCCCTGATTAGTGGAAGCGAAGCTGAAAAATGGGCAGCAAAAGCCGTATTTCTGGCAAATAGCGCCGCCACGGATTAAAGTAGTCATGTGTAATACATATGACTACAAAGGGGCTTTTATGTCATCAGCAACATCCATCAGGCTCGATGAAGAACTTAAGGACCGGCTGAAAACGCTGGCCGATGACCGGCACCGCTCAGCGCACGCGCTAATGCTGGAGGCAATCACCGAATACATCGACCGGGAAGAGAAGCGCAGCCAGTACCTGCGGGACGGACAGGCCGCATGGCAGCACTATCAGGAAACGGGTCTGCACCTTACTGCGGAAGAAGCGGAAGCCTGGATAAGTACCTGGGGAACTGAGAACGAGCAGGATGCTCCGCCATGCCACAGGTAACGATTTCCGCGCTGGCACAGCGCGATTTACAACGCCTTCAGGACTTTCTCAAAACCAAAAATCGGCTGGCAGCCAGAAAAGGAGGTGAGGTGATCGTCCGGGCTATCCAGCAACTGAAAACATTGCCAGACATTGGCCGCCCGGTGCCGTTTCTGCCGCTGGAATATAAGGAACTGGTGATCGGGTTTGGCGACAGTGGCTATGTGATGCTCTACCGCCACGACCGGGAAATGGACCAGATTGTGATCGTCACCGTCAGGCATCAGAAAGAATCCGGGTATCCGGGGGCAGACAGCCTCTAATAACCGATGACGGGGGCGCAATTCATTGCGTGGCCGTCGCCGGTTTGACAAGCGCAGCGCGTCAGAAAACCACATCCTGAACGGAAAAACGGGTAAAATTCAGCGATACATTTACCGTGAGAAATTACACACCTTTCACACCCGATAAAATCAGGGGTATACAGTGGCGAAAACATTGCTCAACCTTTCACAGGCAGCACAAGCCGCGGGCATTACCAGAAGAACGCTATACAATCATGTAAAACAGGGAAAGGTTACCGTGTCACGTGACGGGAAAAACAACCCTGTCGTGGATGTGTCAGAACTGATCCGTGTATACGGAAATGTGAATATCCCTGAGAAACAAATTCCCGGCATTTCACACCGTGAAAATACACAAAAAAATTTCCCACAGGAACAGCTTCTGGCAATGCAAAAGGAACTGGCCGATCTCCGGCAGGCTGTCACCCTGATGCTGGAAGATAAAACATCCCGGGAAGAAGAACGCCGCCAGCACGATGATGAGCGCCGGAAACTCCAGGCCGAAGTGGACAGATTGACAACAGAACTGACACAGAAGAAAAAACGCTTCTGGTCCGGCTGGTTTAGCTGAGAACTTACCGAAGGGAATGGAGAACATGACGAAGCAGGAAAAAACTGCCCTCAATATGGCTAAATTCATTAAGGATCAGTCGCTGCTGTTGCTGGAAAAGCTGAACGAGCTGGACATGGATACCCCGGCCGACATGTGCGAACGGCTTCACGAGGATGCGGAAACACTCTGGCAGGTGATGCGGGATAAGCTCGGGGAAGAATAACAGCACCGGCCATGCCGGTGCTGGCGTTATTTTTTGCCGAACGGCCACCACCGGCGGGCGGGTTTGTCCTCCGGCAGTTCAGGCACCGGCACGTTAAAATAGCGGCTGTTATATTCCCGCATCAGCTCCGCTTTCAGCTTCTCGTTCACCGCGCTTTCCCCGTGCCGCTCGCTGACCACCTCAATCATCGCGTTAATCTGCTCCGGTGAGCACTTCCCGGCATCAACCACCTGCACACCGTTCTCGATGGCGAACCGCTCCACCTTTCGATAGAGGTAATCACACAGCTTCATTCCTGTGGGTTTGTCCCGTTCCCATTGCGGATTTTCACCGGTGAAAAAGTACGTGGCTTTTTCGTCGCTGTTGAGCCGCTCGTCATACATCCCGATGGATTTCATCATCGCCAGATGCTGGGCCCGGTCGACAAAACAGAAAACATACGCCCCGGTCTGCCAGGCGAGCACCACCATGTCTTCCAGATGCTCGCTGGTTGGCATAATGCAGCGCTCGCCGTCTTTGTCTTCCACGTCCTCAATAAATACCATGTACAGCGCCATAATCCCTCACTCCGTTGTCATAAATTTAAAGCACGCGAACAGCCTCTCCCGGTCCAGCTCCACCGTTTTGCGGGCCTCGCCGGTCTGTGGATTCACGATTTCATCCACCGCCAGAATCGCCCGCTGTACCCGGACAAGCGTCGGCCGGTCAGGGCAGATGTACCAGATTTCATCGATGCCGTTCGCCCGGCGGTTGAACAGATACCCGGACACCACTTCCTGATACCGCCTGCGGCTCTTGACGGTGCGCTCTACCTCAAATGCCACCGTTCTGCCGTCCAGCTCCGCCAGCGCGTCCGGCACTTTCATCCCTTTCAGGGCCATACGGTGCAGGTACCGCCAGCCGGTGGCCCCCCGGCCCTCCATGGAGAGGCGCAGGGACTGCACGGCCAGCCGGTGCGGCAGCTGCGCCGCCGACACCCTTGACGGCTGAAACGGAATAACGTCCGTCAGCGGCTCGTCCTCGTCGAACGAGAACGCCACCCCGTGCGGCGTCAGCCCCCACACGCTGACCTGACGGCCGTCAACCGGGTATTTCGCCCGGACCAGCAGCCCTTTCGCCACCAGACTGTCCAGGAAGCGGTAAACCGGCTGTACCGCCGCAATCCCCAGCCGTCGCGCAACCAGCTCCGCCGTGGAACACAGCTCTTCCCGCAGCCAGCGCAGGGTCAGCCGTGTTTTCTCCGCGTTCCGCGCCTGCCGCTTCGCGTGGCTGACGTTGTACTGCTCCAGTGTCATCAGTAAAGCCCCGCAAAATCATCATCCGCTTTTGGTCCGCCGCCGTCGGCCGGAGGCAGGTACTCCGCCAGCGGGTCCGTTTTCGCCAGCACCGGGAAGGTTTTCAGCGAAATTTCCCGGCGCTCAACCCGCAGCGGGCTGCTGAACTGTTTCGCGTCTGGCTTCAGACCCTGGCGAAGTGGCATCAGTCGGGGACCCCGTGGTTGTTCCTGCATACCCCGGACATTGCTTTCGCCCCGGCGCTGGTGGATACCCTGTGGGGTGACCTGCGCGCTGCCCTGCAGGCAGCAG
>JACIYB010000149.1 GCA_014360155.1 Syntrophomonadaceae bacterium
AATCTGGATCCCTCTTTTATGTAATTACCGCTGCGGAATATATCGTCTATGCTATCTTCATCTATTCCCGTTACCGCTAACATAGCCGCCAGTTCGTCATACCTTATATTTACAGCTTCACCTGCATCCGTCCATATATCAATGATACCAAAATTTTGCCATTTATACACATCAACTTTATAAATACCAGGTCTTAAGTCTTTGTCAACATTTCTTTTCTTACCCTTGCTTTTAACTGTCAAAGAATCGGCTGCTAATATTCTTTCCCTCCATTGCTGAAGATCTATACAGGGCTCTCCAACAACAAATGAATATGAAGCGGCATTAATTACTTTCATAAGGGAAGGAGCTGAGTCCGGAATCTTAATGCACTTTTTTATACGCATATAGACAGGAAGACACTCGTTAACTTTGGTCATAAATTCTTCCGGAACCATATCGTAACGGAGTTCTAGATCAAAATACTCTTTTTGGCCCCATAAGCCCACAGGCAAAACTGTACCCATCGAAAGTTTAATATGGGGGTTAAAACCTTTGCTCAGGGTATAGGGAACAGCAGCCCGGCGCAAGGTCCTCTCCATAAGACGCATCATATCCAAATTAGCCAAAAACTTCAACTCCGGGCCTACCCTATATTCAGCCCTTAAGCGCATGACAACCTTCCTCCTTAATATCGAGGGTAACCCCGAAAGCAGGACAAACACCGCAGCCTGTACAACCCCCGCACCTGCAATCAGGTGTTACCATCCCTTCCCCGGCCTTTTTATTTTCCTCTTCTAAATACCTCTTGCTTACTCCTATGTCAATAAAATCCCACGGAAACACTTCCTCATAGGGGCGCATACGCCGGACATAAAAATCCGGATCAAGTCCGCTTTCCCTTAAAGCGTCCATCCATCTTTCAAAATGAAAATATTCTGCCCAACCATCAAACTTACAACCCTTCTGCCATGCCTTGTATATAGCCGCTGCCAGCCTTCTGTCCCCTCGAGCTATCACTCCCTCTATGTAGCTCGCATGACTATCGTGGAATTTAAGCTTAATCCTCTTTCTCTTACCGGCCAGCAGGTACCTTTTCTTGTTTTCCAATTCTTCAATACCGTCCTGAGGCTGCCACTGAAACGGAGTATGGGCCTTGGGAACAAAACTGGCCAGACTTGCCCTTATTTCAACCGGCCTGCGAGAATGCTCGTCACCTATAGCCTTGACTTTCTGCAGCAGTCCGAGAATCCCATCCAAGTCCGCCTCTGTTTCGCCGGGCAGGCCCAGCATAAAATACAATTTCAAGGAAAGCCAGCCAGATTTGAAGGCAGCTTCAACTGCTTTAAATAACTGCTCATCATTTACATTCTTGTTAATAATATTCCGCAAACGCTGGGTACCGGCTTCCGGAGCCAAAGTCAGAGTTGTTTTGCGCACTTTTTGTATCTCATTCACCAAATCGACAGAAAAAGCATCGACTCTCAGAGAAGGCAACGACACGCCTATCCCCCTGCCGTCCAGCTCTTTCACCAAATCCTTCACCAGTTTTTCTACCCCTGAATAATCGAGTGTACTCAACGATGTCAGAGAAATCTCCTCATAACCTGTATTTTGCAGCTGCGCATGTGCTTGTTTTTTAAGGGTTTCCACCTTTCTCTCTCTCACCGGCCGGTAGACCATCCCGGCATGGCAAAAACGGCATCCCCGCTGGCATCCCCTCATGATTTCTAAGACAGCACGGTCGTGAACAATATTCATATAGGGAATTATCGGTTTAGTAGGGAAATAGGAGCTTTCGAGATCTTTTACTAGCCGCTTGCGAATCTTTGCCGGTACTCCTGAAACCCGAGGCATTATTGCCTTGAAAGTTTTATCATCATTGTATTCCACTGAATACAGGGCTGGCACATAGACTCCCTCTATTTCTGACAATTTTATTAATATGTCCTCCTTAGCAAGCTGCTTATTTTTATAAAGACAGTCGAGGAATTCCAGAGTAACCTCTTCCCCGTCACCAATCAGGAAGGCATCAAAAAAACCGGCAAATGGTTCAGGATTAAAAGTCACAGGTCCCCCGGCGATTACTAAAGGATAATTTCCGTCTCTTTCCTTAGCCCATACGGGTAAGCCAGCTAAATCCAGCATATTAAGCACATTGGTAATGGACAGCTCATACTGCAGAGAAAACCCAATAACATCAAAATCAGCAAGGGGACGAAAGGTTTCCAGAGAATACAGGGGTATATTTTCAGCTCGCATAAGATCCTCCATATCCGTCCAAGGAGCAAACGCCCTCTCCAGGAGATGGTCGCTTTGTTCATTGATTAAACCGTATAGTATTTTCCCCCCCACATGCGACATCCCCACTTCATAGACATCGGGAAAAGCAAAAACCATTTTAATCTTAGTGGAATCCCAATCTTTCCTGATTATATTGATTTCATTGCCCATGTAACGGGCGGGTTTGGAAACCCGCGGCAATATGTCTTTAAAAAGCTTTTTTCTCATCCCTTGCCTCCATTTGAAACAGAATATTAGTCATATACTGGTATAAAATAATTCATATTAAAAAACTTGATTTCACTGCTGAAAGTTATAATCTGCTGGTTTAAATGTATAAATATTCGCTGCTTCGCCTTCGCGGGGTGTTGCTTCCATGCTCCGTCAACAGGTTCCTACATATTTATACATTTAAACAAGCTAACTTAGGGTTTTTGCAGTAGAATCAAACTTGCAAACCTAAATAATTTATCAAATTTGATTCCGGCATTAAGCATGATACTAATTATTTTCCCTTTATTCAACTATTTATTATAAATTTGAAGGAACCTCCTAGAATAAAATTACTATTATAATAAATAGTACCAGCTTTTCAGCAATCCATCACTGTAGCCCCGGGACCTTTTTCCAACAGGCACTCAACCAATTCAGCCTCGGTATGCATACCTATTATGCGGTGATTTTCATCTACCACAACCACGAGCATATAATAAACTGGTCTGGCATCATTGAGAATATTTTTCACTGGAGTGTCCGGCCGGCAAACCACCGGCCTGCAAGACAGGAAACCACTGCGTGAAAGCTCGCCTTTTTTATTTATCAGGAAACGCATAAAAGAATAGGCTAAAAATTTCTCCTCTCGCCTAGCCGCCCAAAAAAGCAAAATTCCAATTATAATTAAATTAAAACCCTCAAAACCAAGATATGCACGATAGACTCCACAGGCAAATATACCTACGGCAATAAATTCCCCTATAAAAGCTGCCCTTCGAGTCGCCTTTTTAAAACCTACGGTCCTGGATAACACTGCCCTGAGAACTCGGCCCCCGTCTAATGGCAAAGCAGGAAAAAGGTTAAAAAATCCTAAGAAAAAATTTATATTTATAAACAGATGCAAATTTTTATTAAGAGAACCGGAATATAAAAAATAAAAGAGCAAGGCCACAGAAAAGCTTATAACAGGCCCTGCAAGTGCCAGATATATTTCTTTTTCAGGTTCTATACCAGTAAAATCCTCTATTCTGACCTGCCCTCCAAAAGGCAGGAGTTCTACTTCCGCTATCTTTATACCCAACATAATACCTGAAATAATGTGGGCAATCTCGTGAATTATAAGGGCAGCAATAATAACAAGCACTTCCCCTATCAAACCCAAATAGCCGTAGACAATACAGAGCAGCAATAAAGCGGGGTTTATATGAAAATATACACCGGCAACTTTTCCCAGTTTCATCCCTACTCGAAGAGCTGCTGGGGATTCAGGGGTCCGTCTTCATTCCTTATCTCAAAGTACAAGCGTTCTTGTGCTTTCCCTAAAAAATCATCAGTTTTAACATTATCTTTCTCTTTTACCAGGACTTCCTTAAGGCCCGCATAAAGAGAATAAAAGGCGTTATCATGTTCTACAACAATCTGATATCCTTCCGAGTTCTGCGATATCTCTGACACTTTGCCCTCAAGTATCGGCCTTACTATTGTGTCTTCTTTTACCTTTAATTCTACTCCGGACGAAAACTCCTGACAGCCTTTGTCCTGATTCCAATACCAGCCGTAATTGCGCTCTATGCTAATAATTTCACAGGGGGCTTGTAACCGGCTGCTTCCGCCAGTTGGTATTTCTTCTTCCGTACTGCGCATATTTTCAATAAAAGCTGAAATACTTTTGTCCAGATTATAGTCCTTCAGCATATATCTAATTACAGGTTCAATTACTTCTTTGCTGCAATGCCCGGATTGAATAGAAAGCCCTACCAAGGTAACAATAACTATTACCAACAGCATTCTAATTCTAAAACTCCCCAACATATCAATCACCTCAGCTGTATGCGCTAGTAAAATCCCCTCTCATAAAAATATATTTTTTTTTGCTAATTTTATGATTCCACTGCAAAAACCCTAAGTTAGCTTGTTTAAATGTATAAATATGTAGGAGCCTGTTGACGGAGCATGGAAGCAACACCCCGCGAAGGCGAAGCAGCGAAAGGGGG
>JACIYB010000015.1 GCA_014360155.1 Syntrophomonadaceae bacterium
AACGGGGTCTTAGGAAAACCCCTCACCCCTTACCCCTCACCCCTCACTTAAACAAAGGAGCAGCAAGATATCTCAAAAGAAAAGAATAAGTTACTAGAACAAAAAACGGGGTCTTAGGAAAACCCCTTACCCCTCACTCCTCACCCCTCACTTAAAAACAAAGGAGCAGCAAGATGTCTCAAAAGAAAAAGAAGAAAAAACCCAGAAAAAATACCGCAACTCCCCTTGGCAGCTTCCCGAAAGCTAAATGGCTCCCGCTGGCCGCTTTCGCTGCAGTGGGAATTCTGATTTTCTATCCTCCATACTTTCGCGGCCTGTTTTTCAAGGAAGAAATGTTTGTTACCCATATCATAACGGCGCTTGTCTTCGTCCTGGTATGGGCTGATAAGATAAGATGCAGAGATTACACGTTGATTCAGACCCCCATGGACTGGGCAGTGCTGGCCTATGCCGGGGCCTACCTTCTTTCCCTTTTCGGGGCTGTACATATCGGCGAAGCCGTATACGGCTTCCTGAAAGCTTTAAACTGCTTCATGATTTACTGGCTGGTGAGCCAGGTGGTGAAAGACTACAGGGCCTACGAGAACATCTTGAGGGTGCTCCTGGCCGCCGGCGTAGGTGTGGCGGTGATCGGCGTGCTGGCTGCTGTCGGGTATTCGGATTACCCCAGCGCCTTTAACGGCAGGCAGATAATGTCTACCCTGCAGTACCCCAATACCACTGCAGCTTACCTGGCGGTTATCAGCCTCATAGGAGTAACCCTATGGATAAGGGAACGGCATTTAACCATGAAAATAATTTACGCCCTGTCAACCTACCTGGCGATACTCGTGGTGCTGGCTGCTGTTTCCAAGGGGGCCTGGCTGATATTTATAGCCGGTGCCTTGCTGCTTTTCCTGGGGATGCCGGGAATATACCGGCTGAAATCTCTCTACAGCCTGGGCTTGGCTTTTACCGCCGCCTTTATTGCTGCGGTCAAATTTGTGCCCGCTATTACCGGTGAAAACCCCGCCAGCGGCTTGTATTCCTTGTTTGCCGGTTTTTTGATCGTAATCCTGGGACAGGGCATATGGGAGGCCCTCCTGTATTTGCACAGGAAAAAAGGGCTGAAAGCGAGCATACCTGCTGTTGCCTCTTTAATAGTTGCCGGCATGTTGGTTTT
Source organism: Syntrophomonadaceae bacterium (assembly GCA_014360155.1). Classification (GTDB taxonomy): domain Bacteria; phylum Bacillota; class Syntrophomonadia; order Syntrophomonadales; family Syntrophomonadaceae; genus JACIYB01. Next base: position 1,163 of record JACIYB010000015.1, read on the forward strand.
AATGTCAGCCCCTGCGGGCAGTTCCAGGGCTTACGAAGTTTTTGCGCCGGAAAATATAGTGGCTGAAGTGAAACAGATAGGCGACTTGCAAAACTCCAGCTATATTACCCGCTATGACTTCATGCGCTGGGGACTGGCGATAGTGAAAGACCACCCCGTGACAGGAACCGGGGCCGGGGGATGGAACGCCCTCTACCACCAGTATCAGGACTACCTTTTCTGGACTACGGAGGTACACAACCACTTCATGCAGGTATGGGTGGAAGCCGGGACTATAGGGATTTTGGCTTTTCTGTCCATGTGGGTGATGTTAATAGCAGCCGTTTTCAGGATATACAGGGCACAGAAAAAAGACACACCCGAACCAAGGGATAACTGGATTTTAACCTGGGGAACTGCAGCCGCGGCCCTGGCATTCGGCCTTCACGCAGCAATCGATTTCGACCTGTCCCTGCCGGCGATGGCTGTACTCCTGTGGGTACTCTTTGCCCTGGTGAACGCCTCTTTTAGACTGCAAAAAATACCACATAAGAATATCAGCTTCAACCCGGCTATCAATATTGCTGCAGCCTCTATCCTGGCAGCAGTTATGCTGTTCTGCGGCGGCAGCTATGCTGCAGCCTGTAATTTTGCCCAGAAAGCGGACACAATTATGCGTAACCTGTCGCAGGAACAAGACCCGCAAAAACAGTACCAGGGCCTGGCTGGGGCTGAAAAAAATTACCTGAAAGCTGTAAGCCTTGATCCGCTTAACGGGACTTATCACGCCAACCTAGCACAGTTCTATGCGGTGAGGTTTGAACAGCTGCACCGGTCCAATCCTGAAAAGTCCAGGGAATATCAGCAGGAGGCTGTAAGAGAAATAAAAACCGCTGAAAAACTGAGCCCCTATGATATAAGGGTGCGCAACTCTCTTTTAAATACCTGTGGGAAGATCAGCTATATAGACGGGATGGTGAGGCAGGCCCGGGGATTGGTTGAGTCCAACCCCAACGATATGAATGCCTACAGTAATCTGGCCAGGATCCTGTGGGAAGGCGCTGAACATTACCTTAACGCGAAGGACTATGATAAAGTCCGCGATTATTCTGCACAAATACTCTCGTTGCCGGGACTGATTGAGCAGCAGCAAGCCAAGATAAACCCGGAACGACCTTACTGGAGGGGTGCGAAACTCAGCATAACCCCGGAGCTGAAGCTGATAACAGCTAAAGCGTATTACCTCCAGGGCGAATATGCAGCTGCTGAAGAGATACTGGTCTCACTGTCGTCCAGCGGAGATGAGGAAGTCCGCGCTTGGTATGCGGCTGTTCTTTACGGTATGGGAGAGAAAGGGAAATCACTGCAACTGGCAGCAAGTTTGCCTGCGAGCAGCAGTTACAAGATACTGTACGAGCGGTTGATACAACTGGATCTGGGAGGGATGGAAATTGATTGACATACACTGCCACATACTGCCCGGTATCGATGACGGGGCCAAAACCCTGGAAGAGGCCCTGGCTATGGCTGAGATTGCCGTAAAAGACGGCATATCCTGTATTGTCGCCACACCCCACGTAATAGCCGGGCTCTACGACAACAGCAGGGAAGATATTATGAGTGCGGTAGACGAGGTCAACGCCGTTTTTGCCCGGGAAAATATCCCCCTTACAATTGTCCCGGGGGCGGAATACCGCATTGAGCCCGGTCTTGCCCGGCAGCTGAAAGAGGGCAGATTGCTTACGGTCAACGACACCGGGAAGTATCTCCTGGTAGAGCTCCCAGGGGCCTTTATTCCGGACTACACGGCAGAAGTGCTCTATGAACTGCAGCTGCAGGGGGTTACTCCTGTTATTGCCCATCCGGAGAAAAACGCGGCTTTTGCTGAGGACCCGTCTCTGCTGGCTGAGCTGGCAGCGAGGGGCATATGCAGCCAGGTCACATCTGGCTCCATATGCGGGCTTTTTGGGACGAAGATAAAAAAGGCGGCCCTGCGCCTGCTCCATAAAGGAATAGTCCACTTCGTAGCCTCTGATGCCCATTCGAACAGAGGGCGCAGGCCTGAAATGGCAGCCGCTTTTGAATTATTGAAAAAACAGTTCGGTACAGAAGCTGCGCACCGGTGGGTAATTGAAAATCCCCGGCGGGCGATCTCCGGGGAAACTTTGCTGGCGGGTAAAATCAAGGCAGGAAGAGCCCCTTGGGAAAGCCTGATTACAAAACTCCTGCCCGTCTTTACCAAAAACAGCTCTTAACGGTTGCTTTTATTTCTCTCTATTGCTAAAATATAACATGAGTAATTCTACCTAAAGGGGGAGAATTGCCTGATCAAGCCGGGAAAGGAGGTGAAAAGGTCATGGCAAGCCTATATTCAAACCGCACCCTCGCAGGAAACATCGCTCTGGTGGTTTTCCTGGCATTCCTGGTCACCATAACCCTGGGGATGGTTCCCACAGCCAGTGCTGCTGACCTGGATTTCGATTCCAGTCTCGAGTGGCAGGGGACTTCCGCTGATGGACCTGGCGCGGTCATCCAGGATAAGGACGATGACTGGCAGGCCAGCGAAGCGACTGTCGAGACTAACCGTTCGGCTGATGAAGTCACATTTACTATTCAGGTATTAACATCTGCTGACTTTGAAAACATTTTCTTCCAGATCGTAAAAGACGGCACAGTAATAAACACCGTATACTACGACGACACAGGCATCCAGTCAGCGGTTTACAACGACGTTTACGGCACCGTCTACAGTGTCTACCAGCTGGTCTACGACTGGGTTTATGACTCAGGTCTGGATGTAGATAATGATTACACTTTATATGTATACAGCGATGATGTTCAGATAGCTTCCATAACCCTGGACCTGGAGGAACCCCCGCCTGAAGGCGGCGGCGGCGGTGGCGGCGGCGGAACGACTGCTCCGTCAACAGAGACGACCGCCGAGACTGAGACTACGGCCGAGGGCGACCTGCAGGCAGGCGGCACCCAGACAGCCACAGTTACAAGTGAAGGCGAGGCCTCAGTAACGCTGGCAGTCGACAGTGCAGCCGTCGAAGAGCAGATTACCAGCAGCCAGGTTGAGCAGGTTGTATTCAGCGTACCGTCTGAAGTGACCACAACTGAAGGTGTCCTCGCGGTAACCCAGGCTGCAGTACAAGTGCCTGCCGACACAATAGCCAAGGTCTTCGAAGCAGGGAAACCCGCAGTTGTCAAGCTGGCAGGCGTAGAACTCAAACTGCCCCCTGCTGCATTTGACCTGACGGCGATGAAGGACCAGGGTGTACAGCTCAGCTTTAATGTCAGCAAAGTTGCAGAAGGCACTGTACCGTCACCGGGAGCGGCGACTTACAAGATAGCCGGCGAAGTCTACAGCATTGAGATCAGGGCTGAGCAGGACGGCATTGACAAGGGCGGTATCAGCAGCATGAGCAAGCCGATAACCCTCAGTCTGCCGTATGACCCGGCGAAGGTAAGCAGCGGGTCTGCCCTGGGAATATTCCGCCTCACTGACGGTGTGTGGGAGCCCTTGGGAGGAACAGTAGATCCGGTTACGCATATGGTCTCCGTAACCCGCAGCTCGCTGTCGACGTACACAGTTATGTCTGTGCCTGCTGCCTTCAGCGATACGACAGGACACTGGGCAGAAGACAGCATCAAGGAACTGGTTGTACTCGGAGCGCTGGCAGGTTATCCTGACGGCACCTTCAGGCCGGACAGCCAGATTACCAGGGCTGAATTTGCCAAGGTGCTGGTCGAAGCCTTCAAGCTCAGTGCGGATGCCGGCAAAATATTTGCCGATACTGCTGACCACTGGGCTAAGGACTACATCGCAACTGCAGCAGCCTGCGGCGTTGTCAAGGGCTACAGCGACACCCAGTTCGGTCCGGATGACTTGATCACCCGCGAACAGATGGCGGTGATGGTCGTAAGAGCCGCCGGGCTCGAGACGAGCAACGGCATTGCCTTTACTGACAACTCCCAGATCTCTGGCTGGGCAGCAGAAGCGGTCGCCGTAGCTAGTGCAAACGGCATTATCACAGGGTACTCGGACGGCACCTTCAAGCCGAAAGCCGATGCCAGCAGGGCAGAAGCAGCTACAGTCGTTATCAGGGCCCTGCAGAAGTAAAAAAGATAATATCAAAAGGGGCTGTCCCAAAAGGGCAGCCTCTTTATTTAGAAAAATAATATCAGGGGGCTTTGCATGTGGATACTGAACGCCTCAAAGAAAGGAAAAAAGCATACTGTAAAGCTGTATCAAGGCTGAAAGAGGCTTTGGACGAGGATATATCAAACCCTCTTATTTATGATGGGGTTATCCAGCGTTTTGAATTTACTTATGAACTGGCTTGGAAACTGATGAAATCGTACCTTGAATATGAGGGGCTGGCGGCCGGCGACTCTCCGAGGTCGGTTTTCAAGGAAGCGTTTGCGGCAGGGCTGATTTCCGCTGGCGAAGTCTGGATTGACATGATCGATGCCCGAAACCTTACCATACATACCTATAATGAAAAAATAGCTAAAAAAATCTATGATAAAATTAAGGAAAAATACTATAATATATTTGCTGCTTTTGCCAGAAAGATGGAGGAGGTACTGGGATGAATTACGGCCTGCCCGGACATGTCTTGCTTGCTATAATTGAACAGCTTAAAAAAAGAGAGAACGTAAACCGGGCAGTCATCTTTGGTTCCCGCGCCCGGGGAGATTACAAATACAACTCGGATATTGACCTCGCTGTCTACTGTGAAGGAGAATTGCCTCCGGGACTGAGACTGGACTTGGACGAAGCGGCAGGCATATACAAAATCGACGTAATAGACATGAACGGGCCTTTAGATAAAAAACTGCATAAAAAAATCGAAGAACAGGGAACAGAAATCTACCGAAGAAAACAAAAATCCGGTTGACAAAGATTGACAATCAAAGAGAGAGATAACAACTTAATTTCCCTTACCCCTCACCCCTCACTCCTAACTCCTCACCCCTCACTCCTTACTCCTCACCCCTCACTATTTACCCCTCACCCCTCACTATTTACCCCTCACTCCTCACTCCTCACCCCTCACTATTTACCCCTCACTCCTCACTCCTCACCCCTCACTATTTACCCCTCACTCCTCACTCCTCACCCCTCACCCTTTGGCCCATATGACCTAGTCCTATAATCCGCAGGTTTAACAATGCAAATCAGGACAAAAACCCCGAATTTTTTTCAAATTAATCACAGCTTGTTGCAGGAAAAAAGTGCTGGATGTCGAAATATTTTCTATTGATTTATTGACTAGGAAATATCCCCTTGCTGCTATATAGATGTGTAAACATTCGCTTTTACTGGGTGTTGATGTCATGCTCTGCCGACGGGATCCTGCATATTTATGCGCTTTAGACAGGACAGCTCGAAATTTTTGCAGCGGGGCCAGCAAACAGGAAAATTTTTACTATCTAATAGAAAGTAGGTAATTTTTTGGGAGCAAACAGGGAGAAGACAGCCGGTGCCGGGCCGGTCCTGAACCTTAACTTGCAGGTCTTTTTCTTTGCCGGTTTAGGTTTAGTCCTTTTCTTTTCGCCCTTTTTAAGGGGGCTGTTTTTCGATCCCGAACTGTTCTCTGCTTTAATCCTGGTAGCCGTGTCGTTTGCCTTCTGCGTCTATGACCAGGTTTTGCGGCGGGGAAAGCTTACAATAAAGGAACCATTGGACCTGGCTGTGCTGTCCCTGGTCCTGGCCTACGCCCTTTCCCTGCTGACAGCGGTGCACATGCGGGCGGCTGTGAGAGAGCTGCTGACTGTCACCGCTTATTTCATGGTCTACTGGATGGCCTGCAGGGCTGCAAAAGACCAAAAAGGCTTCAATACCCTTATAATCATAAACTACCTGGCGGGTGCAGGTGTTGCCGCCATAGGGCTGGGCGCTGCCGCTGGGGTCATCAACTACCCGGGGGCTTATGAAGGCGGGCGCATGATGTCCACCTTCCAGTACCCGAACAGCCTGGCCGTTTACCTGGCTGCCCTGAATATCGCCGGGCTTTCTCTCAGTGTAAACACGGAAAAACTCACGTCCAAGCTCCTGTACGCGGCGGGGAACCTCCTGATGGTAGTCGTCATAATAGGGACCCAGTCCCGCGGCGGCTGGGTGCTGTACCCCCTGGCTGCAGCGGGGTTCATCTTTCTCATCCACCCGGGCTGCCGCTGGAGGGCTCTGTACCACTGGGTTATCTTCCTGGGCTGCGGCCTGGTGACCGGGCGGGCGTTTTTCAACAGCCTGGGGGACGTGCAAGGGATGGGCGCGCTCAGGCCTGTGCTTATTGGATTAACTGCTGTTTTAATCTTCCAGGCAGCTTACCACTTCCTGGGCGTGTGGCTCAACCGTGAGGCAGTAGAGGAGAGGACGCGCAGGCTGATAGCGGCCGGAGGCATTGCTTACCTGGGGGTGGTATTCCTGGTGTACCTGTGGTATGCCGCCTTTGCCTTCCCGGTGCCTGTGGCCAACATAGTGCCCAGCAAAGCGATAGTCAGGGCCCAGAAGATTTCCATCCAAGAAATTAGTTTCCAGGCACGCCTGCAGTTCAGCCGCGATGCCCTTAAAATAGTGAAAGACTACCCGCTTACAGGTGCAGGCGGAGGCGGCTGGGAAGCGCTTTACCACAGCTACGCCTCCAGGCTCTACTGGACGACCGAGGTCCACAACCACTTCTTCCAGACCTGGGTGGAAGCCGGGACCTTTGGATTTCTCGCTTTCCTGGCGGTCTGGATATTATTTTTGCGCCTTTTGCTGCGTTTCAGGCAGAAAGGGGAAGAAGACCCGGACCAAAATGTGCTTGTATGGGGTACAGCAGTTGCGGTCTTGCTCCTGGGTATGCACAGCCTGTTTGACTTCGACCTTTCCCTCCCGGCCCTGGGCTTCATGCTCTTTACCTTTATAGGGGCAGTACGGGGGAGAATTGAAGGCGGGGAACCTAGAAAAGAAAACGGAGACAGCAGCCGGCTGTCACCCGGGAAAATGATTGCTATTGCAGTGCTCGGCAGCCTCCTGTCGGCTGCGGTGGCTTACCCTGCCTATTCCTTCTATACAGCAGGAACAGCCGGGGCTGAAGGGGCCAGGGCCCTGCTGGCGAAAGACTTGGAAAGGGCCGAGATATTCTATGGGCAGGCGGTAAAGCGCGACCCGTTAGCCGCCAGCTACTGGGCGGACCTGGCACAGATACTCGCGGTAAAAGCAAAGGCGAAAGACGACGCCGTTTCCCATTACCGGGCCATTGCCTGCGCCCGCCGGGCAGCGGAAGCTGAACCGTACAACACCCGGGTGCGCGGGGCTCTTGTCAATGTGTACAGGCTTTTGGGAGAATATGGACTGGCAGTAGAAGAAGCCCGGGCTTTGGCCAAGGCCAACCCCCTGCTGGGCTCCAATTATGAAATACTGGCTGCGGCCATGGTGGACGCGGCCGAGAATCATATAGAAACCGGCGCTGCGGAAAAAGCAGGGCCCTATCTCCTGGAAATCCTGGAAATGGAAGAAGATCTCCCCGTAATCCTGGGCAAAGTCCCCCCGGCTGTCACGCTTGCAGCCGGAAAGGCAGCTTTCCTGCTCGGGGAACTGGAGCGTTCCCAATATCTCCTGGGGGCTGTTGCAGGATCTGATAACGACCTCGCTTACCAGGCCCGGATCTGGCTGGCTGCAGTTTACTCCGCTGCAGGGAAAGAAGATAAGAGCCGGCAGGCGCTGGAGATTCCGGCAGGGCGCGCGGGGGAAGCTTATGCCCAGTATGAGAGCCTGATGCAGCTCTACCGTGAAGCCGGCAAGATAAGAGAAGAAAAATAAATTTTGGCAGCGACTTTTTGAAGGAGGATTAAAGAGTGAATGTCTCCAACAACGGCACGGAAATGGCCAAAGAACAAATGGTGGAAGAAATAGACTTGAGGGAACTGCTCAAGACTGTACAAAAGAGGAGCAGGCTGATCATCGCCGGTACCCTGCTGTGCGCTCTTACCATGGGCTTGATCAGCTTTTTCATCTTGCCCCCCGTCTATGAGGCCGAGACCCTGCTCATGGTGACCCAGGCCACAGAAAAACTGCAGAACGTGCAGAACCTGAGGGAAGAAGGGCTGGAGGAGGTGGTCGGCAGCGTCTCCCGCCTGCCGGTGTGGACCATGAACACCTACCTGGGGCAGATAAAGAGCGAAGCCCTCATGAAGCGCATAATCGCAGAGCTGGAATTAAACCCCGAACTCTACACGCCCGTGAGCCTGGCCCGGATGATAGACGCTTCGGTGGTCAAAGATTCCAACCTCATAGAGGTCAAGGTCAGGAACAGCGACCCGGTCCTGGCGAGCAGGATTGCGAATACACTGTCAGAAGAATACCTCCGACTGATGACGGAAAAAAACCAGGAACAGATGTCCCGCTCCATGAGTTTCCTCAACGAGCAGAAAGAGATTACAGAGGGGCAGCTGGAAAAAGCCCTGGAGGAACTGAAAGAGGTACAGGGCCAGCCCAGGAACGTTGCCGTGCTGGAGGCGGAATTCAGCAGCATGCTGGAAGAAAAAAAGGAACTGACTTCTCGCCTGCAGGCGGTGCAGGTGGAGATACAGCAGCTCGATTCCGGGATAAATAAGCTGGAGCAGGAACTCTCCGGTATTTCTGAATACATCTACGTGGAAAAATGGGACGAAGAGGCCCAAGCAGTTACAACCGTCAAAGAGAGGAATACACTCTACGTGTCGCTGGCCCAGAGCTTAGCAGAAAAAAAGGCGGAACTTGCCGAAAAACAGGGAGAAGAAGCCGGGCTGCAGGCAGCTATGGCTTCCCTGACCGGGAACCTGGAAAACCTGCAGGCGGAACTGGCAGAAAAAAGGCTGGAAGAAGAGAAGCTGGTGCGGGAAGTGGAACGGCTGAAAAAGACCGCCGAAACCCTGGCTGAAAAGACTACCGAGACCCAGATAGCGAAGTCCATAAACCTGGGAGATACGAGCGTGATAGTGGTCTCAGCATCATCTGTCCCCCTGTATCCTGTAAAACCGAACAAAAAGCTCAACATAGCAGTCGCTTTTGTATTGGGGCTGATGGTTTTTACCATGCTGGCTTTCGTTATAGAATACCTGGACAACACCCTGAAGACGCCGGACGACGTGACCAGGGAACTGGAGCTGCCTGTGCTGGGGGTTATACCTGCAGCAACAGCGAAGGACAGCAGATAAAATAACAGGGAGGTACGACCGATATGGCAAAAAAAACCCAGAGGGAATACGAACTCATAAGCAGTAAAAGCCCCAAATCGCCGGTCGCTGAGGCATTCAGGACCCTGCGCACCAACCTGGCATTTACGGGGATGGACCATTCCAGCCGCTCCATACTGGTCACCAGCCCCAGCCCCGAAGACGGGAAATCTGCAGTTGCAGCCAACCTGGCAGTGGTCCTGGCCCAGGCAGGGAACAGGGTTATCCTGGTGGACTGCGACCTGCGCAAGCCTGTGCAGCATAAAATCTTCCAGGTAGCAAACGACCGCGGATTTACGAACTGCCTCGTGCAGGCGGCTGAAATAGAGGAAGCAGTTATAAAAACAGGAGTAGACAACCTCGACCTCCTGACCAGCGGGCCGGTGCCCCCGAACCCTGCTGAGATACTGGCATCCAAGCATATGAGCAACCTGCTGGAACACCTGCTGGGAAAATACGATTATGTGATAACAGACGCTCCCCCGCTGCTGGCGGTTACAGATGCCGCAATCCTGGCAACGCAGGTGGACGGGGTCATCCTGGTGGTGCGTTCGGCCAACACCCGGATAGACCAGGCCCGGGAAGCCAAAAACCGACTCCTGAAAGTCAACGCCCGCCTGCTGGGGGCAGTATTGAACCAGGTAAAAGTAAACAGCTACGGCTACCAGTACTACTATTACTACTACCAGGAAAGCGACGACAACGAGGTAAAAACCAGGCTGTAGGTTAATTCTTTGCAAGCTGATACGCGATGAACATAATTTTAAAGGCAAGCAAGGGAAAAAAATCTGCTTATTGGAGGATATTCCCTTAATTTGTAGAACTGTGTATCTAAGTAAAACCAAGGGTTTAGAGTAAATAAGTTTTATACCTTGTGATTTAAAGGTTGGAAAATGTGGGGTGGTGCGCTTATGAATCACAAAATACGATATATTTTGATGCTTTTTGTTGATGCTGTACTCATAAACCTGGCTGTTTATGTTGCTCTCCTTTTGCGTTTTGACGGGGTGATCCCCGGCCAATATGTAGATGCTTTTGTAAAGCTTATGCCTGTTATTACCATAACAATTCTTGTTTTTTTTACCGGGCTTAAGATGTACAGGAGAATCTGGGAATATGCCAGTATAGGGGAGATGCTGGCGATACTGCGCGCTACCACATACAGCATAGCTTTTATAATTTTGCTTATTTACTTGTTGCAATTGCCCAAGCTCCCGCGCAGTGTATATATAATCTCCTGGATGCTGATAAATGCTTTTATAGGTGCCTCTCGTATATCATGGCGCCTGTTCCGGGATGCTTACTTGCAAACCCGGTCCGCCCCTTCACGCAGGGTGTTAATAATCGGCGCAGGGGACGCCGGTGCTATTCTGGCCCGGGAGATTGCCAGCAATCCGCGGCTTAATTTGAAAGTAGCAGGATTTATAGATGATGATCCTGCCAAACAAAAAAACATCCTAAACGGGTTGCCGGTACTGGGGACGCGGAAGAGCATTCCTTTCTTGGTGAGAGACCTAGAAATCAGTGAAGTAATAATAGCGATGCCTTCTGTAGGCAGTGATGCAATAAGAGAGATAGTGAAATTATGTAAAGAGACTTCTGCCCGGATCAGGATATTGCCGGGCATATACCAGAGTACCAGCAAGAGTTTGCTCACCGCCCTTAGAGATATAAAAATGGAAGACCTCCTGCGGCGGGAACAGGTGACAGTTGATATAACACAAATAGCAGGGTACATAAGCGCTAAGACTGTACTGGTTACGGGGGCGGGAGGGTCTATTGGTTCCGAACTCTGCCGGCAAATACTGGAGCATTCGCCGCAGCTGCTTATAATGGTAGATCACAGTGAAAACAACCTTTTTGAAATAGAGCAGGAACTGCATGATACCTATCCGGCTTCTATTATTTATCCTGCTCTGCTGGACATCAGAAATCAATCTAAATTAGAGGAAATATTCAGACAGTATCGCCCCAAGATAGTATTCCACGCAGCCGCATTCAAACATGTTCCCATGATGGAACTGCACCCGACTGAGGCTTTGAGCAACAACGTTATCGGTACGCGAAATTTAGCCAGACTTGCTGACAGTTACGGTGTGGAATCATTCGTACTCATATCTACGGATAAGGCCGTAAATCCAACCAGCATAATGGGAGCCAGCAAGAGACTGGCAGAGCTGGTAATAAAGGATGTTAACCGCACCAGCAATACGCGGTTTTCAGCCGTGCGCTTTGGCAATGTGCTGGGAAGCCGTGGAAGTGTAATTCCTACCTTTATGAAACAGATAGAAAGAGGCGGCCCGGTGACCGTTACTCACCCGGAAATGAAACGCTATTTCATGACTATCCCGGAAGCGGTGCAGCTGGTAATCCAGGCCGGGGCTATATCTCAAGGCGGGGAAATATTTGTACTGGATATGGGTGAACCGGTAAAAATTGAAGACCTGGCTCGGGACCTTATCCGACTTTCCGGTTATGAAGCCGGCAAGGACATCGATATTGTCTATACCGGCATAAGGCCGGGGGAAAAACTGTGCGAAGAATTATTCACTTCCAGGGAAGAAATGGCTTCAACTAGTCATAAAAAGATATTTATATGCCAAAAAGAGCTTGATAGAGATTATGTGAATATTTCTAAGAAAGTAGATACGCTAGCTGAAAAGTATGCGGAAAATGGCAGTGATGTGTTTAATTTGATGAGGGAAATAATACCTGAATACAAAAAAGCAGCAGATAACGCTTCTTTACAGAAAAAGCGGGAAGTAGCCAGCGGCAGGGCAGCGGGGTGAAGCTCATAATTTTTCATTAAAAAAGCAGAGATGTTGGTTTAGCCGTACCAAAGACGAGAAGAGCGGAAGAGAGAAAAGGGAGGATTGTCATACCTGATCTTCCTTTAAGCCGAATAAGGTTTGATAAACAGGAGGCATCGTTGCTGTGTTGGATACAAAAAATATGCTGAAACGGAAAATAACAGATAAAACGGCTACAGTAGGAGTAATAGGCCTGGGATATGTTGGACTCCCTTTTGCAGTAGAAAAGGGAAAAGTGGGTTACAAAGTACTGGGGGTAGAGCAGAGAATAGTCCTAAATTCGCGGCTCTTAAAATTAAAGAAACTTGCTAAGAATTGGGGGTTTTTCATAAAAGAATATCTAAAGCTCCTGAATATGAATACTTATATAGGAGTGTTTCATTCTGTTTTGAAAGATGGATGTTATAGCTGTAATGAGTTTTCAAGTTTCATAGAAGCTTATGATATTATAGGCTAGTATTAATATAGAACACTATAACAATCGCCAGATATATGGAAGTTTAGGGTATATTACTCCGTATATTTACTACAGAAATCATTCCAGAGAAAATACAAGTGTTGAGGAAATAACAGTATAAGTCATTTTAAGTCTGAAAAGAGTGACTTATGTTTTTAGTATCCTAATAATAATTTTTGACAATGGTTCTTTAACTTATATCAAGGAGCTAATTAATTTAATTTTTAGTGAAGATAAGTTTTAGATAGATTTTCTACAATAATAAAGAGGCAAACAGGCATTAGTGCCAAGGGATTTGATATAGCTGAGAAATTAGACGACTATCTTCTTAGAAAAAAGCGAATCACAGATAGTGAACATGTTGCGTGTATAGATTAGTGCAGCAAGATCAAAATTGGCGTATAGAGAGGAGTAGCATGAATTACTCAGTCCTGATGTCTATATATAAGAAAGAAAATCCGAACTATTTTAGACAAAGCATAGAGAGTATGTTGAATCAGATCGCGGAACCTGAAGAAATAGTTATTGTTAAAGACGGGCCTTTAACAGATGCATTAGATCGAATAATCAGCGAATATGCAGATAAATATTCTTCAAAGATCACAGTAGTACAGTTAGAGACAAATGTAGGACTAGGCTTGGCCCTAAATGAAGGGCTAAAAGTATGCCGAAACGAATTGGTTGCCAGAATGGATACTGATGATATTTCAGTACCAACTAGATGTGAAAAGCAACTTAAATGTTTTGCAAACGATCCTAATCTGGATATAGTAGGAACGATGGTAGATGAGTTCTACGATGATCCAAACAGACCTATATCCTCCCGTATTGTGCCAACACAACATAAACAGATTTGTGAGTTTGCAAAAAGAAGGAGTCCGTTCAACCATCCTACAGTCATGTATAAAAAAAGCAAAGTCTTGGCATGTGGTGGTTACAGTGACCTGCGACGTAACCAGGATGTAGACCTCTTTGCACGGATGCTTTTCAATGGATGTAAGGCAATGAATATTAATGAATCATTACTTCTTTTCCGGTCGAGTGACGATTTGTTAAAACGAAGGAGAAACTGGGAAAACACCAAAAGTTACATAAGCACGATTCGTCGTTTGTGGAAAATGGGTTTTTCGAGTTATAGAGACTATCTAATAGTAAGCATTGCACAACTTATAATTTTTTGTTGCCCTATAAATTTACAAAATTGGCTTTATAAAACATTTTTAAGGAAGTAACAATGTAGAAGGTAGATATATGAACAAATTAGAAGTTTATATAAATAATCGGTTAAACAGAGTTCCCGAAGTAAAAAAAGTAATAAAAAGAATCTATCAATATGGAATGTATACTATCTCTCCAAAAATAAAATACGAAGGAAATATAACTAGGGTGTCCCCGAACGATGGAGAGTGCTTTTTTGGTTATTATGATAAATCTCCATGGGATAAATCCGACTCTTATATACTTTGTTTGAGAGCAAAAAATACTTATAAGTCAGTCGCCCCAAATGATCCGGCAGAGATATTGCTGATAGATACAAAGAATAATAATTCTTTTGAAGTCCTGGCGACTACCAATGCATGGAATGTTCAGCAAGGCTGCATGTTGCAATGGCTTGGTCCTGATTTTAGCAATAACATTATATTTAATGATTTTCAAGATGGGCAGTATTGTTCCATAGTGATGAATGTACATACAAAAGAAAAACGCGCTTTACCAATGCCAGTATATAGTGTTTCTAATGACGGTAAATTTGCTTTGTCACTGGACTTTTCACGTTTACATCGGTTAAGACCGGGCTATGGTTATTCCAATCTACCTGATTTCACTAAGAACATGTTGTCCCCTGACGAGCCTTGTATATATCATCTGGATATTGAATCTGGCAAGGTAACGCCTTTGCTCAAGTACACTGATTTTGCTAATTTTCAAACACGGTCTGAGATGAAAAACGCGGAGCATAAAGTCAACCATATCATGATTAACCCATCGGGGACCCGCTTTATGGTTTTACATCGCTGGTTTTGCGGTTCTAGGAAATATACACGTTTATTGACTGTAAACTGTGATGGTACCGATATGTTCAACCTGAGTGATGATGATATGACGTCACACTGCTTCTGGAAAAACGACCAGGAAATATTAGCGTATATGCATAAACACCATGGCGGGGACGGCTATTATCTTCTTCAAGATAAAACCACTACGCACAAAAAGATGTGGGCAGATCAACTGATATCTGACGGGCATCCCAGTTATTCACCTGATGGAAGTTACATAGTAACCGATACTTATCCAGATAGGCAAAGACTAGCCAGTATATTCCTAATCAACTCACATACAAATGATGTTGTAAGGATTGTCAGAGTTTTTACACCTTTTAAATATGACAATGATGTTAGGTGTGATTTGCATCCGCGCTGGAATCGTTCAGGGAAAGAGATATGTTTTGATTCGGTATTTGAAGGTAAGAGACAGCTATATATTGTTAATTTAAAAACTTGATCAAAACAACGGAAAGCGCCTTGAACTTGTATTGATATGAAAGAGTATTATTTGTAGATAGATTATTACACTGTAAAGGAGATTGTAGTTTGAATCACAAAGAGATATTGATAAACAAAATTTGTAACAAAACTGCCATAGTAGGAGTAATAGGCTTGGGCTATGTTGGACTCCCTTTTGCAGTAGAAAAGGGGAAAGTAGGGTACAAAGTACTGGGAGTAGAACAGAATCCCAAACGAACTCAGATGATAAATCAGGGTAAGAATTATATATTGGACGTAAAAGACGACGAATTACAAAAACTTGTGGAAGAAGGGCTATTGACAGCGCAGACAGACTTCTCCAGTGTTCCTGATATGGATGTTATAGTCATCTGTGTTCCTACTCCTTTAACTAAAAACCTTACCCCTGACCTTAATTATGTAGAATCGGTTACTAGATCAATCGCTTCTTATTTACGCCGAGGCCAGCTGGTGACCCTGGAGTCAACTACCTACCCGGGAACCACTGAGGAAGTAATGCTGCCTATACTGGAAGATTCAGGACTTAAAGTGGAAAAAGACTTTTACCTGGCCCATTCTCCCGAGCGCGTAGACCCTGGTAACAAGCGTTACACTACCAAAAACACAAACAAAGTAGTAGGGGGTGTTGGGCCTGAATCCCTGGCTGTAGCTGTGACGTTCTACCGCCAGACCATAGAGAACGTAGTTCCGGTTTCCTGTGCCAAAGCAGCGGAACTTTCAAAGGTATTTGAAAACACCTTCAGGGCAGTAAACATAGCCCTGGTAAATGAACTAACACTTCTTTGCGATAGAATGTGCCTGGACGTTTGGGAAGTGCTGGATGCAGCTTTCACCAAACCGTTTGGGATAATGCCGTTTTATCCAGGTCCCGGGGTGGGAGGCCACTGTATTCCCTTGGATCCCCACTACCTGGAATGGAAAGCCAAAGAGCTTAATTTCAATACCCATTTTATAGCCCTTGCAGGCGAGATCAACCGCAAAATGCCTGAATTCGTGCGAGACAAAGCTATCCGTATACTAAACCATTCAGGTATAGCATCATCAAAGGCCCGGATATTAATCTTGGGAATTGCCTATAAAAAAGATATAGAAGATGAAAGGGAATCCCCGGCGATAGAAATAATAAAACTTTTAAAACAAGAAGGTGCAGATATAACTTATCATGACCCTTTTATCCCCTCATTTAATGAGCACGGTATACAAATGGATTCAACTCCTTTAACAGAAGAAACATTAGCTGCCGCTGATTTGATTATAATTGCTACCGACCACAGCAGTATAGATTACCAGTGGGTGGTAGACAACTCCAGGCGGGTATTCGACACCCGGAATGCAACAAGAGGCATTACCCGTGGCAGAGAAAAAATAACCCTGCTGTAGGTAAGGAGTGAGGAGTGAGACGTGAAATGTAAGACGTGAGACGTAAAAGTGGTGAGATTTTGAGGGGACATAAAAATCTTGAGGTATGGCGTGAATCTATAAAACTTGTGAAACAAGTATATAAAATAACAGTAGGTTTTCCCCGGGAAGAATTATATGCGCTTACTTCGCAGATGAGAAGATCAGCAATTTCAATACCGAGTAATATAGCTGAAGGAGCAGCAAGAAATAGCAAAAAAGAATTCATTCAATTTTTAGCGATAGCAAGAGGATCATTAAGTGAATTAGAAACACAACTTGTTATTGCAAAAGAACTAGGATATATAAAGGATATAGAAATATCTGAGCAAATAGAAAAAGTATTTGCCCTACTATCTGGACTAATTCGACAACAGAAAAAAATAAACAATTAACGTCTAACGTTTCACGTTTCACGTCTAACGTCTAGCGTCAAAAAGGGAGCGAAAAAATGAGCGACTTTTACGTCCATGAATCCAGTTATATAGACCAGCCTTGCGAAATAGGCGCAGGCACAAAAATATGGCACTTTTGCCACCTTATGAAAAATGTAAAACTGGGTAAGAACTGCAACATAGGTCAAAATGTATTCATCGGCTCTGGAGTAACCCTGGGAAACAACGTTAAAGTCCAAAACAACGTCTCTATCTACTCCGGGGTAATATGTGAAGACGATGTATTTCTTGGTCCATCAATGGTCTTTACCAATGTAATTAATCCCAGGTCATTTATAGAAAGAAAAGACGAATTCAAAACCACCCTAGTAAAAAAAGGAGCCACTATAGGAGCTAATGCTACCGTAATATGCGGGAACATAATCGGGCAATACGCTCTTATAGGCGCCGGGGCAGTAGTGACAAAAGACATCCCAGATTATGCTCTCGTCCTCAGTAATCCCGGGCGAGTATGCGGCTGGGTCTGCCAGTGCGGACAAACCTTAAAATTCAACGACGGAAGAGAAACAATTTGTCAGATCTGCGGGATTCAATATGTTAAACTGGACGGCAACAAAATAAAGCGTAAGGAGTAGGTATTTTGACTGAAAAATCACGTTTAACGTCTAACGTTTTACGTTTTACTATACCAATGCTAGACTTAGTAAACCAATACAACCAGATAAAACCTGAAATAGACTCAGCTATAGCCGAAGTTCTGGCAAGCGGTGAATATATATTAGGGTCCAAAGTGCAGGAATTTGAACAGAATATAGCAGAATTCCTGGGGGCCAAATATGCCATCGGGGTAGCCTCCGGTTCGGACGCTTTACTCCTGTCCCTTCATGCTTTAGGAATAGGAAAAGGAGACGAAGTAATAGTCCCAACCTTTACCTTCTTTGCCACTGCTGGAGCAGTAAGTAGATTAGGAGCAATTCCAGTATTCGTAGACATTGATCCCATCACTTATAACATGGATCTCAACCAGGTCGAAGAAATACTAAAAAAAGATAACCACATAAAAGCTGTAATCCCCGTCCACCTCTTCGGCTTGCCGATAGACATGAACAGGCTAATGAAATTAACTGAAGAATATAATTTGTATGTAGTAGAAGATGCTTGTCAAGCTATAAACGCTGACATTTACCTAAACAATACGTCTAACGTCTCACATTTCACGTTTAAATCTAACTTAAACAATACGTCTCACGTTTCACGTTTAACGTCTAACGTGCAAAAGGCAGGCACCATCGGTCATACCGGCTGTTTTTCCTTCTTCCCCTCCAAAAACCTCGGCTGTTACGGGGACGGAGGCATGGTAGTCACCAATGACGATGGGATAGCTGAAAAAATCCGTGTACTTAGGGTCCACGGCTCCAAGCCTAAATACCACCACAGCGTAGTAGGTTATAACAGCCGTCTAGACAGTATACAGGCTGCAATACTAAACGTTAAACTAAAATACCTGAACAAATGGACACAAAAAAGGTGGCAGGTTGCTTCTATATATAATAAAGAATTTGAAAAATTAGGCCTAGATGAAATACTACAATGCCCAGAAGTAACAGAAGGCCACGTCTTCCACCAGTATGTAATCCAGGTGGATAGGCGGGATGAATTGGCTACATATCTAAAAGGCAGAGGTATAGCTACAGCAGTGTATTACCCTTTGCCCTTGCATTTACAGGAATGCTTTAGAAATCTAGGATACCAGGAAGGCGATCTACCCGTAGCAGAAAAAACCTGTAAAAAAGTCCTGGCTCTTCCTATAGATCCAGAGCTTACCGAAGAGGAGATAAGGTATGTAGTGAAAAGCATTAATGAATTTATAAACAAGTAAAAAGTGAAACACAAGACGTTTTACGTTTAACGTCTCACGTCTAACGTCTAACGTTTCACGAAAAAGGAGTGAAGCTCATGCTAAAAATCGGCCTAATTGGTTGCGGGAGAATCTCAAAAAACCACTTCGAAGCCATAACAGCACAGCCAGATGCACAGTGCATAGCCTGCTGTGACATCATAGCAGAACGTGCCAGAGAAACAGCAGAAAAATACAACATACCCTTTTGGGCTACCGACTATGAAGAAATGCTTAACATAGCTGACATAGATCTAATATCCATTTGTACCCCCTCGGGATTACATCCTGAACACGGGATCTTAGCTGCTAACTACGGCAAGCATGTCCTTACCGAAAAACCTATGGCAGTTAGACTAAGAGATGCGGATGAACTTATAGAAGCCTGTGACAAAGGCGGGGTTAAGCTATTCGTAGTATTACAAAACCGCCTTAATCCTTCTATTCAGTTAGTAAGAAGAGCTTTTGACGAAGGCCGTTTCGGTAAAATATATATGATAACCTCCAACGTATTCTGGACCAGACCCCAGGAATACTACGACATGGCCTCTTGGAGGGGCACTTGGGAATACGATGGTGGAGCATTCATGAACCAGGCATCGCATTATGTTGATATGGTACAGTGGTTTGGCGGCCCCATAGAAGAAGTAAAATCCATAACTGCCACCCTTGCTCGTAACATTGAGGCCGAAGACACCGGCTCAGCCATAATCAGGTTCAAAAACGGAGCCATAGGTAGCATAAACGTAACCATGCTGACCTACCCTAAAAACCTAGAAGGCTCCATAACCATCCTGGGAGAAAAAGGAACTGTGCGTATTGGTGGTATTGCCATGAACAAAATCGAACACTGGGAATTTACAGACAAGCAGGAATATGATGCCCAAATAGAGAACGCTAATACTAATCCTAGTTCCGTTTACGGTTTTGGGCATACAGGGTACTACAGGAATGTAGTCGATAGTTTGCAGAGCAAAGCGAAACCAACTAGTGATGGTTTAGAGGGAAGAAAGTCTCTGTACTTGTTAGAGGAGATATATAAAGAAAAGCAAACGTCTAACGTCTTACGTCTCACGTTTCACCAAAACAAAAGAAAGGAATCTAACGTTTAACGTCTTACGTTTTACTTAATACATGTATGAAACGACTTATAGAGTTTATCCAAAACAAACTACCTCCGGGTAGCTTTGCTAGAAATGTAGTAACTCTAATGACCGGTACCACCTTTGCCCAGGCTCTAATGATCCTGGTGGCACCGATACTAACCCGGTTATATAGCCCGGGAGATTTCGGTGTATTTGCGCTATATACTTCCATCCTGGGCATTCTGGCAGTAATTGCCTGTTTAAGATATGAATTGGCTATAGTACTACCGAAAAAAGATGAAGATGCAGCTAATTTGTTGGTTCTTTCTATAATAATAAATATAGGGATGAGTTTGTTAATTCTTATTCTGGTGGCACTGTTCAGGTACCCTTTAGCAAACTTATTAGGAGCACCAGAGTTAGCACCTTGGTTGTGGTTTATGCCCTTGAGCCTGTTAGCTGCCGGAATGTTCCAAGCATTTAATTATTGGAGCACTCGGCGTAAGCAGTTTAAACGCTTAGCTGCACGTCAAATAACCCAAAGTACAGTTATGGCAGGAACACAGATGGGTTTTGGATTAGTACCATATCTTGGTCCTGGCGGTCTTATAGCTGGTAACATAATCGGTCAATCCGTAGCAACAGGCAGACTGGCCGGGCAGATTTTAAAAGAAGAAGGGCAACCAGTATTAAGTAGTATTAATAGAGCTAACATTAGACAAGTGATAAGCCGTTACAAGGATTTTCCCATGTACTCAACATGGTTAAGTTTATTAAATTCGTCATCTGCATTGTTACCTCCACTGTTATTGGGTTACTTCTTTAACCCAAATGTGGTAGGATTTTTTACGTTAGGTCATAGAGTATTGTCTTTACCAATGAATATACTAGGTACGTCGATAGCCCAGGCTTTTTTTCCACGAGCAACTGAAGCTCAGCGACATGGTAATTTAGATATTATAACTTTTGAAATGTTCAAGCGACTGTTGAATCTAATTGTAGTACCTCTTTTGCTTTTTGCTTTAATAGCACCTCAGCTTTTTGCAGTGATATTTGGTGAACAATGGGCTGAATCGGGTGTATATGCTCAATGGATATGTGTATGGATAATATTTCAGTTTATTTCCTCACCTATTTCTACGATAATAGATGTTTTAGAAAAACAAAAAATTGGACTTATATATAATACATTACTATTTTGGGGGCGAATTGTAGCGGTTGTAGTGGGAGGGACACTTAAAGATCCGTTATTGGCAATTATTCTATTAGGTATAGTAGGAACTATTATGTATTTTATATATAGTATTTTATTATTATATTTAGCCAAAGTCAATTTCAAAAGGGTATTTAGATTAATTATGAAGACAGCGTTAAATTCAGTAATGTTTCTTATAGCTCCAACCATAGGGGTATGTATGGGTCTTTCGTTTTATATTAATTTAATTCTGGTACTAGGTTGCGGTCTATTATTTGCTCTTTATTGTGTTAAGCGGTTAAACAGCTTCAAAACCTAATGTTTACGTTCTTTTCTAAAAGTTATCGTTGAAAGGAAGTACTTAATTAATGAACGGCAATCTTAAAATATTAGTTACTGATGGAAACTATAAGCATACACTAGGAATTGTTCGATGTCTAGGAATTGAAGGCTATACAGTATATGTAGCGAGCACTACTCCGAAATGTTTAGCGGGATTGTCCATTTATTGTAAAAATACTTTAATAACCTGTAATTGGAATGATAACGATAATGAACGACAGTATATAGAACAAATTAAGGATTACTGTAATAAATATAATATAGATTTAGTTATTCCCGTAGGATATAAGAATTGCATTTTATTTTCAAAATACAAGGATCAAATATTAAAAGTTAGTAATGTTATAATTGCAGATTATCAGAAAATGATTTTTGCCCTTAATAAAGCAAAAATATTGGATTTTGCTAAACAATTGTCTGTAGGTATACCCGATACAATTTATCCAAAATCACTTTCAGAAGTAAAAGCGATTGCCCACACATTAAACTATCCTTGCGTTATCAAATCAAGGTTTGAACATGGAGCTAATGTAGTAGCTTATCCTCAAAATAAGAAAGAATTAGAAGAAGAGTATTCTAAAATAGTAAACAAGTACAAATTTACTAATGAGAATCTTCCTATGATTCAAGAATATCTAACCGGGGATGGATATGCATTTTTTGCTCTTTATATCAACGGAGAATGTAAACAAATTTTTATGCATCATCGGCTTAGAGAATTTCCTATTACAGGAGGAGCCAGTGTTAAGGCCGAGGCTTTTTATGATGAGAAATTATTAGCTAGTGGCAAGAAATTGCTAGATGCCTTGGAATGGCATGGAGTAGCAATGGTTGAATTCAAAAAAGATGCACAGGGTAACTATAAACTTATGGAGATAAATCCCAAATATTGGGGTTCAACTGACTTAGCTTTAGCTGCAGGGGCGTTATTTCCTGTGATAACCGCCCAATATATAGAAGGAGTAGACGTTAAGTATAGTGATCATTATGACTACACATTAAAATACCACTGGCCGTGTGATGGTGACTGGGTACATGCTATTTATAAACCATCGCATTTTTTCGATGTTTTAAAGGATTGCTTTAATATAACAGTGAAGTCTAATTGGTGGTGGAAGGAATATAGAGTTAATCTATATCTTATAAAAAGACTGATTAAAGATATTGCGAAAGCAGTATCTGATAAAATGGGTTTAAGGAATGTAAAGTAGATGCTTTATAGGGGAATTATTCATGTTCATAGTTCTTTTTCATACGACTCATTTATGAAACCAAGTACTATAGTTAATATAGCAGAAAAGAACAATCTAAATTTTATTATTGTAACAGATCATGATACTATTGCTGGGGCAGTGGAAGTTCAACGGATTGTCAAAAAGCGCGGGTTAAATATAGAGGTTCCTTTGGCAGCTGAATATAAAACTAGTTATGGTGATGTAATTGCTGCTTTTATAGATTATGAGCTTAAAAATATGGATTTTGATACATTTTGTAATGAAGTTAGACGTCAAAATGGAATCATTTTATTACCCCATCCTTTTAAAGGACATCAAAACATTGAATATTTAGTGGAAAAAAGTGATTTAATTGAAACGTTTAACTCACGAGCAAGTAGGCAAGCTAATGAAAAAGCATTGGAGATAGCTGTTAGAAAACAAAAACCATATTATGCAGCTTCTGATGCTCATTTGAGTAATGAATTGTTAAATACAGTATTAAAATTAAACTCTGAATATGATTTAAAAAATGCTTTATTGAATTCTGAGATTTATTGTGAAGTTAATAATAGTTCAAATCCGTATAATATTATTTGTTCGCAGTGTATAAAAGCTATAAAAAAAAGAGATATAAAACTTTTGGGGGCTCAAACCAAAAGTTTTATGTCTTATCTTTATAATAGAGATTTACTTAAACCGTTTTAAATAGTCAGGCTTAATAATATTATTTTTAAGTCATTATTCTATATTTTTATGGCAGGTGTTATTTTTGCTTATAGTCCATATTCCTAATACATATATTCCAGAACGTACTTATATTGTCCAAACAGTATTAACTCGGTTCCTGAGTGTTGATATACATATGGTAGTAGAAGACCGAAA
>JACIYB010000150.1 GCA_014360155.1 Syntrophomonadaceae bacterium
AAATCATGTCAACAAGCTGTTCGCCAAATATATGAACATTGCAGCACAGGAGAAAAGGCACAGCAGCTTTATGACAGAAGATGCCGAAATCCTTCTTGTGGCCTATGGGATTGTAGGAAGAGTAGCGCGAGCAGTCGTGGAAATGGCCCGCGAAGACGGTATAAAAGCTGGACTTTTCCGCCCCATAACCCTCTGGCCTTTTCCTGATACAGCTTTAAAACAAGCAGCTCAAAATGCCAAGCTGCTTATCACTTCTGAAATAAGCATGGGACAAATGGTTGAAGATGTACGCCTGGCAGTTAACGACAGGATCCCGGTAGAATCCTACAATCGCATAGGGCTGGTGCCAACACCTAACGAAATCTACGATTTTATAAAAAAAAGAGCCGGAGAGGTGTTATGAAAATTGGCTAAGGGATATACAAGACCAAGAACACTGGTAAATAGACCATGGCATTTTTGCCCCGGTTGTAATCACGGAATTATCCATCGTCTCTGTGCAGAAGTAGTTGAAGAGATGGGATTGCAGGAAAAAACCGTAGGAGTCGGTTCGGTAGGATGCGGGGTTTTTTCTTATGAATATTTTAATTTTGACGGCATAGGGCCTTCTCATGGCCGTTCCCCTGCAGTTGCCACTGGTGTAAAAAGGGTACTGCCTGACCGCTTGGTATTCACTTACCAAGGAGACGGGGACTTGGCCGCAATCGGGACAACAGAAATGGTCCACACCGCAGTCCGAGGCGAAAACATAACTATCATATTCGTTAACAATACCCTCTATGGTATGACCGGCGGTCAAATGGCCCCCACCACACTAATGGGTCAGGTTACAACTACCACTCCTCGGGGAAGAACCAGGGAACAAGCCGGTTATCCCATGAAAGTCGCGGAAATGCTGGCTACTATGGAAGGTGCAGCTTACATCGCCCGCACCGCCGTCTACAGCCCCGCCCAGGTAATTAAAACCAAGAAAGCGATACGCAGGGCATTTCAAACTCAGATGGCAGGATTGGGATTCAGTTTAGTAGAAGTATTATCTGCCTGCCCTACCAATTGGGGGATGAGCCCGCTTGAGGCTTTAAAATTTGTAGAAGAAAAGATGGTTCCTGTCTATCCTTTAGGTGAATTCAAAGTCCCAAAAGGAGTGTGAACATAGATAATGAAGAAAGAAATTACCCTAGCAGGTTTTGGCGGCCAGGGCATCCTTTCAATGGGGTTATTTTTGGCCTATGCTGCTATGAGTGAAGGTAAAAAAGTGGTCTATGCTCCCGCATATGGAGCTGAAATGAGAGGGGGAACTGCTAACTGTACGGTTACCATATCCGATAAATACATCAGTTCTCCTGTAGCAGCTTTTCCTGAGGTTGCAGCCGTAATGAACCATCCTTCACTGGACAAATTTGAACCCCTGGTAAAAACGAACGGCATCCTGCTGGTAAACGATTCTCTAGTCCATCGTGCCCCTTCGAGGACTGATCTCAACGTTTTCATGATTCCTACACAGGAAATAGCCGACAAAATTGGTTTCTCCCGCGGGACCAATATGGTTATGCTAGGAGCGCTGCTGGAAGCTACAAATATTATCAATACCGACAATATATATGATTATCTTTTGAAAACTTTTAAGGGAAAATATTTAGACAAAATGCCCTGGAATATGGCTGCTATCAAAGCTGGAATGAAATATATTAATACGAAAATAACTCCTTAGGGGCTGAAGGCTTGAGCCTTCAGCCCCCCATCACCTGCAGTCATACCCTCAGCATTTCAAATGCGCTATATCATGCCCAAGGCCCTGTACGTGTCTTCATCCACTACACCGGTAGGCTCCATTCCATGCCATACTTGAAAATATTTGACCGCCAGTTCAGTCATATTGCCGAACCTGCCGTCGGCCCTGTCAAATTCCAGCCCCAGCTCCTTTAACCTGCTCTGCACATAAACCACTTTTTGCCCGACAGCATTCTTCTTCAATGTGACTGGGTTCAAGTCTTCGGGGTACAACCTGCCGTTTTCAACAATTTTCACCCTGGTCCCCAGAGGAACCCGCGGATAAAGCTCTTCAACATGCTGATTGAACATCCTGATACATCCGTGCGAGGCATAGGTGCCGATTGATCCCGGGTTGTTAGTCCCATGTATACCGTAGACCCCCCAAGGTACATTGAGCCCCATCCAGCGCGTACCAAACCCCCCGCCCCAGTGCAATCCTTTATGCACTATCTTCCATTCACCCAAAGGAGTAGGTGTCTTGCTTTTCCCTACTGCTACCGGGTACTGTGCTACTTCTTTCTCGTCTTCATAAAGGGTCAATCTGCGGGTAGCCACATCGACTATTATTAATATCCTCTGCCTCCGCGTATTATCCCCTGCTTCTGCTGCTAAGCAGGATACATTCCCTTCACCGAACATCAGTGCTTCCCACACCGGCTTTGTTACTATACCCGTATCTTCCAATCCATGCGCAACCTGGAAAAGACTCACGGCTTCTCGGGTAGCAAAGTCGTAAATACCGTCTGGTTCTTTATCGTAATATTTGAGTTCTCTCAGCCGCGCCTGCACCATCCAGACAGCATCACCCCGCAAATATGGATTGCTTAAATAGAGATCAGGAAAATCAGTACGGTCAATCTGCATATATGAATACCCAGCCTGCATTTCTTCCACTGCAGCAGCCTGCAAACCTGCAGGACATATTAGAAATACCGTAACCAGAAAAACAACTGCTCGCTGGAACACCCTTTCCCCTCCCCCGGTTACTCCCGTATTCCCGCAAAGCGGCCCCTAAATATTTGCCTTTTTAATATTTAATCAATTTTCGCAAAAATATACCGCAAACTATAGAATTTAATATCGGTCCTCAATGATCTGGAAGAAGAAAAACATCTCTATGCGCTTGTCAAAATATACCCAGCATGGAAAGACAGACCCGCAATTTGCTGTTATAATAAAATTGCATTTGATTGTTAAAAGTGAAACAAAACATAATAAAAATACACAGCCGCAGAAAATATCCCCAAGAAAACCTGTGAGCCAACAAATTTAAAAAAGAAAGGATAGGAAAGGAATATGAAGACTCTATGTAGAAGACAGCCGGTCGTCTTCCTTTTAGCATTTTTGCTTGTTTTATCCATATCCATCATTGTCACAGGTTGCAGCGAAAATCTCAGCTCGAAAGCCACCAGCGGTTCTGGTCAAGATAAGAAACCGCTTGCAGCTGTCTCTATAATTCCACAAAATACATTTGTAAAGGCTGTAGCTGGTGACCTGGTTGATACAGTAGTGATGGTTCCTCCAGGAGCCAGCCCTGCGAATTACGCTCCCTCTCCCCGGGAGCTGGAGCAGCTCAGTAAAGCAGATTTATACTTCTCAATAGGTATTCCTGCTGAAGAAGCGAATATCTTGCCAAAACTCCCGGACATTAACAAACACATAAAAGTTGTTGACCTGGCCGCTGAAGTAGGTGAAGTTTATCCGCTTCGATATTATTCACCTGGTAACCCTGACCCCCATATCTGGCTTTCACCTAAACGGGTAAAAGTAATTGTCAACGTAATCGCTCGCGAACTATCCTCAATAGATCCTGAAAATAAAGATATTTACCAGGCAAATGCCAGGATATACGGGGAAAAACTAGATCAGTTGGATCAAAAAATCAGGACGGCACTGCAGGAATTACCCAATAAAACATTTATAATATTTCACCCCGCCCTCGGCTATTTTGCGGAGGACTACGGACTGGAAATGATTTCTATAGAAAAAGAGGGCAAAAAAGCGACCGCTGAAAATATACAGCAGATTATAGACCTTGCTAGAGCACAAAATATCAGAGTCATTTTCTATCAGGCATCAATCACCAGCAAACAGGCAGAAACAATCGCTGAAGAAATCGGAGGTTATACCGAGCAGGTTGACCCTTTGGCTCCAGATTACATAGAAAACCTGGAAAAGATAGCTGCAGCTCTGGCTGCAGCACTAAAGTAAAAAGGAGGGGCGGAACCGGAATGCAAAATGTTATTGAATTAAGCCATGTCAGTGTATTTTACAATGATGTCTGCGCTTTGTCCGATATAAATTTAACCGTAAAGAATAAAGATTTTTTAGGGATTATCGGCCCCAACGGCAGCGGCAAGAGTACACTGCTCAAAGTCATCCTCGGACTTATAAAACCGGCTACAGGAACTGTCCGCGTCTTAGGTCTCCCTCCCTACAAAGCCAAAGGGAGACTAGGCTACGTGTCCCAGTACACCAATTTCGACAGGTACTTCCCTACTAATGTTCGAGACGTTGTATTGATGGGAAGACTGCACAATAAAGTTTCGCTTTATCACCGCTACTCTGATAAAGATTTTAAAATCGTAGAAAAGTTAATGGAAGATCTGGAAATTTATGATATACAAAACAGGCAAATCGGCCAATTATCGACAGGGCAGCTGCAGCGGGTTT
>JACIYB010000151.1 GCA_014360155.1 Syntrophomonadaceae bacterium
TTACCGGAGAGACGGTAAACCTCCGTTCCGGTCCTGGGCTTTCATATTCTATTGTAGGACAGGCAAGTAAAGGCGACCTGCTCTATCTCCTGGACGTGGTGGGAGAATGGTATAAGGCTAGGACAGCAGAAGGGAAAGAAGTGTATGTGCATTCTTCTCTGGCAGGAGCTGTCGGCAAAAACGGACAGCTTTCAGAAGCTGGCGAGTATGCGGACGGCAGGAAGATACAGGTGGAAGACGGGCCTGTAAATGTCCGCAGCGGACCCGGCACTTCCCATGCCAAAGTGGGCATGATAGGAGATGAAGAAGTTTTTCCTGTCCTCGGGGAGGAAGGCGGATGGTACAAAATCCGCCTGACAAACGGCAGCGAGGCTTGGGTGGCAGGCTGGCTGGTTCGTGAAATAGGGGCTGAAGGAGAAACTCCTGAGGCCGGTGAATCATCATCAGGTGCGGGTACAGAACCGGCCCCGCCCAGGGTTATACTTGACCAGCGGGAACTGGAATTCGATGTGCCTCCGATTATAGAAAATGGACGCACATTGGTACCCCTCAGGACCATCTTCGAAGCCATGGGCGCCAGCGTGCGGTGGGATAACGCTACCCGCACAGTTACAGCTGCAAAGGGCAGTGTTACTGTAATCTTGCCCATAGGTTCTACTACTCCTACTGTCAACGGGAAAACATGGGAGTTGGACGTACCGGCAAAGATACTAAACGACCGGACCCTGGCTCCCCTGCGCTTTGTGGGAGAAGCGTTTGGCGGGCAGGTAGCCTGGGATGAAGATACCAGGACCATTGCCATAACATCGCCTGTGACCAGTGCTCCTGAAGCTGTAGCTGTAACTGTTAAAGAAGAGGCGGTAAACCTGCGCAGTGCTCCTTCACTTGCCAGCGACAGGGTTGACCTGGCCTACCGGGGCGAGAGCTTGACGGTTTTAAGCCAGGACAGCGGGTGGTATCAGGTCAGCCGCGGGGGAAGGACTGCCTGGGTAGCGAGCTGGGTCGTCGATGTGGCCTGGGAAGCGGATGAACCGGTTGTTCCGGCCGAACCTCCGGAAGAAGAGGAGCCTGTAGAGGAACAGCAGCCCGAACTTCCGAAGCCGGCGACAGAAATAGTCAGGGTGTCATGCAGCCGGGATGATAGCGGAATCAAAATAGTTATGGGGTCTGGTGCAAAGCTTGAATTTACGGTTGAAGAAAAAAGCGGCAGGATAAAATATGAATTTGCAGGCCGGCAACTGGAGGGCCCGGTTTCCATTGAAGAGCCGATTGGGCAAGAAAAAATGGAAATAAAGGGCAGCAATAAAGAAGACAGCGCAGTAGTGGAGATAAAGCTTCCTGCAGGTATAGCTTACCGGACAGCCAGTGAGGACGGGGGCAAAAAAGAAATCCTCACTATACCCAACTCCATTGTCGGGGTGGGAAGGAAGGTCTGCGGGGATACGGGAGAGAGGATTATTATCTACACGGTTGTTCCCTGTGAATACATTGTTGAAGAAGTAGAGGACGATAAACTGGAAGTCAGGCTGGAGTCCGTATCCATGGGGAAAGCCCGGGAGGAATACGTCTACAAGATCAGCAAAATACTCGACCGGATGACCGTAAAAGAATCCGAGGATGAGGAGCCGGACACAATTCTCACTGTGAAGACCGAAAGCCCGTTTAAATACGCCCTGGCACAGGAAGCAGATAACGCATTGAACATCATACTTACACTTAAACAGGATTATAGGGACCGGGAAAAGCTGGTAGTACTTGACCCCGGACACGGGGGAAAAGACCCGGGGGCGGTAGGAACGCAGCTCAAGGAGAAGAATGTTAACCTGGCTGTGGCTTTGAGGGCAGGCGAATTGCTGGAGAAAAAAGGCATAGACGTGGAGTATACGCGTACTTCGGACTGCTATCTTACTTTGAGGGAAAGGGCGGAAATAGCCAACCGGCTTAATGCGGCGGTTTTCGTTTCAATTCATGCCAATTCCTATAACTACTCAGACAGGGCCGGGACCGAGACTTATTTTTATGCCCCGGTAGAGTTCTACGAGCAGAGGGCGGAAAGAACGGCTCTGGCCAACATCCTCCAGCAGAAGCTCCTGCAGAATTTGAAAAGGCAGAACCGGGGGGTAAAAGAAGCTGAATTTACAGTGTTGAAAGAGACCCAGATGCCTTCTGCTCTAGTAGAGCTGGCATTTATAAGCAACCCGGAAGAACAGCGCCTCTTGCAGCAGGACTATTTCAGGGAACTGGCGGCTGAGGCCATAGCCGAAGCTATTGAGGAATACCTGGAAGATTTATAATCCTGAATCTGGGAAAGCATAAGCGATTAATAGGGACAATTGTTCCTTTTTTACATAAATGATGAAATTTCGGGAAAATTAGAAGGATATAACCAAAAAATGGAGAATTAGTTCTAAAGTAAAAAAATACAAGACCAAATACTGATGCAATAAGGAGAAATTATAATAATGAACCAGACAGAGAACGGCCTTCAATATGCCGAATATGAAGAAATAGACCTGCGTGATATATTCAGGACCCTGGCCAAGTGGAGATACGTTATTGTCGGAGCAACGCTTATCCTCATGCTCTTCAGCGGGATCATCAGTTTTTTTGTGCTGGATCCGGTTTACGAAGCGAGTACGGTTGTGGCAGTAGTACAGGCCCAGCATGATAAAGAAGCTTCTGCCGACATAGAGGCTGTCGTTGAGGAACTGGGAGAACTCCCTTATATGAGTGCCGAAAGCTGCGAGCAGCAGATAAAGTCCTCGGGCATACTCCAGGCTGTTATTGATGAGATGGGACTTGAGCTGACCAGGAAACAATTCAAAAGAATGGTTACTACGGAACAGGTGAAAGATACCAACCTGATCAGGATAAATGTGCAGGGCAGCGACCCTGAGATGGCGGCTGAAATGGCGAATTTACTGCGGGAAAAATTTGTCGAGCACATAAACAAAGTGAACTCACGGAAGATGGCGCAGTCGGTTGCCAAGATGGAGGACGAATGGCTGAAAAAAGAGGAAGCTGAGTTGCAGGAAGCAAGCGACAAACTGAAAGAATACAAGCTGCAGACCCGCTCAACCGAGTTTTTAAGCACCCAGATAGAAAAGAAAACGGAGGAACTTATCAGCCTTCAGTCCCGGCTGTCATCAGGTATGATAGAAAAGCAGGGGCTTATCAGCGCGATTAGCCAGGAAGAGGAGAACCTGGAAAACACCCCGGCCAAGATCCAGACTGTAACCGAAGCGAGTGGGCTCTTGCCTGCTGAGCTGGAAGGGATAGAAATAAAAGACGGCACAATCGTAGAGGAACAGGTAAACGCAGCTTATATTGAGTCGCTGCAGGCTTTAAACAGCAATAAGACTGCCCTTGCTGCACTGGAAGCAGAGCTGAAAGCAGCCCGGTAGGAAATCGGCAGCCTGGAGCAGGAAGTAATTGCCCTAGAGGCAGAACTGACCAAAAAACAGATTGAAGAGAAAAGGCTGCAGAACGAGGTAAACCGCAGGGAAGAAATCGTCAACCTGCTTACCTCCAAAATAGCGGAGCTGAAAACTACCCAGTCTTTGAACATAGCTGAAAATAACATAATAACCGTATCTGAGGCCCTGGTACCCGAAGAACCTATTAAACCCAACAAATTGCTGAACATAGCCGTTGCTGGAGTTCTGGGATTGATGCTGTCCGTTTTCGGTGTATTTCTGGTAGAATATCTAAAAGAGGAGTGAGAGTAAGAAGGGTGAGGAGTAAGGGGTGAGGAGTAAGGGGTGAGGAGTGAGGAGTCATCATCGACTGGAAGCTTGGCATGAGGCAATGGAATTAGTAAAGCAAATATATTCATTAACGGCGCAATTTCCGAAAGAGGAGATATACGGACTAGCGAGTCAAATGAGACGTAGTGCGGTATCAGTACCTAGTGATAGGTGAGGGGTGAGGAGTAAGGGGTGAGGAGTAAGGGGTGAGGAGTCATCATCGACTGGAAGCCTGGCAGGAGGCAATGGAATTAGTAAAGCAAATATATTCATTAACGGCGCAATTTCCGAAAGAGGAGATGTACGGACTAGCGAGTCAAATGAGACGTAGTGCGGTATCAGTACCGAGCAATATAGCCGAAGGAGCAGCAAGGAATAGTGAACGTGAATTTTTACAATTCTTAAGTGTGGCCCGCGGCTCTTTGAGTGAACTGGAAACTCAGGTGTTAATTGCTAAAGACCTTAATTATAATGTGGATGAACAGCTTTTACATCAAATAAATACAGTTTTTGCTCGTATTGGCGGATTAATAAACAGTATTAAAAGAAAAATGCTGTAGCACCGAGCTATGGCTTGTACTACAAGATAAATCATTAAAGCAAAAATAAAGCCTTAAATTAACCCCTCACCCCTTACCCCTCACCCCTCACTTAAAC
>JACIYB010000152.1 GCA_014360155.1 Syntrophomonadaceae bacterium
GATTAAGGCCTTATCTTTATTTTAATGATTTATTCTCTTCTTTTAAGACATCTTGCTGATCCTTTGTTTTAAGTGAGGGGTAAGGGGTAAGGGGTAAGGGGTAAGGGGTGAGGGGTGAGGAGTAAGGGGTAAACCGTTAGACGTTAAAGGTAAGATGCTGTTATCGTATTTTTCTTTTAAGACTGTTTATTAATTCGCTGACGAGAGCAAATACTTTTTTTATCTGTTGCAGAATCTGATCGTTCTTGATGTAGTTGAGGTTTTTAGCAATTAGAACCTGTGTTTCCAGTTCACTCAAGGATCCACGGGCAACACTCAAGAATTGTAGAATTTCACGTTCACTATTTCTTGCTGCTCCTTCGGCTATATTACTCGGTACTGACACCGCACTACGCCTTCTCCCACTTCTCACCTCTCACGTTTCACCTCTCACGTCTCACTCCTTACCCCTCACCCCTCACTCCTCACCCCTCACCCCTCACTCCTTACCCCTTACTCCTCACCCCTTACGTTCTCTCCCACCAGTTGAGGACTTTAAATATAACGCTTCCCCTCCAGATTCCCGGCACCGGTTTTACCAGGAGCATGAGCAGCCCTCCTGCTGCCAGTGCCGTTTCGACCGCAGCACGCAAAGCTGTAAGGTCATTTAAGACCAAGTCAAAAGCAAAGTAAAAAAATGCAAGCAGTCCCAGGAAACCTGATGGGTTGTTTATTACCAGGCTGCTGTTTCCCTGCTGTTTGAGAAATTTCCCCGCATACTGCAGTAATCCTACCACACCATTTATTAACCAATTCGTCACCTTCCAGACAATAGAGTACCTGAAGCGATGTGATTTGTCTTCTGGATAAACAACCAGCCACCCGAAAAAGCAGCTCCCGGCAAGCATTTTATATACGGTACTGTTTTGCCAATAACTCATATAACCTCTCTCACCCCTCACCTCTCACGTCTCACCCCTCACGTCTCACGTCTCACCCCTCACGTCTCACGTCTTACGTCTCACGTCTCACGTTTCACCTCTCACTTACCCTAACTTCCAGTATTTCTCCTTTGGCTTCAAAAAACTGGGTTTTTACGATATAATCCTCCAAACCGGCACGTATCTGCTGCCCGGCCATGTATAATTCTGCTCCTGTTTGGGAAACAGGCCCTTCCAGGGTTAGATAGACGTCTTTTCTAAATGGGTGCTCCTGCAGAAGCAGTTCACCATCAGATGTGGTTCCCATATCCTTCGCTTTCTCCACTCTCAATTCAGTCACATAAACCGGCTGCAGCTGCCCTCTGGCCAGCAGCTGATCACCCTCATGTATCTGTGCCGCTACTTCTGGCCGCAGGTAGGGACAGATTACCTTTACTGCCGCAGTACGGGTTTCAGCCGTTCCGGCGTCTCTATCCCGGTAGAAAAAGCCGAAAGCCACAAAAACCACCAGCAAGAGCACTGCCAGGTCTATAATATTTATTAATCCGAACAGCCTTCCTTTATCATCTATTATCAACTGCAATACCTCCCCGGATATGGCTTCATTTTCTAGTATAGTATAGCAAATCCGCTTTATTTACAAGCTGCTTCGCGAACAAGCAAAAAGGATCTGATACTCTCAAGAACTCTCTCCCCGGCTCGCTTGATTTTGACATTGTTTCAATGCTTTTTAAGGTGGAGGTTTTCTAGTAAAAATTGATAAAAAAAGATATTTTAAAGCACCTTAAATTTATAGCATATATGTTATAATTTATTTATGAATTGGAATATTATTTATTACAAAGAAAATAATAATATGCCAGTTAAAGAATTTATCGACCGTCAACCAACTAAGGCAAAGGTTAAGATCCTTAGAAATTTACAACTGCTTTCAGAATTTGGCCCTGGTATAGGATATCCTTTTGTTAGTAATATCGGCGATAACTTATGGGAGCTTCGTACTGTATTTCAAAACAACCAGTACCGAATTCTTTTCTCAGTAGTTTCTGGCCATATCATTTTGTTGGTTCACGGCTTGCATAAAAAAACTCAAAAATTACCCAATAAAGATTTAAATATTGCTTATAAACGCTTAAAAAACTATATAAGCAGAGGGGGTTCTCATTGATGGATGACCTGCAAAAGCATATAACAGAAAGTCTTACCGATAGTGAATTTAATAAAGCCTGGCAAGATTCTGAATATCAATATCAAGTTTCAAGGCAGCTAGTTTTATTGCGTTTAAAAAGAGGATTAACGCAAAAACAACTTGCACATAAAATAGGTACCAGTCAATCAGTTATTGCACGAATTGAAAATGGCGAACAAAACATAAGTTTGAAAACTCTTTCTAAATTAGCAAAAGCCCTTGAAGCAGAGCTGGAGATTCGTCTGCTTGCAAAGTAAAACCTGTTCAATTTACCCATTTAATTACCTGATTCTATTAACGTCTAATGCTACTCAAAAAAACGCGGGAAATAATCTAACGTAAAGAACCCTGGTCTTTAACCAGAACCAGGGATCTTAATGCTTTTGTGGCGTAGAAACATTATTCCCGGGGCCGCATGGTGGGAAACAGTATAACATCCCTTATGGAAGGCGAACCGGTAATAATCATGACCAGGCGGTCTATACCTATTCCCATGCCGCCCGCAGACGGCATACCGTATTCGAGCGCATTTATGTAATCTTCGTCCATCATATGCGCTTCTGCATCGCCCATGTTTCTCTTTTCCACCTGCTTCAGGAAACGCTCTCTCTGGTCGATGGGGTCGTTCAGCTCGGAAAAGGCATTGGCAATTTCTCTCTGCACTGCAATAACTTCAAAGCGGTCAGTCAATTCAGGGTTTTCGGCATTTCTTTTCGCCAGAGGAGAAATTTCTACCGGAAAGCCGTATATGAAGGTGGGATCGATCAGCTTGTCCTCAACAAATTCTTCAAAAACTTCATTTATGATTTCTCCCCAGGAGGCATTCCCTTTTATTTCCAGCCCTAGATTTTCCGCCGCCCGCCGGGCCTCTTCGCCGCCCTTTATAAGGTTAAAATCCACCCCTGTATATTCCTTTACCGCCTCCAGCATACTTACACGCTTCCAGGGAGGGCTGAAATCGATTTTGCGCCCTTCAAACTCCACCGTCATAGTCCCGTTTACCCTCTGCACCACTGTAGATACCAGGTCTTCCGCCAGATCCATCATAACTTCAAAATCCGCATAGGCTTGGTACAGTTCCAGCATGGTGAATTCAGGGTTATGTCTGGTGGAAATCCCTTCATTGCGAAAACTGCGGTTTATTTCATATACTTTTTCAAAACCGCCAACTAAAAGCCGTTTGAGGTAAAGTTCCGGAGCTATGCGCAGGTAAAGATCCATGTCCAAGGCGTTGTGGTGGGTTATAAAGGGTCGAGCCGCAGCTCCGCCGGGAATAGGCTGCATCATTGGAGTTTCAACTTCCAAAAATCCCTTGCTGTCCAGGTAGTTCCGTATTTCTTTTATTATCTTGCTGCGCTTGATAAATACCTGCTTTACCTCGGGGTTTACCATCAAATCGACATAACGCTGCCGGTACCTCAATTCGACGTCCTTCAAGCCATGCCATTTTTCCGGCAAGGGCAGCAGGGATTTAGACAGGTAAACGAGGTCGGCAACATGGACGCTTATTTCACCCTTATTGGTGCGAAAAACTTGCCCTTCTATTCCCAGGATATCCCCTATGTCAAGTCTCTTAAAAAGTTCGTATTTTGCTTCCCCTATATCATTTTTTCTGAAATAAAGCTGTATGTTCCCGGAAAAGTCCTGGAGATCAGCAAAACCAGCCTTCCCGTGCCGCCTTTTGGCCACGATGCGCCCGGCAAGCTTCACCGTCCTGCCTTCCATTTCCGCAAATTTGTCTTTAACAATTTGCGCCGTAGAACTGCGCTCAAATCTGCCCCCATAAGGCTCGATACCCGCTTCCCTTAATTCCGCAAGTTTGTCCATACGTACTTTTTTCAGTTCATTTATATTAAGTTCCTGCTCTGACAAGTGCCAACACTTCCTCTTATTCTCATTTTTCGACCTTTATAATTTTATATCTTATAATACCCGCCGGGGCTTCAACTTCCACTTCAGCGCCTACTTCCTGCCCCAGCACCGCCCTGCCGACAGGAGATTCGTCCGAGATTTTCCCGTCTTTGAGTCTGGACTCTGCCGAGGAAACGAGAGTAACTTTAAATTCCCGCCCTGTTTTCATTTCCCGCAAAGTAATCCTCGAACCCAGAGAAACCACATCAGTGCGAATGTCTTCGTCTTCCATCAAACGAGCATTTTTCAACATCTTCTCCAGGCTCAAGATCCTGCCTTCGATAAATGCCTGTTCGTTCTTGGC
>JACIYB010000153.1 GCA_014360155.1 Syntrophomonadaceae bacterium
GCCATCAGGTAATTCCGTTTTATTTATTAACTGCTTTATATTTTTGTATTTCTGTTTTGACGTTAATAAGTTTTTTCCAGTAAGCAGAAAAGGTATTAATTCTACTTTTTTGTAATTCCCAATAAAGTCAAGTACATTTAAATACTTTTTATCCTTTTCAAGTCTTAGTCCACGTCCTAATTGTTGTAAAAATACAGTAGGAGATTCTGTAGGTCGTAAAAACATTACCATATCCAGTGAAGGTATATCTGCTCCTTCATTAAAAATATCAACAGCAAATATGACTTTAATCTCTCCTGATTTTAATTTTTTCAATGCTGTAGCACGGTTAAAATCAGTTGTTGTATTAGCACTATGTACCGCCAAAGATGCAACACCATGTTCATTAAAATAATTTGCCATAAAATCAGCATGCTTTACAGATGAGCAAAATGCTAGGGATCGTTTGCTCGAAAACTTTTGATAATGTTTCAAAATTAAATCAGCTCGTTTATGAATATTTAGATGTTTTTCAAGTTCTAAACTCAAATACTTACCTTTTATGTAAGTTATGTTATCATAGTTGACTGTAGAGTCGTATATTCCATAATAACGGAAAGGCACTAACCAGCCTTTATTAATAGCAGTAAATAAGTCAACTTCATAAACTAAATTATAATCGCAGTATGCAAATATATCTTTGTTGTCTAGCCTGTGAGGTGTTGCAGTTAAACCCAATAAAAATTTTGGTTGAAAATGCTTTAAAATTTTCTGATATATATTTGCAGCAGTGTGATGAAATTCATCGATTATTATGTAATCAAATGTATCTGGCTGAAATTTAAACAGATGTTCGTCTTTTGATATTGTTTGTACAGATGCTAAAATAACATTTTTATCCACATCTTTATTGCTTGCATTGTAAAAACCAATCTCCCGCTCATCTCTAACTTGTTTAAATGAGTGAAAAGCTTGCTCTAAAATTTCTTGTCGGTGTGCTACAAATAAGACTTTTTTATATTTCAAAGAATCGTAAACAGCGATAAATGTTTTACCAACCCCAGTAGATGCAACTACAATACCTTTAGTTGCTCCCATTTTTCTTGTTTTTTCCAATTCATATACTGCTTCTATTTGTGCTGCTCTAGGCCTAAAATTTATTTTACCAATCGCTGTAACATCGTTGTTTATATGGATAGTTTGTGCATCGTTGATCTCGTCAAATTCTATTTTGGGTTTTTTCCAATTTAAAGAATATCGTTTTAACTCTAAATCATTTAATTGTATAGCTTTGCTGAACATTTCTTCAAAATTCTTTTGATATTCTTGATATGCTTTAGCGTCCAAACTCTTTTGAATTCTATAATTCCATTCAACACCATATGTCAAGGCTGGTAATGATAAATTAGACGAACCTAAAAATAAATAACAATCTTCTTCTGTCTCAAAAAAATATCCTTTTGGATGAAAGCTTTTTGTATAATTTGAAAACATCCTTAAATCAACGTGTTCACCTAAAATTGATTTTAGTAAGTATAAGGCAGATGGCTCAGTTATATTAAGGTATGAGCCTGTTAATATTCTAATAGGAATTTTATTGTTCTTTATGTATTGAAACTCATTTTTTAATGCAATAACACCAGACTCTTTAATAAAAGAAATATTAAAATCAATTTTATTCGATTTATAAATGTATTCCTTGATATAATCAATCAAACAATGTGTAGAGTTGGTTATACAGTTGTTTTGATATATAAAGTCTATTTTGTTTGAACCCACAAATCTTTACCTCCCGCATTTTGTTTCTAACGAATTTTTAAGACAGATCAATAAGCGCAGGTCCTTGCCTAAGGCCAAAAGGGCACTCTCGCAACTCGTTTAGCATATCCTCTACTGGCTGCCCTTTGTCATCAGCTTTATCTAGTATCTGGTCAAGTGCTTCCCAGACTTTGTATAACTCAGGAGCGGTTCCTTCCAAAGTTAAGCACCAAGTGCCTGTCTCGGTTTTTTTATGCAAGCCTTTGGCGAGCAAAAGTGATCTGTACATTGCAACCTCTGGTCCCCACCCGGTAAAGCCTAGGTTTTCTTCATCAGCCCTGGTTGCCATAGCCTCAACTAGCTCCCGGCGAGCCCTGGCGGCTGCTGAGGACAATTTTTCATAGCTTATCATTTCATTGCCTATTCGCGGTGATAGATAGTAACACTTATCACACAAATCGGACAATACGCTTGATATCGTTCTGGGTT
The DNA here is from genome assembly GCA_014360155.1 of Syntrophomonadaceae bacterium. Lineage (GTDB taxonomy): Bacteria > Bacillota > Syntrophomonadia > Syntrophomonadales > Syntrophomonadaceae > JACIYB01. The sequence continues at coordinate 2,227 of JACIYB010000153.1, forward strand.
TAACATCCGGCCTCAGTTCCCCATTTACATACCAACGGAGATCCTCATTATCCGTCTGGAATAATGTCGTCACATGCTCATAAAAACGTTGTTCAGCTACCTGCACCCGAAACGCTAATTCTTTGCGTGCCACACTGTCGTGTTCTAATTCTGGAGCATCTTCCAATACTGAACGTGTAGCTGCTGCCTCCAGAGCAAGCTCGTAAAGAGTAGCCCGTGCCGGTACATATGCTACAACCAACGGCCGTCTATCGGAACACTCTCGAGGGACAAAAGAAGGCTCAGGCAAGCTTCCAAAACTGTAGACTAGAAGCCCATCAAACCCTTTCTCCGGCTTTAGATTTGTATCCAAGGATTCCTCATCAAGCCAGCGTCTTTCGAAACGCCGAATAGTTCCAGTCTCGTAAGCATGGCGTGAGGCGATAACCGGTGCGAGAGGCAGAAACTGCTGCATAACGGAATCCAGTGAATTTAAAGTTATTTTAGATTTCGCGGTTTCGATAGCCCCATTTATATCGAAATCAGAACCTTCCCACAGCCGGTATTCTCCCTTATATTCCCGATATATAAGTGTATGTTTGGCGACGAGGTTATCTAATGATTTCTTGATTTCGTCCTTATCACTTTCTGAGGACATACCCATAACTGCTGCTAGTGTGTCGACATCAGCCTTGAAACCAATCTTATGCGATAGCAGATTAAGTACACCGATATTTTTTAATAATTTTTGATCTTTTAGTGACATGGATAAGGCTTCCTGTAATCTATTCTGTATCTCAATCCACCGCTGTGATTCAGCCCGGTTAATATAGGTAGTAGTAGTGACATTGAGAAAATAATCGTATAGAACTTCTAAGTCCATGTTTGGCAGCTTGCCTGCAGGCCCTAATTCCGTTCGCTCCAAATAAGCTGGTAAGGCCAAACTATCACCACTTCCGATAAACGACAGAAGAGTACGGTCATTCTGGGCAAATTGTTTACACAACTCGATTAAGGCCAAAGTAGATACCGGGTGCAATGGATATGTAGATGCGATAGTATCACGATTTAGGCCGTTTTTTATCACGTCGGCTTGGTTTTGGGAAACAAAACGAAATGCTTCATCTGCCCATTCACGGACAAGACGTTCTTGTTCGGTAGTCATCTGGAATTGGAGCGATTTTTGTATTAAATTAATCATTTGGGCCGTAGTTTCCACAAATGAAATATCTTCAAACCGGCCATGAATCTTGCTCCATTCACGTCTCTGCAATGCAGATAACCCGGATGCGTATTCATCAAAGGCTTGGTGCAAACATACCCAAAGATAAACTGAGTTCATTTCCGCAAGTTGCTGAACGATAAACAAATCGCCCCGGGCATTGTGATGGGCCATGTATTCTAGATTCTTCCCAAATTCATCTATCACCACCACGATGGGTTTGGCAGCAATCTTTTGTACAGTCTGTAACACCTTGAGCACTTCCTGAGATTCGTCAACCTTGAGAGACTGCAGCCTTTTTATCAAATCTTCTTTTTCATCAAAACCCGAATTTGTAATGGTATCCTTCAACCCGCGTATTAGAGTAACATTTACCGGTTCATAGGCAGCGGTAACAGCGATCTGAAAAAAACCATTAGCAGCATTCATACGGTTCATGCCTGAGAGTATCCTCTGATATAATTTGAGATCGGATTTCTTAAGCTTTTCTGCGGCTTTTTTTGCTAAAGGTCGGATTTCACCAGTTAAACTCAGAAAATAATTCGCAAATGCTGACTTGCCCATTCCATAGGGGCCAGTCAATGACCATGCCGAAACCAGTTCTCCCTCCAAAGCATCAGCAAAGCGTTGAAGTATCTCTAGGGTTTTGGCAGTAAGAATATAATCTTCAAGTTGAGAGATGTTCCTACGGTCTCTTTCAATATTGATAGACCGAGCAGTTTTCATGTTTGGATATATTATTTCCGACAGTCTAGTCATTGTTATTGCTCCTTATAATACGCATTTAATAACCGCCAATATAAATCCTCGGCCTCACCAGTAAAATGCAACTGACTATTCAAGGATTCAGTGATCATAACACCATCAATATTTAGTTCATTCAATAC
>JACIYB010000154.1 GCA_014360155.1 Syntrophomonadaceae bacterium
ACGTATGTGCGCAGCTGCAGCAAAATAGTATTTGCTTTGCGGTTAACCGGAAATATTCGCCCAAAGACCTGATTGCGAGGCGGTAAAAATGAAAATAAACCGGAACAAAAGGGGGATAAAAAGCTATATATCCTCCCTAGAAAAAATGAACATCAAGGAAATAAAGAAGAGGTCAGATTCTTCATTTGAGCAGGAAATAAACAAGCAGAAGGAAACAGAAGACCGGCGCAGGATGCAGGAGATTATAGCGAAAATTGATAGAATTAGCCAAAAGCTAAATAAAAGTTTAACCATAAATGATCTCATGGTTTATAAAAAACTGGTGCAAGATTTCCTGCAGGAAGCGGCTTCAAGAGCGTTCTTGCTTAGGCAGGAACGCGGCAGAAACCGCCGCGGGAGGACCCTGCTGGTTACAATTGATATTATAGATTCTGAAGTTGAACAGTTAATAAAAGATTTTATAAGCGAGAAAAAAAAACCTTGGGAAATTTTATCCGCCATAGACAAGATAAGAGGGATGCTGGTTGATTTGATGGTGTAGATTTGTAGCAGATGGGGAAATTTTTTATAGAGGGAGTCTTATTATAGAGGGATTTTTATGGATTATTTTTTAAATATTGTCGGGCAGGAGAATGCCGTACGTCTCCTGAAAAAAGCCATAGAGCTTCAGAACGTCAGCCATGCCTATATTTTCCTGGGGCCAGCGGGTACTGGGAAAATGCTTTGTGCTTTGGCTTTTGCCTATACCCTGATTCACCAGGAGGATGAAAAAGCACCATTATATTTCAGAGAGAAGGCTCATCCAGATATATTGATTATAGAAAAAGCCGAAAACCGTAGTATGATAAGCAAGGATCAGATTAAACAGATGGAATCCTGGTTTTCCCTGAAGCCGTATAGATCCAAACACAGGATTGTGATTATAAGAGACTGCCATTTAATGACTCTGGAAGCTGCAAATGCTGTTTTAAAGATACTCGAAGAACCCCCTGAATATGGGATAATAATACTTATCTCTGAAAGGAACAGCCTTTTAGAGACCATACTTTCCCGCTGTCAACTGGTGCGCTTCTCTGCTGTTCCTGATTCAGTTATTGAGAAATTTCTAGTGGATAGGGGCATTGACCACGCTGAGGCCTGCCGTGTTTCCAGGCTTGGGCAGGGGAGCATCTCCAATGCTCTGCGCTTTGCTTCAGAGGAAAATTTCCAGGAAATATGGGAGTCAGCTTTTAAGATCGTGGAAGATCTGCTGGGAGATGAAGTTATAGAGGTGTTCAATGCAGCAGAAAAGATGGAAAAAGCCCCTCTTCTGTTGGGCAGTATGCTGGAAACAATATTGAGGGACATATGTGTGTATAAGGAAACTGGAGACGAAAAACTTGCGGATATACCGGAAAACATAAAGTTAGCCGGGTTGGTAAAGGGAACCAGTACCAACAGGATAAGGGAAGCTGTAACCAAAATAAATCTTCTTAAGACATATTACGACCGCAACATAAACTCACTTTTAATAAGCATTAATATTTCTTATGAAATCTGGAGTGCATTAAAGTAGGTTATAGTTAAAGATATGGAGCAACTGCAGGCAAGTTGAGAAGGAGGTATAACTGTGGCGTTGGTAGTAGGAGTGAGGTTTAGGCCCGCTGGGAAAAAATACTATTTTGACTGTGAAGGTGTTGAGGTTGAAGCAGGAGATGCGGTTATAGTAGAAACAGTTAGGGGTATTGAATACGGCAGGGTAGTTATTGGTAAAAGAACAGTAAGCGAGGAGGAACTGGTTCTTCCCCTGAAAAAAGTTATTCGCAAAGCTACCGATGAAGATGAAAAAATCTATGCAGCAAATAAAAAGAAAGAAAAAAAGGCCATGGAGATTTGTAGAGAAAAAGTACAGGAACATGGTTTGCCCATGCGCTTAATAGATGTAGAATACACATTTGACCAAGGCAAGGTGATTTTTTATTTTACCGCTGAGGGGCGTGTAGATTTTCGAGATCTGGTTAAGGATCTTGCAGCCATATTTAAAACCCGCATAGAACTCAGGCAAATAGGGGTTAGAGACGAGGCTAAAATGGTTGGCGGAATAGGCCCGTGCGGCCGTGTTCTCTGCTGTGCTTCGTTTTTGGGGGAATTTGAGCCGGTTTCTATCCGCATGGCTAAGGAACAGAACTTATCTCTTAATCCTACAAAAATATCTGGAATCTGTGGGCGGTTAATGTGCTGTTTAAAATATGAATCTGAGTTATATGAATCCGGGGATAACGGCAACGGGGAGGGAAAAGATGGAGAGAACGATCGAGGAATTGAAGTTGATTATCCGGGAATTGATAATTGAGTTAGGAGAACTGAAGGAACGCGTATCCCGTTTGGAATTTGATAAAACCGGAGAGCATGATAAAGCAAATAGCAAACCGGTTCTACCCGGCGCTGAACTGGAAAAAGAAGGGCGTAAAAATCTAAGCGAGATATATAAGCAGGGTTATCATATATGCCCGGTGGCTTATGGGCAGCCGCGAGACGAGGAATGTCTTTTTTGTATATCTTTTCTGGCGAAGGAGTAAACAGTGAATAAAGATAGGACGTTATTAGTCAGCAAAGAGGAGAGTTTAGACTACGTGTTGAGCGGTCTGGAACTGATTCAGCCTCGAAAAGGCTACAGGTTTTCTCTTGACGCTGTTTTGTTGGCATATTTCCCAAAGATGGAGGGAGTAAATACAGCAGTAGATCTTGGGACAGGAAATGGTATTATCCCGCTTCTTCTCTCACTGCGGTCATCATCAGCTCATATTATAGGAGTGGAAGTACAGGACAGCATGGTGGAGAGGGCCAAGAGGACTGTGAAATATAATAGCCTGGAGAACAGGATTGAGATAATTCACGCGGACATAAGGCATATAAAAAACAAAATGCCAGGACACTTTGCCGAGCTGGTTGTAAGTAACCCCCCTTTCTGGAAAAAAGGGGAAGGGAAAATATGCGAAAATGGAGAGGAAGCTGTTGCCCGGCATGAACTTTTGGTAGATATGGAGCAGATAATACTTGCCGCTAACTATATCCTGTGCCCAGGGGGGAGGCTGTGTATTATCCAGAGAGCAGACAGGCTCCCGGAAGTGGTGGAACTTCTGCGAAAATACAGATTAAACCCGGAAAAGCTTAAAGCAGTACATGCTTTTATTGATCGGGAGGCCAAGATTTTTCTCATAGAAGCTCGTAAAAACGGGCGTGGAAAGCTAACAATTCTTCCTCCTCTTATAATTTATGATAAAAACGGAGAATATAGTGAGGAAATTCAAAAAATTTATGCTGGAGGGCCTTGAACTTTTTTCGACTTCAAAACCAAGATCCCGGTTTTTGCAGTTGGCTGAGCTTGGAATCCATTTTTTGCCAACTGCAGAGCTTCAATTAGGCAAAGCGGGGGGTTAGATGGGGAAACTGTACATCTGCGGAACTCCTATAGGAAACCTTGAAGATGTAACTATAAGGTTATTGAAAACTTTACGCTGTGTCGACATGATTGCCTGTGAAGATACTCGCCGGACAATCAAACTCCTCAACCGTTACAGGATCAAAAAACACCTGGTGAGTTTCCATGAACATAGCAGGAAGAGCAGAGAAAACTATATTCTCAAAAAACTCCAGCAGGGAAAACATATTGCACTTGTTTCTGATGCGGGGATGCCGTTGATTTCTGATCCTGGGCAGGAATTGGTCAGAAGGGCGATTGAGGCGGGAATAGAAATAGAAGTAATCCCCGGGCCTTCCGCACTTATATCTGCGCTGGTGGTATCGGGACTGGACAGCAGCAGTTTTCTTTTTGAGGGATTCTTGTCTGAGCGCAAGGGGAAAAGGCGCCAGTCGCTTATAAGGCTTAAAAATGAGACGAAGACTGTAATCCTCTACGAATCTCCCCATCGTTTAATCGATCTGCTGGCTGATATCGAAGAAATAATGGGAGAGAATAGGGAGATCGTAATAGTGCGGGAGCTCACGAAGAAGCATGAAGAGATTAAGCGGGATACGGTGGGGAGGTTGAGGCCTTATTTTCAGGATAAACCGCTTTGTGGAGAAATAACTGTATTGATTGCTGGTAGAGAAAAAAAGGAGGAACAGGTGGACTTGGAAATTGTTGCGGCTGAGGTTGAACAATTGATAGAGATGGGAGTAGATAAAAAAGAAGCCTTCAGAATGAAGGCTCGGG
>JACIYB010000155.1 GCA_014360155.1 Syntrophomonadaceae bacterium
ACGAAGTCCTCAACCCGTTTGGTGTTGCAGTAATAATCCAGTCAGAACATATGTGCATGACCATGCGAGGAATTAGAAAACCGGGTTCGATTACTGTAACTTCGGCAGTCCGAGGTATATTTGAGAGCAGGTCAGAAACACGTGCCGAACTTCTGTCTCTTATAATGAAGTAATGAAGAACGAATGGATAGACGGTCAGTTAAACTGCCGTATATCACGTTCCCCAGCCGATCAATTATATCCCGTGCTTCCAGCGCTATAGCTCAATACCTTCAGCCCTATAGATTTACCGGCCAATAATCTCAATCTTATCTTCTACGGGCTGTCCGGTTTTATAAAATAATAAACGCACAGATTGGGGGTCACAGTCTCAGTTAATAAAATAATATATTGCATATATATATAGCTGCAAAAAAACCGGTTATATCCGCGGTTAAACCAGTTATAACAGAATAGCGGTATTTTTTTACTCCTACAGAGCCAAAATATACCGTTAAAACGAAAAAAGTGGTATCAGTCGTACCCTGCATCACTGAAGCCAGCCTCCCGATAAAAGAATCGGGACCATATATTCTCATTAACTCTGTCGCCATACCTAAAACCCCGCTCCCGGAAAGGGGGCGCATTATTGCCAGAGGCAGTATCTCAGACGGAGCCCCTAAACGTGAGACAAGGGGATCTAAAACCCGAGTTAAATATTCCATCGCGCCCGAAGCTCGAAAAACTGAAATTGCTACCATCATACCCACCAAAAAAGGAATGATTTTTACAGCCGTAGTAAAACCTTCTTCAGCACCTTCTACAAAACTCTCATAAACCGGAACTTTTTTCACATAACTGTATATGGGTATAACCAGCAAGAGGAACGGAATTGCCCATTTTGAGACCAGGGTAAGAAAAGACAGGAGCATTTAACGGTGCCTCCCCCATGGACTTCGCTTGCGGAACCAGTAGTCCAGGGAAACAGCAATAATCATGGCAACACCGGTGGCGAATATACAGGGACCTACGATTTCTGTAGGATTGGACGAGTCAAACGACAGCCGCACCCCTATAATTGTAGCAGGAATCAGTGTTATACAGGAAGTGTTAAGAGCAAGAAAAGTACACATAGCTTCGGAAGCTTCATCTGGTTTATGATTTAGCCTCTGTAATTCCTGCATGGCTTTCATGCCAAAAGGTGTAGCAGCATTACCAAGTCCCAGCATATTGGCGCTGATATTCAAGATTATCGCTCCCATTGCCGGATGATCTGACGGGACACTTGGGAAAAGTCGCACCATTATCGGTTCCATTAGTTTAGCAATACCCCCCACCACTCCCGCATGCTCAGCAATTTTCATAATACCCAGCCATAACGCCATAATACCAACCAAATCAAAACAAACCTCGACAGCTCCCTTAGCAGCGCCCAGAGCAGCCTCTGTTACCACCTCTATATTGCCGTTTAATGCAGCGATAATTATCCCTGAGGCTAAAAGTAAGAGCCAGATGATATTCAGCAAAACCATCCCTCCTGAACTTAGATTCCTTTTAGAAGGGTATGATTTTGGACAAAAAATTAGAACAGTTCAACGTTTCAGGTGAACTGTTCCATCGTTTCAGTATAAATATTCAGGAATTACCTCACTCTTCCTCATATTCGTACATTATATCCTGGCTGTTCTTTTTTTGGAAGATACCTTCAAGTTTATCCATTATTTGAGGAGCAAGATCTATAAGCCGTTCTGCGAGGGGGTTGCCGCTTACGGAAATCAATCTCACATCATTCATCCTCACTACTAAAAAGCCCACCGGCTTTACAGAGACTCCTGCCCCGCTGCCCCCAGCAAACGGCAGTTCCGAACTTTTAGAAGCATTGGTTAATTCATATTCGCCACCACCAGCTGCAAAACCGGTAGCCACCTGGGAAATAGGAATAATTACAGTTCCGTCATTGGTTTCTACCGCATCCCCTACTACTGTATTAACATCAACCATTTCTTTTATATTCTGCATAGCGGTCGTCATCAGAGCCTCAATGGGATGTTTGTACTGCTTTTCCTGTTGTGTATCCATCAAAATACCTCCTGACCTTTAAAACAAACATACATATTTTTATAAGAATAATATATCCTATTCGTATTTTTAATATGCAGTCCAACCTGCTCCAAATTTTTGTCTCCGCAAAATCAGGTTCAATCTCAATAACTATATCCTGCAAACGGTTCCTACTGCTCAGCAGACTTACAAGACTTCCTTTCAAAGCCCACAAGGTGCCCGCACCAATTGCTGTGTCCATGGCATCATTAAGCCCGACCACGGTTTTCCAATCCAGCTTCTCTATCACTGCATATCGCAAAACCAACCTGACAGTATCATAAGGCTCCCCCGCGCTTCTCAAATTGTGCCAAAACGCCCCGGGAGAACTGGGTTCTTGATAAGCAGTTCCAACATGAAAACCAACAGCTTGCTTTAAAAAAAACAATAAATCGAAGTCATCATATCTAAATTCTTTTCTAAACTCTTTCTCCCATTTTCTTAAAAAAAAAGAGTTGATCTTGATACTAAGATACCTCTTTTTCTCAATATCGGCAGCCTGTACCGCTATTTGCAGCTTTACACAGGCAAGCGATAAAATTATTAAAAACGCCAAAATCCCGAAGCTAAAATATAAAGCAAACATAGCACCTAATTTTCTCCCGCTTTTCCTTATTATTTCCTGGAAAAACGGGCTTATTCGTTAAACCGCCTCGCCTCCTCTATCAACTTCTCAATTTCAGATATCAATTTTAACATCTCATCGTCAACCGCTATATTCCCTCTGCCCACCCTAAAAGTAGGACAGTGCAGATTATAATCGGTTATCATTCTATTTATCTTTTCCAATTTTAGGCGGCTTTCAAAATAGAATTGAGCTTTCTTCTTTTCATATCGCTTAAGTGCTATTTTGCTGCGTTTCTCATTATAGAACATTACGGTATACCGCTTAAAGGACTCAACTTCTTTCCGAAAATTCTCAAGGTCAAAATCAATATCCTTGCCTAGTTCAATCCAATAAGGGGCGAAGTCATGATCTTTAAGAATTTTAAAAGCCATACGTAATTCGGGGGGCTCATAGGGATTTTCATAAAACTGGAGAGGTTTTCCAGCTCCTTTGAGGTTATTAAAATCCCCTCTTTCTTGGGCTTTTTGAATCTGGTTCTCCACCAGGTCCTGGATACTGCTCATATAACGCGCCAATTTGCGGGCTTCCTGAGCCTTTTCTTTGATTTGTTCCTCAACGGACTTGTCAGACACAGCACTAAACCTCCTCTATAACTGGTAAGTCACTAAGGCTTGATAAACCAAATACCTGTAAAAATTCCTTACTCGTAACGTAAAGAATAGGTTTTCCCGGCACCGCTTTTCTGCCCGCCTCTTCAATAAGTCCTTTTTCCAGTAGATTGTTTATTATTTTATCTGACTTTACCCCTCGAATTTTTTCTATTTCCGCCCTAGTAACGGGCTGCTGATAAGCAATAATAGCCAAGGTTTCCAAAGCTGCAGCGGACAATCTCCGGCGTAACGGCTTTTCCATTTTACATAGTATATCGGAGTATTCCTGTTTTGTGCACATTAGGTATCCATTATCCAACGCTAATATCTGTATTCCTCTTTTCTCACTATTATACTCCAGAATCAGCTCATCCAGAATTGCTTTTAATTCCAACCCAGGCACACCTAAAACCTCAACTAATTCCTCCAAATCAACCTGCTCAGACCTTACAAAAAGGATGGCTTCAACTGCAGCTTTAATTTCATCATACATCAGCATTTTACTTCGCCTACCCGTAACGAAACCTTTATATCGCAAAACGGCCTTTCCTGAATCACGTCCACCTTCTGCAGGCGCACCAATTCCAATAAAGCCAAGAAAAGCCCTAGGATCTCTCTAACATTAGCCGTTTTGGCAAATAATTTCTGAAACACCAGCCCTTCTTGTTTCCCTTGCAGTTCTTCCAAAATTTCATCCATTTTATCGCCTATGTTAATATCTCCTGACGGTAAGCTGTACAGTTTTTCAGTCTTAAGTTTTTCCTGTATTAAAGATTGATAAACACGCATCAAAGTACCGATATTCCCGACTATCTGCTCTTCTGGCTGGAAACCGTTGTCCTGACTGCGGTAAAATACCCGCCTCAAATCTCCCTTTTGCCGTGCTTCCAG
>JACIYB010000156.1 GCA_014360155.1 Syntrophomonadaceae bacterium
TATGTGAAAACTCATCTGGTCCAGTTCCCACAGCAAATCATTGGGAAACTCCAGATCAGCTTTATCTATTTCGTCTATTAAAAGGACTACTGGTGCGGGAGATACAAACGCTTCGCCCAGCTTACCCAGTTTTATATACTTTTTAATGTCAGATACATCATTTTCCCCAAACTGGCTATCATAAAGCCTCTGTACCGTATCATAGACGTAAAGTCCTTCCTGGGCCTTGGTAGTTGACTTTATATTCCATATAATCAGCTTTAACCCCAGTGAATCAGCAATGCTCTGAGCCAACATGGTTTTCCCTGTACCCGGCTCGCCCTTTATTAATAAAGGCTTTTGCAGAGCAATCGCTATATTGACACTGTTCATCAACTCATCAGACGCTATGTAACTAGATGAACCTTTGTAACTTGCCATATTATCAGCCATGCTTATAATTCCTCCAATACTCCGGCAATTGTTTCATAATGGTAACAAAAACAAATATGCTAGTCAACAAACCACTTTTTTCCTGACACAGATAAATTCCTATATTAAATTGCTTGTGCTTTTTAAATCTGTTAAAATCACATTAATATGTTTATTATTTATTAATGATTCCACTGCAAAAACCCTAAGTTAGCCTGTTTAAATGTATAAATATGTAGGAGCCTGTTGACGGAGCATGGAAGCAACACCCCGCGAAGGCGAAGCAGCGAAAGGGGGCGAGATCCAAGGAGGGGGCGAGAAGGCTATTGAGCACGGATGCGAATTAGCCTGGTACCCCTTTCGTCGCAAGACAAGCGGATGGTGTTACCCATGTGGAAGTCTGGCGACGAATATTTATACATTTAAACCATTAATTAATTAAAGAACGGAGGCAAATATACATTGCACAAAAAAATTGTTTACAATGTCCCCGGGTCTCTATTCATAATTGTCATAGCAATATTAGCCGCCATGTACTACTATGCTGCCTATATAGACCTGCCTGCTGCTGAGAAAACTGTAAAAAACTTCTATCAAGCTTATTTTGAACGAGATTTTGACACTGTTGCTGAAAACCTCAGCGTTCTCTGGTCTGCTCGCTTGCTGCCCCAGTACGCTTCTCTAAAACCTGCAGATCTGATCGAAAAAAGAGATGCTATAGAAAAAGAAACAAGCAGGGCTATTGCCGAAATAGAAGCAGAAAATAAGGAACTTTCCGGCATAACTGTTGAGATTATGCCGTCTTACACCAAAGAGGGAGAGAATTCTGCCTTAGTAGCATATTCCTTAAAGAAAAACGGAAAACCCATAAGTACAGAAATGGCTATCCTCATCAAAGAAGGCGGTCAGCTGCGTATTTATGATATAACATCGGTAACCAATGAAGACCTGGAATACATTAAAGACTACGATATCTCTGAATTAGACAGAGGCCTAGCCGACTTGCTTGCTGAATAGACTGAGAACAAAGTCTTATTTATTACCGCTTTGGGTGATATTTACCCGGGGAAGGGGGGTGCTACAGTCTCCCTCTTGGCGGTATTCCAGCAGTAAATAGTCCAGATGAGTCTTTATTTCAGCAATTATAAGTCTTGCCGGCTCATCCCGGGAACATATCCTGGAAAAATGCTCCTCCATCTCCAGTATACCGTCTTTGATATGCACGATCCCCTTAATCACCTGTTCACTGTCGTTTTCCAGCATATAGAAGGCAAGTTCAGTTAAATCTTCATAAATCTCCTTCAGCTTATTTCTTTGTTGGATAAATCTGTCCAAATAATTGACCTGAGCAAGTATCGCCCGATAGCAATTATTTTTGGGACTTAGTCTCTTCATAGCATCTATTGCTCCTGTTTTTGGAAAAATAGTGTATTAATTATCAAATTAGTATTGATTTACATTTTTACCAGCAACCTTAATTATTGTATTAGACTATAGCTCACAGGTCAATTACTTTTTTCTAAAAATAAAATTCAGATGCATATACAGCCCAGAAACCGCCAAAACCAAAATAAAAGCCTTTGCAAAACTGTCAACCAGTACTGCCGGTACCTACCTGCTGTTTCATGAGCATGTAATTTATACTGTCTACAAGCGCCTGCCAGGAAGCTTCTATGATATTTTCCGAAACTCCTACCGTGCTCCACTTGCTGCTCTTATCGGAAGACTCGATAAGGACTCTAACCCTGGCCGCCGTACCTTTATTGCCGTCCAGGACCCTGACTTTGTAGTCAGTCAGGTGCATATCATTTATCTGAGGGTATACTTCTGTCAGCGCCTTGCGCAGAGAATTATCCAGAGCATTAACCGGTCCATCCCCTTCGGCAGCTGTATGGAAGGTTTTACCGGATACTGTTACTTTAATCACCGCCTCTGCAGTAATCTCCCCGTCTTCATTTTTCTCCAGTATTATTTTGAGGTTGTTAAGCTGGAAGAAATCCTCATACTGCCCAAAGGCTTTCCTAAGGAAAAGCTCCAGAGAGGCATCCGCCCCTTCAAATTGCAGACCTTGGTTCTCCATTTCTTTAATCTGCCTGATGACCTCGCGGGTTCTGGCATCATAGCGGTTTATATCCAGCTTTAGCTCTTTGGCTTTATACAGAAGGTTAGAGAGGCCTGACAGCTCAGACACCAAGACACGGCGACGGTTGCCTACTTCGTCAGGGTTGACGTGCTCATAGGTAAGAGAATCTTTCAATAAAGCACTTACATGGATTCCTCCCTTATGAGCGAAAGCCCCGTAACCAACAAAAGGCTGGCTGTTGTAATGCGGCATGTTCGCTATTTCACTTATATAATGCGATACTTCAGTTAAATACTTTAAATGCCCCTGGGGTAAGGCCTTCTTCCCCATTTTCAGTTCCAGGTTGGGTATTATTGAACACAGGTTGGCATTTCCGCAGCGCTCTCCGTATCCGTTTATGGTTCCCTGCACCTGCAGGCATCCCTGTTCTACCGCCATCAAAGAATTGCTTACCGCACAGTCTGAATCATTATGAGCATGAATACCCAACGGAACAGCAACAAATTTCCGCACCTGCTTTATGATATCCACAATATCCCAGGGCATCATGCCGCCATTCGTGTCACAGAGAATCAGCCATTCAGCGCCAGCATCCGCAGCTGCCTGCAGTACCTTCAGTGCATAATCGCTGTTGCTCCTATATCCGTCGAAAAAATGTTCTGCATCAAAGATCACTTCTTTACCCTTATCCTTCAAATAGGAAATACTCTCCTTGATCATGTTGAGGTTTTCGTCCAGAGTGGTTTCAAGGGCCCGCAGAACGTGAAAATCCCAGCTTTTGCCGAATATAGTTACTGTCGATACCCCCGCATCCAATAAAGCCCTGATATTATTATCCTGCTTAACCGTTACCCCTGGTTTGCGTGTAGAACCAAAAGCTGCGATACGAGAATGCTGCAGGTCAATTTTCTGAATCTGCCGGAAAAACTCCAGGTCTTTGGGGTTGCTTCCCGGCCATCCGCCCTCTATATAGGATACGCCCAAAAAATCAAGTTTTTTGGCAATCTTCAGTTTATCGTCCACAGAAAAAGAGAGCCCCTCCCCCTGTGAACCGTCACGCAAGGTAGTGTCGTAAATAACAATATCTACATTTTTTTTATCCCCAATTCTTTCTCCTCCTTAACTTTAAAAATATCTTGTCCTTACCGCTGCGCATCAAAGGGTTCTAATTTTTTCAGCAACCACATCCCCCATCTGAACTGTATCAAGCACTTTTTTGCCCTCTTCCATCAAGTCAGGAGTGCGGTAACCTTCTTCCAAAACCTTCCGCACCGCTTCTTCGATTAAACATGCCTCCTCTTCCAAATTAAAAGAATAGCGGAGCATCAAGGCAGCTGACAATATAGTAGCCAGGGGATTGGCTTTTTTCTGCCCGGCTATATCGGGAGCGCTGCCGTGAGCAGGTTCATAAAGGCCAATCTTCCCGCCTATAGACGCACTCGGCAACATACCGATAGAGCCGGTCAACATAGAAGCTTCGTCAGTAAGTATATCACCAAACATGTTTTCGGTAACTATAACATCGAACTGTTTAGGGTTTCGGATCAGCTGCATAGCACAGTTATCTATATACATGTGGCTTACCTCTATATCGGGATAACCCTTAGCCACTTCATTAACCGTTTCTCTCCACAAACGGGATGTCTCCAGGA
>JACIYB010000157.1 GCA_014360155.1 Syntrophomonadaceae bacterium
AAATCGATTGAGCATGGTATTAGAATATCTTCCCTTCTCGAAGAATTGAAGGAAGGGACAAAATTGGAAGATTAGAGCCATGAACAGTGTTAAAGAGATTGCTGAACAATTCATCCTCAGAGACAATTATGTCCTTGTAGGGCACGCAGTCCCTGACGGGGACTGTATTGGTTCCATGCTGGCTTTATATACGGGACTGAAATTGTTGAGGAAGCAGGCGCAAATGTGGCTGGAAGATCCAGTGCCGCCTATATATAGTTATTTAGAGGGCTTTAATGAGGTGAAAAACCCTGGTGAAATAAAGGTGCCCGAGGAGGTTTTTAACGCGGTTTACCTTGATTGCTCTGATGAACACCGGGTAGGAGAAAAGGTTTCTGCTCTATTAGCGGCCAGATCGTGTACGATAAACATTGATCATCATATTACCAATGATCTATTTGGTGATTATAATTGTGTAGACCCGTCTGCAGCAGCAACAGCAGAAATCATATATGAGCTTTTCGGCTGTATCGGTATAACCGTTACGCCCGAAATAGCTTCCGCGTTGTACGCTGGTATAGTTAAAGACACTGGCAGGTTTTTAAACAGCAATACTACGAGCAATTCCCTGAGAATAGCAGCCGACCTGTTGGAAAAAGGTGCTGATGTAAATGTCGCTAGGGTCAATCTCTTTGAATCTAAACCGCGCGAAGAAGTTCTACTGTTGCAACAGGCACTGCAAAACATTGGCTTTAGCAGCGACGGCAGGATCGCTTGGATGATGTTGCCGTACGAAAAAATTGCAGCTATAGGCGCTTTAGATCTGCACCCGGAAGGCATTATTGACTACACCAGGCAGATAGAAGGAGTTGAAGTGGGTTTGCTTTTCAGAGAAGTACAGCCGGGAGAAGTGAAGGTGGGTTTCAGATCCCGCGGGAAAGTTGACGTATCCTCTCTGGCAAGAAAATTTGGGGGCGGGGGTCACAGGATGGCTTCCGGGGCTCGCATAAAAGGAAGCCTGGAACGGGTTAAGGACCAGGTCATCAGTTTTATAGAGGGTGTGATTGATTAACTGTGCAGGGATTCCTGAACATTAATAAACCTGAAGGATTGACATCGTTTGACGTGATCAGGAAACTGAGAAGACGAGTGTCTCAAAGAGTAAAACTGGGACACTTGGGGACCTTGGATCCCATGGCTTGTGGCGTGTTGCCCATAGCGGTGGGGACAGCTACCAAGGTAATTCCATACATAGACGATGAGAGTAAAGAATATTTGGCTGAAATGACCCTGGGGGGAAAATCTGACACGCAGGATGCCTGGGGAAATATTGCCTATACAAATAAAAGAGATTTTGAGATAGACGAGCTCCGAAACATCCTGGCATCTTTTACTGGTTCTGTAAAACAGATACCTCCAATGTTTTCGGCTGTACATTATCAAGGGAAAAGACTTCATGAATTAGCGAGAGAGGGGATTATGGTCGAACGCGAAGCCCGGGAAGTGAAGGTAATTTCCTTAGAATTGGTTGATTGGGACTTATCCCCTGACTTGCCAAAAGTAACCTTGAAAGTCACATGCTCGAAAGGAACTTATGTACGCACTTTGTGCAATGATATCGGAGAAAGATTGGGTACAGGCGCTTACTTATCTCATCTGACCCGTACTCGGTCTGGGGTATTTAAGATAGAGGAGAGTTATTCTCTGGATAAAGTTCTAGAGAGAGAGAGGGGGATTGAGGATTTTCTCTTACCTGTAGATTATCCGCTGCAGAATCTGCCTGTTTTTACGGTAAATTCAGATGAAGAGATAAACCAGGTAATGAACGGAAGGGTATTGAGTTGCAACAGCAGAATTTCGGCAAAGAAGATCAGGGTGTATTCTTCTCAGCGCCGCCTCGCTGCTATCGCTGAAACCGAAGAAAAAAAAGAAGGGACCTTGATTAAACCGGTAAGAGTTTTTAAATTGAGTTGAATATAAGTTAATCGCCTTGGGTTTTTTTGTTTTTCAGTAGCTACTCAGGAGCAAAAAAATTATAATTAAATGAGTTATATTATTGTATTATTGATTCTACTGCCAAAATCCTAAGTCAGGTTGTTTAAATGTATAAATATGTAAGAGTCTGTTGCCCATGCGGAAGTTTGGCGACGAATATTTACACATTTAAACCAGCAGATTATAACTTTCAGCAGTGAAATCATTATTTTAAATATGATAATTCAAACATTTGGCTGGCTAAAGATAAATTGAGGTAAAGGAGATCCCGATGCAAATAGTAAGAGGAATAGAAAATTTTCAGAAAACAGATGAACCTTTATATCTAGCGCTTGGCAATTTTGACGGGGTTCACTTGGGGCACAAAAAGCTTATCAGTGAGATGGTGGATAAAGCCCGGTTTGGCAAGGGCGTAACAGCAGCATTAATTTTTGCTCCCCATCCCTCTCAAGTACTTAACCCGGATAATGCGCCCAAACTGTTGGTAACGGCTGAACGCAAAGCAGAGCTTCTGCAAGAGTTGGGTTTGGATATACTGATTTATACCCCTTTTACTCTCGAACTTTCCAAGTGGTCTCCCGAGACATTTGTAGAGCGAATTGTTGTCAACAAACTGCACACCAAGGAAGTCTTTGTGGGGTTTAATTATACTTTCGGCAACAAGGGTTTAGGTACTCCGGAGCTGCTGAGTAAATTGGGAGAAAAGTACGGTTTTGGGGTTAATATAATACCGCCCGTTAAGATTAACGGGGAGACAGTGTCAAGCAGTCTTATTCGATGCGCTCTGGATATCGGCGATATACAGCGGGCTTACAATATGCTCGGTTATTATCCTATGCTGGAAGGAATTGTAGTGAAGGGAGAGCAGAGGGGTTCAGTTATAGGATTCCCTACGGCTAATCTAGAGGTCTCTCCAGACTTGAATGTACCGGGCAAAGGAGTTTATGCGGCTATAGCAGTGATTGGCAGTGAGCGCTATAAATGTGTTGTCAATATAGGGAGCAAACCAACCTTCCATGATAATTATCCTTTATCTGTTGAAGCTCATTTGCTGGACTACAAGGGAGATTTATATAACAGACATCTCCAGTTGTATTTTCTGGAAAGAATTAGAGGGGAAAAGAGATTTAGCAGTGCGGAAGAACTCGCGCAACAGATTGAATTAGACTGTAAACAGGCTGAAATTGCTGTGTCCCATAAATACTAGAATTCTCCTGGGACCAAGTTTACTTTTTAAAATGCCTGTGTTACAATTTTTCTTGGTTGTTAAGATTTTTAAATAATTCGAGTCCACAGGCTAGGGTTTGCGATTTCACCGGCGTTAATCTTGGTCAGTGGCGATTGTTTCTTTAAGGAGGTGAAATTTTGGCATTATCGCTGGACAAAAAAGAGGAAATTATTAAAAATTACCAGATTCACGAAAATGATACCGGTTCTCCTGAGGTTCAAATCGCCTTGCTCACGGAGAGAATCAATTCCTTAAATGAGCATCTTAAGGTTAATAAAAAAGACCACCATTCACGGAGGGGACTTTTGAAAATGGTTGGCCAGAGGCGGGCACTCTTGGAATACCTTAAAAAGAAGGACTTTGAACGTTACCGCAGCATTGTGAATCGACTTGGCTTACGCAGGTAAAGAGCGGAATTGCCGCTCTTTAAATTATTATTAACAATATAAATCCAGGAAAGGAGGAATTTCATTAGGTGTACACCTATCGGACTGAAGTTGGCGGGAGACCTTTAAGTGTAGAAATAGGGAAGGTTGCCAAGCAAGCCAGCGGAGCTGTAGTAATACGGTATGGGGAAACCGTTGTTCTGGTTACAGCTACTGCCTCCCGGGAGCCGAGAGAAGGTATTGACTTTTTTCCGCTAACTGTGGATTTTGAAGAACGGCAGTATGCCGTAGGGAAAATACCAGGCGGTTTTATTAAGAGAGAAGGGAAACCTACAGAACTTGCGACTATTACTGCGAGGTTGATTGACAGGCCGAGCCGGCCGCTGGT
>JACIYB010000158.1 GCA_014360155.1 Syntrophomonadaceae bacterium
TTATAACATAAGTTGACACTTATACAGTTACTTAATGAAACTGCTGACAGAAACTTTGGCTCCGGGGCGGATGAAGAACTATGTGTCCAGGGGAGGGGGAGGCGTGCCGGCAAAGTAGGGTATCTTTTTTTACTTGTTAACCAATAGTTTATACAGATCCGGTGCAGCACTCCGCAATCTAACAGGTTTCAGGCTGCTGTTTGTGACAGCATGTTTGGTAAAACCGGTTACCAGACGTTCTCCCGTACTCTTTCTGCATATTTCATATTCTATTAGGATGGAAGCTGCTTTCACTTCTTTAATCATAGAGGTTATCTCCAGCAGGTCATCGTATAGAGCCGGTTTGGCATATTTACATCCGCATTCTATGACGGGAAGCATGATCCCCTCTTGTTCCAAACGGGCATATGGATAGCCTATGTTTCTTAATAATTCTGTCCTACCTACTTCAAACCATTTAAAATAATTGCTGTGGTATACTACTGACATCGCGTCTGTGTCTGCATATATTACGCGAACTTCAGTTTTGTGCTCTATCTTTTCCATCATTTCCCTCCGTAAAAAATCTGCCCTACTTGCGCGGCAAATAAATTGGGTTTTTGGGTACCTTTTCTCCTGCTTGAATTTTACAGTATTTTAAGGCGGCAAAAAACCTAAATTGTCCAATTTTCAGATCAAACCGTTTTTTAAAAAAACCAAAAAAAATCTTTTTGTGAAGGAAAATTGAAGTTTAAGAAGAAGTATGTCGGGTGGTGTAATCACAGGTTTTAGATTATGTTAATAAATAACATATAAAAAACTGCCGGTGAAATTCTGCAATTATCATAGTACTTTTAATTCTGGCCGGGAGGTGGGCATATTTTTTGCTTTTCTTTTCTGGGGAGCACCTTCTTCCAAAAAGTACGGGCAATTCAGGTGTCGAGGGTTGATGCGTATATACAGAGGACGGGACCTTTGCAGTGGTGAAGGCTTCGTTCTTCCATAATGAAATTATTATTGATGAATTTATTATTGCTGCGAATAATGGCCAATGAATTGGCGCAGAGGGGAGGGAAAATGTTGTCCTGCGAAAATTGTTCTTACAGGTTTGAGTGTGAGCATGCGGATAAATATTATATTCCTGAAGAAAAGGACGAGGAGTAGTTAAACGGCGATTTTCAATTGGTGTACGAACAGACAGCTTCAGTTTAACCTTAAGAAAGGAAAAGATTTGAAGGGAGAGGTTTAAAAGAGGGCGGCTTTTTTCTCCTTTCTTGCAAAAACGCCTGATAATACGAGTCAGGTGTTTTTATTTTCTGTATTTAGCGGACCCAGCAGACGCTCAGGGAAGTGAAGAAAAAAGGCCGGTATTTTGGGAGGGTGAGAGGAGAAATCAGGGACGGGATAAAAATGCTTTTGGTTAGAGGCGGGGGATCAAGAAGAGAGCCTGGTTCTTTTCAAGCGTAGGGCGTTGGCAACTACTGATACTGAACTCAACCCCATCGCAGCTCCAGCCATGACCGGGTTCAGCATCCCCGCAGCAGCAACTGGGATGCCGATTATATTGTATATAAATGCCCAAAACAGGTTTTGCTTTATGTTGCGCATAGTTGCCCGGCTTAGCTGTATAGCTGGAACAATTTTGCGCAGGTCTCCGTTCATCAAGGTAATATTTGCTGCTTCCACAGCAATATCAGTTCCCGTTCCAACAGCAATTCCTACGTCAGCAGAGGCTAAGGCAGGGGCATCATTAATACCGTCACCTACCATGGCGATAATATGCCCCTTTTCCTGCAACCGCTTTACTTCGCGGGCTTTTTCAGCCGCCGGGACCTCGGCCAAGACATTTTCTATTCCTGCCTGTGACGCGATGGCCATAGCTGTCTGGCGGTTATCTCCTGTTATCATCCATACTTCAATTCCCAGGTTTTTTATTGTCTGAACAGCCTCTTGCGAGTATTCTTTCAGTGTATCAGCAACTCCCATTATTCCTGCAATTTGTTGGTCTATTGCTACTAGAACAGTGGTGTTGCCAGCAGCCTGTAGCTTTTCTATTGCAGGCTGCTGGCAACTTATGTCGATTCCGTGTTCTTCCAGAAAACGTTTATTCCCTATTAAGAGACTGTACCCGTCAAAACGGCATAAAACTCCTTTACCAGGGACAGCTTTGAATTCTTCAGGTTCACGAGAAAGGTCCAGATTGGAGATACGGTCTACGGCTCCTTTGACAATTGCTCTGGCTATTGGATGTTCAGAGTATTTTTCCGCTTGAGCTGCCAAGGCAAGAATTTTTTCTTCCTGTCCGGCAAATCGCTTGACTGCCAGCACACTGGCAAGCTCTGGTTCGCCCCTGGTGATGGTCCCGGTTTTATCTAGGAAAACCATATCTACCTTATGGAGTTTTTCCAGGTATTCGCCTCCTTTGACGAGGATTCCGTTTTCAGCACCCCGGCCGGTCCCTACCATGATTGAGGCTGGAGTAGCCAGTCCCATGGCGCAGGGGCAGGCTACAACAAGGACAGCAGTAGCGTTGAGTACGGACTTTGCAAGATTTTCGCTGCCACTGGACCAGAGCCAGTAAGAAAAGGTTGCTGTTGCGATTGTAAGAACTACCGGCACGAAATAGCCGGCGACCTTATCAGCCAGAAGTTGGACCGGAGCTTTGGATCCCTGGGCTTCCTGTACTATGCGGATGATCTGGGCCAGGGCTGAGTCTTTCCCGACCCGGCTGGCCCGTACTTTAAGTATGCCGAACGTGTTCACGGTGCCGCCTGTTACGAAGTCGCCCGGGGTTTTATCAACGGGCAGGCTCTCTCCGGTTACCATGGACTCGTCCACTGCTGAACTGCCTTCTGTTATTTCCCCGTCTACAGGTATGCGTTCGCCTGGCCGTATAATTACTGTGTCTCCAACTTCGACTTCGTATATGGGGACTTCCGTTTCCAGCCCGCTGCGTATTAAAATTGCTGTTTTGGGCTGAAGGCGCATAAGGTTTTTTATAGCCTCAGATGTTCTGTTCTTGGCCAGTGCTTCCAGGTATTTCCCCAGGAGAATCAGGGTAATCAGCATGGTGCTGACTTCAAAGTATAAAGGAGTTCCTGGGAAGAAAAAAACGGCTGCGAGGCTGTAGAAATAGGCAGCGCTTGTTCCTATAGCAACCAGGACATCCATATTTGCACTGCCGCCTTTCAGGGAGCGGTAAGACCCGATGTAGAAAGGTGCTCCGGCGACAAACTGCACTGCTGAGGCCAGTGCTGTCTGAACAGCAGGTTCTGCGACCAGGGATGGCAGCGGCAAATTCAAAAAGTTGTCCAGCATAGTGATGAGAAACGGAAAAGAAAGGACGGCGGAAAAAAATAGCAGCCGCTTCTTCTGCTGCAGCTCCAGCCGGGCAACTTCCTCCAAACTTTCCGGTGCTATGTCTGCCAGGACACGAGCAGTGTAACCGGCGTGGGATATGCTTTCGATCAGTTCCTCGACCGAAAGCTGATCTGGGAGGTGTTCTATACTGGCAATTCCTGCAGCTAGGTTAACAGCAGCCTCTTTTACACCGTCCAGTTTTTTTATACTGTTTTCTACCCGGGCAGCACAGGCTGCACAGTGCATGCCTTCTATTTTAAGCAGAGTCTTTTCCACCTTGATCCCTTCCCTTTTTATTAGTATTGTTATCTTCTATTGAATTTAATAATCCTGATTTATTCATTGCTTTTTAAAAATTCTTGACGATAAAAACGCCTTCTTTTGAAAATTGCCGTTGCTGTAGCTGTCAATGTGTGTATTATATTTTTTATTCTGTTTTTGCGAATTGAACAATTGGGCGGATATCAGACAAGATAACTTTTATTTAATTACCGGTTGTTATACTCAGAAACCTTGCTGGCAAGGATATATTATGCAAAACAAAGTGTTAATACAAAATTAAATCATATCCTGCGAGACCAAGCGTCTAT
>JACIYB010000159.1 GCA_014360155.1 Syntrophomonadaceae bacterium
TGTAATCGTAGTTATGTTTATTAGCTAAGTTTCCTACCAATCGCATCTTTTTTATAACTTCAGTAACTCTTTTTTCGGCTAATCTCTCAAAGTTACTCCGCTTTTCATTCATTATACACACCCCGTAATATATATCGATAATATACTCTATATTATTAATATATTCAAGCATTTATCATATATTGTAATATTATACGAAGATTAATATATATATAAGATATATCTTGATTTTCTTAACGACCGAATAGTACATTATTTCATAACGATGTTAATTGAGTGGTAATAACCATGATTTTCAGGCAGATAAAGCAAAGGCATGTTGGTCGGTAGAAGCAAAAACTTTCTTGTTTTCTCTTGCTTTCCTTTAAAAATTTTAAAGACAGCAAACGGCGGGAGGCAAAATGATTAGTCTGGCTGTTAGTCTGCCTCCCGGCCAAAAACATCATCACAGATATTGCTTGGTGTTTTGCCTTTAGCAACTAGCCGTGCTCCCTCAAGCAAGTGCTGGACAGATTTGGCGGCGGGCCTCCTTAAAATGTCTTTATTCTATCGTATCTTTCAGAAGATGCGAATATTTCCTTGCTCCGTGTAAAACGCGATACACCAGAACCTTATTATCCACGAAACGGTAAAAGGCTATATAGGAGTCGATAATGACCATGCGAAAATTGAACTTTCTTAGAGAACGATCGAATAATGGTTTGCCCGAATACGGGAAATGTTCTAGCCTTGCTAAAGAAGACATTATATGCTCAAGCACCTCAGCAGCAGCTTGTGGATTATCCGCCATTATATAGTCAAATATTTCGTCTAGGTCTGAATAGGCTGCAGGTAGTAATTCTACGTCATACTTTTCCATTAATCTTCTCTTTCAGTTTTTTATGGGATTCACTGAGCGGAATGGTAGGCTCTCCAGCAAGACGCTGCTGTTCAGCAAGCAGGAGTTTTTCGCGCAGGTCAAGCATAGCCTCTCTGCGTTCGAAGGCTTCTATACTCATAACAACAAGATCGCCTTCGCCGTTTCTAGTAATATATATTGGTTCCGCTTTTTCATGGGCAAGCTGTGCAATAACGTTATAGTCATTACGAAGCGTTGTTGAGGACTTAATAATCATAAAACAGCCTCCAATAAATTATTCTGCAATTATTATATACGAATTCTAACAGAATATAAATAGCAAAATTAGGGCCATTTTGTAATTTGCTTTTTAGCCTTTTTGCTGGAAAGGACCCTGGAGTTCAAGCTTAGAAAGGCAAGAGAAAAGGCATCTCCGGAAACAATTCGTGAAGCTTTAAATTCACTAAATTTTGCGCAAGTTGAATTTGATCACGTGCCATACTTAATAAAAACTAAAGGAACCGACCTATCCAGGCGGATTCTACGCCTGTTACGAATAAAACCTCCTGCTAACATCATGCCTGCCAATGAATTTAAAATCTAAAATGTAGTGGCAAAATGACACTTGTGAAAATTATAACATCGATTTGGCGGGGGATACGGCGATCGAACTGACAAACTCAGGAGAGAATGAACTCTTGAAAACAAGAGGAGAAAGCTATGAAAAAGGAAGAACTGAATCCCACCTGTGTAATAGAAGGTTTAAACCGTTTTTTGCAAAAAAATGAAGAAATAATCGCAGTTTACCTGTTCGGATCTTATGCAAAAGATAATAAACAGGTAAAAAATGATGTTGATGTGGCTGTGCTGCTGGACAATTTTAAAGAAGAAAAAGAAATGGAAATATTGTTAAGGTACAAAAGGGAATTGGAAAATCAGTTTTGTAAGGATGTAGATGTGGTGATATTAAACACAGCTCCCCCTCTTCTCAAACAGCAGATTTTTTACTACGGGATAAAGGTGAATGAAAGGGACAGAAAAAAGCTGGTAGATTTCCGGGTAAAGTCCTACTTTGAACAGTTTGACCTCCTGGAGATAAATAAAAAGATTTTTGCAATTAATAAGGAGAAAATTAACAGGAGAATAAGAGATGGTAGATAAAGTGTTGCTAGTGCAGAAGATAAATAAAGTAGAATACCATTTGTCAAGGGTGGAAAGATTCCAGCAAATGAGTAGGGAAGAATTTTCTCAAGATCAGGATGCCAAAGATATAGTTGTACTAAACCTGTTTGCAGCTATCCAGTATTTGATTGATATAATGACCCATATGATTGCTGATGATGAAATGGGAGAGATTGCTTTTATTTCTGATTGTGCTGATATTCTTTATAGAAATGGGATTATTGATAAGGAATATCGAGAGAAAATTAAGGATATTGTCGGGTTTAGGAATATAATTGCCCACCAATACGGTACTATTCAATACAAGATTGTGTATGACGTTATGCAAAATGGGATAAAGGATATAAGCCGTATAATAAGGGATATCATGGATTATTGTAATTTGTAGTCGTCATATTTCTTGCAAATTCGGATTTTCTGCACCTCCAAAGTTATTTTTAGGTAATGGCAACAAAAAGCCCCTAACTGTTTACAGTTAGTGAAGGGCTTCCTAGCGCGTTATAATCTTAGACTGCTATTAGCTATGTGTATCAATTTCCTCTTTAACCTTTTTCCTTACCTGTTCCGTAAACCGAAAGCCATTTTCCTCTAACTTATTAAAAGTTTCGTCAAGATTGGAAATAAGCCCCTTCTTGGCAGCAAGCCCCAAAATACCTACAGTACCCATTATTCTCATTTCAGAACTTCTGGCAACTCTCCGGGCTTTCTTCTCATCTACCAAAAGGTAATCTGCTCCCAGTTCCTTTGCTAAAACAACAGCCTCGGCTTCCCCGCGATCAAGGTCCATTTGAAGCATTGAAACAGCAAGGAGGTTTTGTACCTCCCTTTTTATGATCCAGGAGGTATTGGCGACCTCCTTTACACCAGGTCTGCCGGCTCCTTCCAAAACTACCTCATTGTATACGGCAGCAGGTATAATTATTGTGCCAAATAAGGTATGCAAAAGTCCTAATTCATTGATCCTGGACAAGGCAATAAGCGGGGTTGAGTTAGAGACGACCTTCATTTTGCAAGAACTCCTTGACTGTTGATAAATCTTCCTCTAACTCATGGACATCGTAGTTAAGTGGTATATTATGGTTTGCCAAAAAATCCAAGAAATCTTGCTTGGTTACATTGGCTAGTTGGGCCGCCTTGCCCAAAGATAAGCTACCGTCAGCATAAAAGGTTGCAGCCAGCCTCTGCAATGTTTCAGCTTTGATTAGTGTTTGTGTTAGACTTCGTCCTTTAAGGAATAATTCTTTGGGCAATTCAAATTCTATTTTTATGGTCTCACCGGACATGTTATTTCCTCCCTGGTGGCAACAACGACCTTTTGTAAAATCATACCATTTATGGTTATTGCACATTTCTGGCTGTTGCAAATAAGTTTACCATACAATCAGTGAGGGAGCAATCACGGAATTCAGAGGGGTGTGTGTTAAGTTAGTAGAGGTCCTTGTCGCGCTGAGAAACAGCTTGTTTTCGCCTCTGCTGATAATTTCTCGCACGCGCAGAGATAACCGGAAGTCGTCAGTAATCCACCATAAAAAGGTGTGGGTATCAAGCAGGAACTTCATTTCTCAAACAGCTCCAAAACAGATTCTG
>JACIYB010000016.1 GCA_014360155.1 Syntrophomonadaceae bacterium
CTTCTTATTAAAGACAAGGAACCCGACCTTGCCGCCATATTAAAAAGACCGCCCCAGATGTGCGGTCTTCTATAATTTTCCCGAATTACTCCCAGATACAGCGGACTAACCGCTCTTTGCCGAGCAAAATCTCTTCTCTTCTTCCAGAGAAAAGCCCATGTAGTTCATAAAACTCAGCAGGGTTTTCTGGCAGCTGTCGCGGTCTAGCCTGCAGTATCTTTTGGTTCCTTTCCTACGTTCTTTAACAAGCCGGGCTTGCTTTAAGACTTTTAAATGCTGCGAGACGCGCGGCTGGCTTATATTCAAAATCTCTTCCAGTTCACACACGCACAGCTCTTTTTGGGCAAGCAATCTGATAATCCGCAAACGAGTTGGTTCCCCCAACGCTTTAAAGAAATTTTCGTACATTCTATCACCGCCATATCTTCAAACTAAATGAATGCTTGTTCCTCTGTTACCACACCGGTATTCCCAGGTAATTCCCGATAAATTTAACTGCAACATAGAGAAAATACAGACCAAATATTAATTTCAAGGTAGCGGGTTTGAAACGTTTTATAGTAGCCGCCCCGATCTGTGCTCCAATAATAGTCCCTCCAGCCATGAATAACGCAGCTCCAAGAACTACAAAGCCCTGAACAAGTTTAATCACCCCTCCGACAATCGCTAAGGGTACCATAGCTGCCAGAGAAGTCCCCATGGTAATATATACAGGTGCATGGAATAAATATATAAGTCCTGGTACCAATGCGTAGCCGCCACCCAGTCCAACCAACCCGGTGAGAATTCCTACCAACCCCCCGAAAGCAGCCAGCCCGCCAGCCGGCGCTTCGATACTGCTGCCCTCTTTCACTGCACCAGGCATACCGTGGGCCAAACCTTCGCGGATCATGCGCATAGCAGGCCACAAGAAAACTATCCCCAGTATAAGTCCCATCAGAGCAGCATGAGCTGACAATATCGTAAATAACCAAGACCCCAATACAACCCCTAAAATTCCAATTCCTCCAAGCCAGAGAGCCGCCCTGTGATCGAAATTGTCCCGGATAAAATGGCCGTATCCCCCTGAAATAGCCGTAAATATAACCGCAAACAAAGTAGTGCCTATGGCCAAGGGAGCTGGGAACCCCAACCAGAAGTGGAGAATAGGAAGCATTACACTGCAGCCGCCAGTCCCTATCCATCCACCTAAACAGCCTGCCGCCATACCAACAACAATAAGCAGAATTATTCTGGTAGTAGTCAGCGCTGGAGCACCTTCCATCTCAGCTCTTCCGGTTAACATTACCCAAGCAATAGCAACCGCTATCAAAGTTAGAAAAACCGCTGTAAACCTGTATTTTTTCCAAAACTCAGACAGCCTCATACATATACCCCCTAAACGTTTTTATACATCAATTACCATGATACCAGTAATCACCGTAAAATATATGGTCATATGCTCATGATACTATATTTATATAATTATGTATAGATATAATTATTTTTTTTTGCAAAGACAAATAAAAAAAGAGTTGAACATTTATGATCAACTCCGGATGATATATGCTTACAAAAAAATCATATTTTTTATGCTGACTCAGGCTTTACCTGCGGGATTTTAGTTCGGCAAAAATATTAGAAAGCTCTATTCCCTGATCCGCCAATAGGACCAAAAGGTGGTAGAGCAGGTCGGCAGTCTCATATACAACTTCATTTTTTTCCCTGTTCTTGGCCGCAATGATAACCTCAGCACTTTCTTCCCCGACTTTTTTAAGTATCTTGTCGAGGCCTTTTGCAAAAAGATAAGCAGTATAAGACCCTTCAGGCATATTTTTTTTGCGGTCTTTTACAATATCATACAGCTCGTATAATATTCCCGGCCCTTCTTTCGCAGGAGCATAAACTTCCTCGGCATTAAAAACGCTTTCCTCCGTTTCCTTTCCTTCTACGTCCCGGAAAAAACAGGAATAATGCCCAGTATGGCAGGCAGCCCCGGTCTGCTCAACCTGTATGAGCAGGGCATCTGCATCGCAGTCATAAAATATTTTCTTAACTTCCTGTATATGCCCAGAACTTTCACCCTTCATCCACAGTTTGCCTCTGCTGCGGGAGAAAAACCAGGTCCTGCCGGTTTCCATTGTCTTAGCCAGTGATTCAGAGTTCATGTAAGCCAGCATAAGCACCTGCCCGCTCTTGTAATCCTGTATAATAACAGGAACAAGCCCCTTGTCATCGAAATTTATTTTATCCATCATAACCTTATCGGCACTCCTCTGTCAGCCAAATATTCTTTGGCTTCTCTTATTGTATATTCCCGGTAATGAAAAATGGAAGCACATAGCACAGCATCCGCCTTCCCTTTTTCTATCGCCTCGTACAGGTGGTAAAGGTTGCCGGCACCTCCAGAAGCGATAACCGGAATTTGAACCAGTTCGCTTACCGCCGAAGTCAGCTCAATATCATACCCGTCCTTTGTCCCATCTTTATCCATGCTGGTCAGCAGTATTTCCCCCGCCCCCAGCTTTTCAACCTTTTTCGCCCACTCCAGCGCATCTATGCCAGTAGGCACTTTTCCCCCGTTAACATACACTTCCCAGTTTTCCTTGCCTGCCATACGGGCATCAATTGCTACCACTATGCACTGGCTGCCGAATTTTCGCGCCCCTTCGGAAATTATACCCGGCTCCCTGACAGCAGCAGAATTGATAGACACCTTGTCTGCTCCTGCCTTGAGGATATTGCGGATATCATCGATACTGCCAATACCGCCGCCAACAGCAAACGGAATAAACACTTCTTTAGCAGTATTTCGCACTACATCCACCATGGTCTTCCGCCCCTCAGCAGAAGCACTTATATCAAGAAAGACCAGCTCGTCCGCACCTTCCCGGTCGTAAAAAGCAGCCAGTTCAACCGGGTCCCCTGCGTCACGCAGGTTTTCAAAGTTTATACCTTTAACAACCCTGCCATTGTGGACATCCAGGCAGGGAATAACCCTCTTCGCCAACATGAAAATCTCCCCTTTACCTACTAGCTTCTACAATCGCCTCGGACAATTTGATTTTCCCGTCGTATAATGCTTTGCCAATAACAGCTCCGCTAACCCCCAAGGGTTCCATAGCTTTAAGAACTTTTATGTCTTCTATACTGGAAATCCCTCCTGAGGCGATTATCTCCAGACCGGTACCAGCTGCTACATGCTCAATAGAAGCTAAATTGGGTCCTGCCAGAAGCCCGTCCCGGCTGATATCAGTAAAAATCGCGGTTTTAACCCCTAAACTTTTCATCTGCATCCCTAAACTCAATGCGGAAAGGCTGCATGTTGATACCCAACCTTCCACAGCTATCCTGCCATCTTTAACATCAAGCCCTACTACTATTTTTTCCGGTCCAAATTTGTCCAGCAATATTTTAATGAAATCCGGACTGGTCGCTGCCCGGGTACCGATAATTACCCTCTGAGCTCCGGTTTTGAGCACATCCTCCACGTCACCCCTGCTGCGTATACCGCCGCCGACTTGAAAAGGTATATCTACAGCAGAAGCTATGTCTTCAATAACTCCCAAATTGTGAGGCTTTCCTGAAAAGGCTCCGTCCAAATCAACAATATGCAGCCACGCGGCTCCCTGTTCCTGAAAAGATAATGCAATATCTGCCGGTGCATTTGAATAAACGGTTTTGTCGGTTACCCTTCCCTGCACCAGTCTTACACACTGTCCATCTTTTATATCAATAGCAGGATAGATTACCATAATACACCTCGAATCAATTAAATTGAAACAAAATCAAACTAAATTCTAGCAAAATTGCTCAGTATTTTAAGCCCCAGTTCACCTGATTTTTCTGGATGAAACTGGGTAGCGAAGATATTTCCGTTCTCGACAGCACACACAAAATCCAGGCCATAGTCGCTCCTCGCTGCTATAGAAGAGCTGTCCTCAGGCAAAACATAATAGGAATGAACAAAATAAAAGTACCCGCCGTGAGGAATGTTCGCAAATAATCTCGCCCCAGGGACTGGTCTTACCTCGTTCCAGCCCATGTGGGGCACTTTGAAGCCAGGAGGAGGTCTGAATTTAACGACCCTCCCTTTGAATACATCCAGACCCCTGTTGGTCCCGTTTTCTTCACTCTCACTGAAAAGCAGCTGCAGCCCGAGACATATCCCCAATAGCGGCTTATTTCTTTTTATAACTTCATAAACAGCTTTATCGAGACCGCGGTCGCATAAGTTCATGACAGCATCCGCAAAAGCCCCAACTCCCGGCAGTACTACCCGGTCAGCATTTACTACCTCTTCCGGATCACTGGTGGTGCAGGTCTCATACCCCAACTTTAAAAAAGCATTGTTGACACTAGCGAGATTGCCCATGCCATAGTCAATAATCGCTATCAATCATATATCTCTCCCTTACTTAGAGAAGTTTCTTAGAAGACCAGACTCCCTCCATCCGCGGTTCGCATTCTACCGCTCTTTTTAAGGCCCTGGCAAATGCCTTGAAGACAGCCTCAATTATATGGTGATTATTCTCGCCTCTCAACAAGTCAATATGAATGTTAATACCTGCATTGTTGGAAAAAGCCCGGAAAAATTCCTTTACGTTTTCTGTTGAAAAATTGCCAATCTGTTCCCTTACCAGATCTACATTATATGCCAGATAAGGACGGGCCGAAATATCAACCACCACCCGAACCAAAGCTTCATCCATAGGTACTGTAGCCTCTCCAAAACGATTTATCCCTTTTTTTTCTCCCAATGCTTGCTTAAAAGCCTGCCCCAAACAAATGCCAATATCTTCAACTGTATGGTGGTCATCTATTTCAATATCTCCACGAGCTGTTACTTTCAGGTTAAACAGACTGTGCACGCAAAAAAGGGTTAGCATGTGACTGAAAAAAGGAATTTCAGTATCTATCTGGTGATTGCCTGTGCCATCTAATTCTAACTGCACAAGCACCTCGGTTTCACTGGTTTTTCTCTGAACTTCCCCAATCCTGGTTTTATCTTCCACCTCTAGCTCTCCTTTCTACATAAATATTACAAACGTGATTTCACTGCTGAAAGTTATAATCTGCTGGTTTAAATGTATAAATATTCGTCTAAACAGGCTAACTTAGGTTTTTGCAGTGGAATCAAACGTTAAAAAACAAAATCCAAAAGGATCTGCCGCTTTTCCCCAGGTCATCCTCTGCCGCCCTTACCTTTTTTTGTCATACCTCACTTTGATTGAATTGGCATGGGCAGTCAAACCTTCTACCAAAGCCAGCTTCATTATGTCTTCTGCATCCTGCTCGATCCCTTCTGGAGAGTAGTATACTACGCTAGAAGTTTTCATAAAAGTATCGACGCTTACTGGAGAATAGAAGCGCGCTGTCCCCCCGGTAGGAAGAATATGATTAGGCCCGGCAAAATAATCGCCTACTGGTTCAGGGGTATATTCCCCTAAAAAAATCGCTCCTGCATTCCGGATTTTACTGAGAAAAGCAAAAGGATTTTCCACCATAAGCTCTAGATGTTCAGGAGCTACCCGGTTAGCAACCTCGCAGGCTTCATCCATATCAGCAGCAAGAATAAATGCCCCGTTATTTTCGAGAGATTGGGCAATTATATCCTTACGGGAAAGTCCCGCTATTTGACGCTCGATCTCTTTTTCCACCAGATCAATGAGGGCGGGAGCATCAGTGACCAGGATACTGCGCGCCAGAACATCATGTTCTGCTTGTGACATCATATCTGCAGCCAGATAGGCAGGATCAGCCTTACTGTCTGCTATTATCAGTATTTCACTGGGGCCAGCCAGCATATCAATATTGACATCGCCGTACACCATCTTTTTGGCAATAGTTACATATATGTTTCCGGGTCCGCTGATAAGATCAACCCTACGGACAGTCTCGGTTCCCCAGGCCAGGGCAAAAATAGCCTGGGCTCCACCCATTTTATATATTTCAGTCAGCCCAATTTCGGCAGCAGCTACCAGGGTGTAGGGGTTCAGTTTGCCGTCATTACCCGGAGGGCTTACCATGGCTATCTCCTTAACACCAGCTACCTGAGCAGGAATAGCATTCATCAAAACCGACGATGGATACGCAGCCGTACCCCCAGGCACATATATGCCCACCCGTTCAAGAGGCCGGTAAATCTGACCCAGTATGTTGCCTCTTTCATCAGGTTCC
Source organism: Syntrophomonadaceae bacterium (assembly GCA_014360155.1). GTDB lineage: Bacteria > Bacillota > Syntrophomonadia > Syntrophomonadales > Syntrophomonadaceae > JACIYB01. The sequence continues at coordinate 6,160 of JACIYB010000016.1, forward strand.
ATCCAGGAATTTTTCTTCTGCTTGTAATGGTAAAAGGCAATATTCTGCACAGCTCTGGTCAAGGCGTCAACATACTCACCGCTGACTTTCTCATAAGCTTCCGCAATTTCGTCTTCTGTTACCTGGAAATTTTTCTCGTTCACCGCAGCTCCGTCGAATTTGCGGCAAAAGTCAAAAATCGCCTGGTCTCCCCTAGCCTTAACTTGTCGACCTATTTCAATAACACTTGCTTCATAATCTTTCAGACTGCTGTAATTAAACTCCAAAAATTCAAGCATCTCATTGCTCGAGGCTTCTATTTTCCTAATTTTCATTTACAACGTCACCCCTCACTATCTTCTGGACAACTTCAATCAAAGGCAGTATTTGCTTGTGTTTAGTCCTGTAGCTTACTCGGTTGCATATTAACCTGCTGGTTGAATCCATAATTTTTACAGCCTCAATGAGATTGTTTTCTTTCAAAGTGCGCCCAGTTGATACGAGATCCACAATCATATCTGATAATCCCATTAAGGGAGCCAGCTCAATATTCCCGTGCAGTTTTATAATTTCTACCTGAAGTCCCTGGCTGCGAAAAAAGCGTTCTGCAATTACCGGAAATTTGGTAGCAACCCGTTTATAGTTTAAATCTTTTACTGAAACATCCCGGAGTTCTAGCGGTACTGCGACTACCAGACGGCAGTAACCGTATTTCAAATCTACCATTTCAAAAACATCTTTGCCCTGTTCTTCTATAACATCCTTACCTACTATACCCAGGTCAGCTGCGCCCTGTTCGACATAAGTAGGCACATCTGTGGGACGGCACATAAGATAGGTGATTCTTGCCTGATCATATGTAAACACCATATTGCGGCTGTCAGATTCAATACCGCAAGTGGGTAATCCAGCTCGAGTCAAAAGATCTAAAGTAGGCATCAATAAAGTTCCTTTACATAAAGCAATAGTCAAATAATCCCTTTGCATCAGTTAAATCCCCCTATAAACAGCAAAGCTCATTCTCTTTCCTCAATATAAATAAGCCGGTATTTTCTCTTACTGGCTTTTATTTTCTCCTCTAGAACTTCCTTGCTGTGACCTTCCACGTCAAGTTGTACTATATATCCTTGTTTTCTCAATTCTTCAGCTTTTTTTATTATTAATCTGAAATTCTCACCGCCTATCAAGTAAGGAACAGGTTCCTCTTCTTCATGTCCCAATACCAGGCTTAGCCTGTCTACTCCTAAGGCAAAACCTGTCGCAGGACAGGGAAAACCAAACTGCTCCAGCAAATTGTCGTAACGCCCCCCGCCCAAAAGGCCGTAACCCAAACCGGGTGAATATCCCTCGAATACTACTCCAGTATAATAATCCAGCCCGCGCAGCACTCCCATATCCACAACAATATTATCAGCTACATTGCAGATTTTTAAAGCATCGTGCAGCTTGACCAGCTCGTCTGCCGCCTTAGAAGCACCCTTATTTTTTTCTAAATAAGGAATTTGGTCAAGCACTTCAAGCCCTCCATGCAGCACCGGAAGTCTGGCAATCGCCTCCTTTAGACCATCATCGATATCAAGATTTTCCAGGCACCTGGACAGCTCAACCAAATCCTTGCGTTCAACAAGTGTTCTTATCAGCTTTTTCTCGTCATCTCTCATCCTGCTCTCCTCGAGAAGGCTGTTGAATATACCAATTTGATTCAAGCTTATTTTAAAATCATCAAGCCCTATATCACGCAGGGCTTTTACCGCTATGGTTATTACCTCTGCATCCGCCCATACTCCAGATGCCCCTAACAGTTCTACTCCCACCTGCCAGAATTCCCGGTATTGAGCTACATGCGGCTGCACGTACCGGAAAACATTAGCTACGTAAAAAAGCCTCTGAGGAAAATCAGCATTTTGAAGATGAGTTGCAGCCAACCGGGCAATTGACACCGTCATCTCAGGACGCAGAGCAAGTATGCCCCCTTCACGATCCATAAAAAGGAATAATTCTTCCCGGATTTTCTCTCCTGTTCCTGTTTCAATTATTTCTAAAAATTCAAAAGCAGGAGTAATAACTTCTTCATAACCATAGCTCCTAAAAAGCTTGGTTGCCTTTTTCTCTATCTCCCGTTTAACTTTCACTTCATCGGGCAATAAATCACGCAGTCCTTTGGGAATTTGCCTGTTTTTCATGTTTTATCTCCTTATTTATTTAACTTAATATCCGCCACCTACAAGCTACACTCATATTTTAGCCCGGCAATACTGGAAACAGCACAGTGGATAAATTTATTAAATGATTCCACTGCTGTAAGTTATAATCTGCTAGTTTAAATGTATAAATATTCATCGCCAGACTTCCGCATGGGCAACACCATCCGCTTGTCTCGCGACGAAAGGGGTACCGGGCTAATTCCCATCCGTGCTCAATATCCCTCTCGCCCCCTCCTTGGGGCTCGCCCCCTTTCGACGCTTCACCTTCGCGGGGTGTTGCTTCCATGCTCCGTCAACAGGCTCCTATATATTTATACATTTAAACAGGTTAACTTAAGGTTTTTGCAGTGAAATCATTAAATTTATTATTCTGCTTTTTCTTTTCCCTGCCAGCAGATAAACCAAACTTATTTCACTTGAAATCTTATAAATAATTACAGCATCCTGTTATCGTTGATGATTAACTCAAACTCACACTTCAGATATTGGGCAGCACGGCGGCTCATAAGCATCTTGGTTAAAAATATTTCAAAGTATTCCACCACTGGACATATTTTCGTATCGATATCGATCTTCATGAATATCTTTCTCTCCTCCGGGTCAACGATCAATTCTGAATTGGAAACCGCATAATTTACCCGGTCACGGGAAGTAAAACAAGAAATATCTCTCTTTCGCACCCTGGAACGGTGAACATCCGATTTGTCAGCAAGTATAACAGCAGCTGCTACGTTGTTTACATTCCTGCCCTGGGCATATTCTTCATGGTTCCCTATGGCTCCCATAATAATTGCTATTTCCTCGGGATCCATTTCCAGTTCCAGCAGGATATAAAACGCCATAATAGCTCCTGACATTCCATGGCCGTAACGGTTAACCAGATTTCCTATATCATGAAGATAGCCGGCAATTGCAGCAAGTTCAGCCTCGCGTCTAGGAAATCCCAATTTGTCAAGTATATCATAACACAAGGATGCAGTAAGCTCAGCATGCTTTATATTATGCTCTATTGCACCTATATTGCCTATATAAGCATTCCCCATCTGCATATGCTGCTGAACAATATGGCTCTTCTTTACCATATCTAAAGTAACCATTAGTTTGCCTCCTGCAATAGCTTTTTCATTTCCACAGCTTCTCGTGCAGCCCGAGTATCTTCAGGTATCGAGTTCAGGATCTCTCTGGCTTTTTCAATATCTCCCCTCGCTACCAACTGCCGGACCTCATCCAGCAAGAGAGCGGCTTCTTTTTCTTTTTCTGCTTCAGCTATTTTTTGTTTCATTTTTTCAGTTTGGCCAAGTTTTTCTAACCGTCGATACTCCTTTATCGCTTCATCGTATTTACCTTCAGCTACCAAGGCACCGCCTTCACTTACTATTTTTCGCACTTCAATTCGCTCGGGCAGTTGAGTAAGAAGATAACCGTAAGCCGCGGCTATAAGAAGCAGCAGCGCCAAAGAAGTTATCCAGGGAAAGGAATACCTTCTTTTTTTCACCAGAAATCCCCATAAGAATATAAAAGGTATGCCCAACATAAAAGTTATTTTCAAAAATTCCCTCGTAGGCATATATAAAAGCATCGCTACAGCCGCTACCGCAAGAACAGCCCTTACAAGCGGATTTTTAAGAAAGTTCATAATCATCTCCCCCGCTTAAGCGCTTTTTTCCCTATATCCGTCCTGTAATGCATTCCGTCAAAATGGATCTTTCCTACTTCCCGGTAGACAGTTTCCAGAGCTTCTTCTATTGTATCCCCGCGTACAACCACCGAAAGGACTCGTCCTCCGTTTGTCAAAAGCTGCCCGTTTTCAATCATAGTACCGGCATGGAATATCAGGGTATCTTCCGCCAACTCGTCTATCCCTTCAATATATTTCCCCTTTTCATAAGCTCCGGGATAACCTCTTGAAGCCAGGACCACACACACCCAACTCCCTCTGTCTATATCAACATGGCAATCTGCTAGTCCCCCTTCAGCAGCAGCCTCCAAAATAGGTAAAAGATCCCCTTTTATCATGGGCAGTATAACCTGAGCCTCGGGGTCACCAAATCGGGCATTAAATTCCAAAACTTTGGGGCCATCCGCCGTTATCATCAGCCCAGCGTACAGCACGCCTTGGTAAGGATGCCCTTCTTGCGACATGGCAGCCACAACCGGTTTAATAATCGTCTCTACTATCTGCTGGTGAAGTTCCTGAGTATATATGGGAGGATTGCTGTAAGCCCCCATACCACCGGTGTTGGGCCCCTCGTCGTTATCAAAAACCCGTTTATGATCCTGAGCACCGGCTAGAGATAGGAAATTCCTGCCATCAGTAATAGCAAAAAAACTCAATTCCTCTCCCGTAAGACATTCCTCGATAACCACCTTTTCTCCAGCTTTGCCAAATTTGCGCTCTTTCATTATGCTATCTATGGCCTCGCTGGCTTCTTCCCAACCAGGCGCTACTATTACACCTTTCCCAGCTGCCAGACCGTCCGCCTTAATTACCACGGGCTTTCCCTGCCTTGTATATGAACGGGTATAGCTCCGGGCTGCTTCGATTTCATCGAAAACTTCAAATTTCGCAGTTGGAATACCGTATTTCTTGAACAGATTTTTAGCAAAAACCTTGCTGCCTTCCAGCCTCGCTGCAGCAGCCGTAGGACCGAAAATTTTAAGCCCTTCTTCTTTAAAACGGTCAACTATGCCCTCCATAAGCGGGGCTTCAGGTCCTACAACCGTAAGATCAATGTCAGCTTTTTTAGCAAATTCCAGTAAACTACTTACATCAGTCGCTTCCACAGCAACACATTCTGCCAGTTGGGCTATACCAGGGTTTCCAGGAGCAGCATATATCTTTTTTATTTCCGGACTCTGAGAAAGCTTCCAGACCAGCGCGTGCTCTCTTGCTCCCTGCCCCACTACCAGCACCTTCTTGCCCATTACGTACCCCCCTAAGTTTATAAGCAGTAGTAATTAAGAGTTTGAAATTGTACTAAGCAATCTTGATTTTTAATGTTTAAAATGTCTTATACCCGTAAAGACCATAGCTATACCGTGTTTATTGCATTCATCGATGCTTTCCTGATCCCGTATAGACCCCCCGGGCTGAATTATGGCTTTAATCCCATAACGGGCTGCAGCTTCAACCGTATCTTTAAACGGAAAAAAAGCATCGGACGCCATCACCGCTCCTTCGCTTTTCTCCGCTGCCTGCTCAAGCGCAATAGCAGCAGCTCCTACCCTGTTCATCTGTCCGGCTCCGACCCCAACGGTCATTCCATCTTTTACGACCACGATGGCATTCGATTTCACGTGTTTTACTACTTTCCAGGCAAAAGCCAGGTCTTTTAACTGCTCGGGAGCAGGAGCTACTTCAGTGACCGCCTGTAAATTGTTGAAATCAATTTCAGCCCTGTCATTTTCCTGGACTACAAACCCGCCGTCCACGCTCTTGACCTGCAGCCTAGCACCTTTCGCGACAGGAAGCGCCAACACCCTGAGGTTTTTTTTCGCTTTAAGACATTCCAGAGCATCTTCCTGATAGCCAGGTGCAATAACCACTTCCATAAAAGGCTCAGCCACTTTCTGGGCTGTTTTGAAGTCAACCTCCCGGTTAAAGGCAATTATCCCTCCAAAAGCAGAAACAGGATCTCCTGCAAAAGCCCTTTCGAACGCTTTGTCCAGAGTCTCTGCTACAGCCGCGCCGCATGGATTGGTATGTTTTATTATCACACAGGCAGCCTGTTCAAACTCTTTTACAAGCTCCCAGGCCGCCTGGGTATCGATAATATTGTTGTAGGAAAGTTCTTTGCCGTTCAGCTGTTTGGCATCAGGCAGCCCTGTGCTGGGCAGCATGTTTTTGTAAAACCAGGCTTTCTGGTGAGGATTTTCCCCATAGCGGAGATCATATACTTTTTCCCCTGCCAGGACAAAAAAGTCGTCGCCAAAACTGCCGCTGTCGCTTAAACCTGCAAGATAAGAACTGATCACAGCGTCATAACAAGCGGTATGAGTGAAAGCCTCCCAAGCCAATTTCAGCCTCAGCTCCAAGCTCAGGTCGCCCCGATTTTCCAGTTCCTCCAGCACAAGCTTATAATTATCAGGTTTAACTATGACAATAACGTCCTGGTAGTTCTTGGCAGCCGACCTTATCATAGCCGGCCCGCCGATATCAATATTTTCAATGGCTTCTTCCAAAGTCACGCCTTCTTTGCTCACGGTTTCTCGGAAAGGGTAGAGATTGACTGCTACAATATCTATAGGTATTATCTTATTTTCCTTTAGCTGCTGCAGGTGCTCCCCGCTCCTGCGGGCCAGTATCCCCCCGTGAACTTTAGGATGCAGGGTCTTAACCCTTCCATCCAGTATTTCCGGGAAACCAGTAACATCAGCAACTTTTACAACATTTACCCCGGCATCTTTCAGTGTATTATACGTACCCCCTGTAGAGATTATCTCATAGCCTAATTTTTCAAGCCCCTGGGCAAAGTCAACAGCTCCTTCTTTATTAGACACGCTTATAAGGGCTCTTCTCACGATCAACGACCTCCTCGTTATAAAAATAAAAAAACTAAGAAGCAGGGTGCAGGCACCTGCTCAATACTTCACTTTTCAGCTATGTACACTTTCCTGCCGTCCAGATATACCCTGCCTTCAGCAAAGTACTGCAGCGAACGCCAGTAAATTTTATGCTCCTCAGCTAAGATTCGCTCAGCCAAGCTTTCCTCTGTATCATCCTGGTAAACAGGTACTACCGACTGCATTACAATGGGGCCGGTATCCATACCTTCATCAACAATGTGTACAGTGCAACCGCTATATCTCACCCCATACTCGACAGCCTGCTTCTGGGCGTGCAAGCCTGGAAACGAGGGCAAAAGCGCTGGATGAATATTCAATATCCTGTTTTTATAGGCATCCAGAAAAACCTTCCCCACCAGCCGCATATATCCTGCTAGGGCGACAATGTTAACACCGCGTTCGCGGAGCTTTTCAACTATAACAGCCTCGTATTCGTCACGGTTCCTGTAGTTTCGAGGCGGTATATAAAAAGCATCTATGCCCCTTCTTCGGGCCTTCACCAGAGAAGCGGCATCTTTTTTGTCACTGATTAAAATTTTTATTTCCGCCTCTAGATCTTTTTGTTCAATTGCTCTGCACAGGGCATCGAAATTGCTGCCGCGTCCAGAAGCCAAAACAGCCAAGTTTAGTTTTCCAGATTCCATTATTTTCATCATTTGATAATTACCCTTTCTACAGCAGAACTTACCTTCCCTATAACTATAGGTTTTTCCCCTCTCGTATGCAAGTAATTTAAAGCCCTCTCGCATTCCTGCCGTGAAACCACAAGCAAAAAGCCTATCCCCATGTTAAATGTCCTGAACATTTCTTCATCCTGCACCTGTCCCATCTTCTGTATCAACTTGAAAATAGGTTTAACTTCAATAAGAGCCCTGTCTATAATTGCTCCCAGTTTTTCCGGCAAAATCCTCTGCAAATTTTCAGCTATTCCCCCTCCTGTAATATGAGCCATCCCTTTAATTTCTACTTCCTCTAGGAGCGGCAAGACTGCCTTCACATAAATCCTGGTGGGCGTAAGCAGTTCTTCTCCTAGCGTTTTTTTTATTTCCTGAATGTATTGTCTAAGCCCAAGCCCTGCTTCTTCCAGAAGCACCTTCCTTGCCAGGGAATAGCCGTTTGAATGAATACCTGAAGAAGGTAGAGCAATTAAAACGTCTCCATCAGCGATTGAATGTCCGTCTATAAGACAAGAACGTTCTACAACTCCTACAGCAAAACCAGCAAGGTCATATTCATTCTCTCTATAAAAACCAGGCATCTCGGCAGTTTCTCCTCCGATAAGGGAACAACCCGCCTCAAGACAGCCTTGGCTTATTCCCTTCACCAACAGTTCGATTTGCAAAGGATCAAGTTTACCTGTTGCTATATAGTCGAGAAAAAATAAGGGTTCGGCACCGTGGGCAAGAATGTCGTTCACACACATGGCTACCAAATCCAGGCCTACTGTGTCATGAATACCCATCATCTGGGCTATTTTAAGCTTTGTTCCTACACCATCCGTACCCGAAACCAAGACCGGTTCCTTGTATTTACTGGTATCAAGGGCAAAAAAACCTCCGAAAGAACCAATCCCGGCCAAAACTTCATGTCTCTTGGTCATATCAACCCATTTTTTTATCATATCCACCGATTTATTGGCAGCATCTATGTCAACACCAGCTTTTTTATAGCTCAAACCGGGTTTTTCCATGCTTAACCTCCATAAACACTTTGCGCAATCTCAGACTACTCCGAAGACCGCAGATTTGAAACTAAGACCGTTACGATTCTATTTCTACAGGGTAAACCCCGCTAAAGCAGGCTGTGCAGAAAAAATCTTCCTTGTGCCCCAAAGCTGCAAACATCCCTTCCATGCTGATATAATGCAGGCTGTCAGCTTCTAAAAAATCCCTGATCCCTGATATATCCATGGTATTAGCAATAAGTTCTTCTCTTCTCGAAGTATCAATTCCGTAGTAACAAGGAAATTTGGTAGGAGGAGAAGCGACGACCATATGCACTTCTACAGCCCCTGCATCTCTCAGCATTTTAACCAGATTCCTGCTGGTAGTACCTCTTACAATGGAATCATCGACCATTATAACCCTTTTGCCCCTTACCACTTCACTTACCGCATTCAATTTCAAACGCACTCCCAATTCCCGCCTTTCCTGGGTAGGCTGGATGAAAGTCCTCCCTATATAGCGGTTTTTCATCAGTCCTTCCTCAAAAGGCAGGCCTGATTCCCTGGCATATCCCAGGGCTGCGGCTGTACCCGAATCAGGTACGGAAATAACCAGATCAGCATCTATCCCGCATTCACGGGCCAACTGCCTCCCCATTTCATACCTTGCCCGGTACACACTAAGCCCGTCGATGGTACTATCAGGACGGGCAAAATAAATATATTCGAAAACACAGTGGGCATTTCCGGGCGATCTTACAGCTTGAATAAATCGGATACCCTCCTGGTCCACGACTACTATCTCCCCAGGTTTAATATCCCGGACAAACTCCGCTCCAACCACATCAAGCGCAGCCGATTCGGACACCAGCACATACCCGCCATCGAGGCTGCCTAAACAAAGAGGCCTTATCCCCATAGGATCACGAACTCCAACCAGGCTTTTTTCCGTCATTATAACAAGAGCGTAGGCTCCTTTCATATCTATCATGCACTTGGCAAGGGCGTCTTCCATTTTGTCCTGTGAATAACGCGCCAGAAGATTGGCTACCAATTCCGAATCAGTAGTAGTTTGAAAAACCGAGCCGTAAGTAGCCAGTCTTTTGCGCAGTCCCACCGTGTTTGCCAGGTTGCCGTTATGTGCTAAAGCAAGCATACCCTTTAAATAATGGAATGCCATCGGTTGGGAATTAACTACAGCACTCTCTCCCGTAGTGGAATAACGTACATGCCCGATAGCTATATGCCCTGTTAGACTTTCAAGGTGTTCCATGTTTATAACGTCTGACACCAGTCCCATATCTTTACGAAGTCTAATCCTATGTCCGTCGGAAACCGCAATTCCTGCACTTTCCTGACCCCTATGCTGCAGAGCATAAAGACCGTAAAAAACAGCCTTGACTGCGTCAGTACTGCTCACAGGATTGTTTAAATAAATACCAAAAACACCGCATTCGTCTTTAAACTTATCGTTTACTCCGCCCAACATAATGTCGTATTCCCCCTAAACTGCATGTTTGCTACCAGCCAACCCAACCCGCAACTATTTCATATAAGATTCTATTGCCCTATTCCAGATCAAAGAAGCTTCTTCCAGGCTTATGCGAAGCACCTCTTGTCCTGAATTACGGAAAACCATATCCGGGCCCCCTACTGTGCCAAGCACTTGGACCTGCATCCCCATATAAGCAGCTTTCTCCTGCAATGCCAGCAGGTTTTCTCGTTGGGCAGTAACCACTGCCCTGCCCGGTGCTTCTGAAAATAGAATTCCATCAAGCCTCTTTCCTTTAAAATCTATATCAACACTAAAGCCAATTTCACCTTTAATAGCTGACTCTGCCAAGGTTACAGCCAGTCCTCCATCGGAAATATCATGGCACGATTTAATAAAACCTTCATTATTCAGACTTAAGACGGTCTCAATCAAGTTCTTCTCCTCATCGAGATCCACAGCCGGGACCTTTCCTTTCTCTATCCCGTAGCACCTGTAAAGGTATTCGGAACCTCCCAGTTCGTCCCTGAACCTGCCCAACAGCACTATAATATCCCCTTCATCTCTGAAAATCATATCGCACCGGCTGCTGATATCCTGTAAAAGGCCGACCATTCCCACAACTGGAGTAGGATAAACAGCCCCTTCGGCAGTTTCGTTGTAAAGACTCACATTCCCGCTTACCACAGGTGTATTCAAAGCCCGGGCAGCTGCGGACATACCTTCAATTGTCCCCTGCATCTGCCAGTAAATCTGCGGTTTTTCAGGATTGCCGAAATTAAGACAGTTAGTTAATGCCAGAGGCCTTGCACCAACACAGGCCAGGTTCCTGGCTGCCTCACATACTGCAAGCATTCCTCCCTTATAAGGATCCAGGTATACAAAACGGCTGTTGCAGTCGGTAGTGAGCGCTACTCCTTTTGAAGTCCCCTTTATCCGCAATACTGCTGCATCGCCGTCACCAGGCAGGACTGAAGTATTAGTCATCACCTGATAATCATACTGGGAATATACCCATTTTTTACTGGCGATGTTGGGTGAAGCCAGCAGTTTCAGAAGGGCTTCCCTGGGCTCTGTTTGAGGAAGAGAAAACGGATCAAAGTCCATATATTCTCTGTAATAATCCGGTTCCTGTCCCACGCGAATATAAACAGGACACCCTTCCGTAAGGGCTGCAACCGGCACTTCCCCTACAAGCTGTTTGCCTTCATAAATCTTAAACATCCCGTCACCGGTTACCCGCCCTATTGTGGCAGCATCGAGCCCCCACTTGTCAAATATCTCTTTTATCCTTTCTTCCTTGCCTTTCCTGGGTACTATAAGCATCCTTTCCTGAGATTCCGAAAGCATAACTTCATAAGGAGTCATCCCTTTTTCTCTCCGGGGCACCTTCAGAACATCCACTTCTACTCCCCGCCCTTTTTTGCTGGCAGTCTCAGCGATAGAACTAGTCAGCCCGGCAGCTCCTAAATCCTGCATACCCGATATCAGGTCCTCTCTGATAAGCTCCAGGCACGCCTCAAGCAGCAGTTTTTCCATGAAGGGATCCCCCACCTGGACAGAGGGTCTCTTCTCAGAAGACTTCTCCGACAGCTCCTCTGATGCAAAAGTTGCTCCGTGAATACCGTCCCTGCCGGTTTTAGCTCCAACTATCATTATGGGACTGCCAATTTCTCCTGCCACTGCAAGCGCAATTTCTTCAGTCTTTACCAGTCCTACACACATGGCGTTGACCAGCGGATTCCCTCTATACGAGGAATTAAAGTAAACTTCCCCCGCTACAGTCGGTATCCCCAAGCAGTTACCATACCCAGCAATACCAGCTACAACACCAGAAAACAGCTCTTTAACCCTGTCATCATCCAGTTCACCAAAACGCAGAGAATCTAACAATGCAATAGGGCGTGCACCCATGGTAAATATATCCCTTACAATACCGCCTACTCCGGTAGCCGCTCCTTGATAAGGTTCAATAGCAGAAGGGTGGTTGTGGCTCTCTATTTTAAACACCAACGCCTGTCCATCCCCGATATCTACTACCCCGGCATTTTCTCCCGGGCCTTGAATAACCTGAGGCCCATCAGTAGGAAACATTTTTAAGAGGGGCCGGGAGTTCTTATACCCACAGTGCTCTGACCACATAACAGAAAACATTCCCAGTTCAAGATAGTTGGGTTCCCTGCCCATAATCTCTTTAATTTTGGCATACTCTTCATCAATAAGCCCCATCTCTCTGTATGTCAACTCTTTCACTTTTCCCCCATCTCCTTCAGCCACTCCAGCATAGAGTCAAATATATAACGGCCGTCAGTTCCCCCTAAGACACTTTCAGAACATCTCTCCGGATGCGGCATCATTCCCAACACATTACCTTTCTCATTTATTATCCCTGCTATATTCTCAACGGAACCGTTAGGGTTAAACGCTGTGCTTTCTACGCCCTGCTGACTGCAATAGGAAAAAACAATCCTCTTCTCCTGCTTAAGTCTCAGCAGGGTTTCCTGGTCACAGTAATAATTTCCTTCTCCATGAGCAATAGGAATTTTTATAACCTGTCCCTCTCTCATTCTATTTGTAAAAGGAGTGTCTCCTCGCTTCACTTTCAGATAAACAGAATCGCAGATAAATTTGAGGCTCTTGTTTCTGAGCATGGCCCCCGGCAGAAGGCCAGCTTCCAAGAGAATCTGAAACCCGTTGCATATGCCTATAACAAGACCTCCCTTTTCAGCGAAATCAATTACTGAAGACATAACCGGAGAAAACCTGGCGATAGCCCCTGTGCGGAGATAATCACCGTAAGAAAAACCCCCGGGCAAAATGATTGCATCAAACCTGCTAAGATCTGAATCCTGATGCCAGATATAATCTGTTTCCTGTCCCATTACATTCTTTATCACATGGTAACAGTCCGCATCGCAATTGGAACCAGGAAAAACGACTACTCCCCATCTCATATCAACCGACCTCCACGATTTCCACCCGGAAATCTTCAATTACCGGATTGGCCAAGAGTTTGTCGCTCATTTCCTCAAGCTCCTGACGCGCTTTCTCTTCGTCACTGCTTTGAAGCCAGACTTCGATAAATTTGCCTATACGGACTTCCTCGACATCCCTGTTTCCCAGCACGTGCAGGGACTTTTTGACTGCATCTCCCTGGGGGTCAAGCACTCCTTCCTTTAAGGTTACATATATGTTGGCTTTAATCACATTTACTCCTCCCTAAGCGCTTTTTCAATCCGCCGGGCCACTTCCCTGTACGCTTCCTCCTCTTTGCCCAGATCACGGCGAAAACGGTCTTTATCGAGCTTTTCTAAGCTTTCTTTATCCCACAGCCTGCAGGTATCGGGAGATATCTCATCTCCCAGCACCACCCTGCCTTGGAAAACACCGAACTCTATCTTGAAATCGACCAGTATTATCCCAATACTGTCAAAAAAAGAGCGGAGGATATTGTTTATCTTAAATGCCTTTTCCTTCATGATACGCAGCTGTTCTTCAGTTGCCCAACCCATGGCTAATGCATGGGACTCATTTATCATCGGGTCATGAAGGCTGTCGTCTTTATAGTAAAGCTCAATCACAGGTCTCTGCAGCTCGCTGCCTTCCTCCCTGCCGCAGCGTTTTGCCAAGCTGCCTGCCACCAGGTTGCGTACTACCACCTCTACAGGTAACATCTCGAGTCTCTTTACCAGTACACTTCTTTCGTCCACCCACTTTAAAAAGTGAGTCTCTATGCCTTCACGCTCCAGAAGCTTGAACAGCAGGCATGAAACCCGGTTGTTTATTATCCCTTTGTCCCTTATTGTTCCCTTTTTAGCACCATCAAAAGCAGTCGCATCGTCTTTATAGGTTAAAAGAAGCGCCCCGGAATCATCAGTGGAATAAACCTTTTTGGCCTTACCTTCGTATAACATTTCGCCTTTCTTCATCAAAAAACCTCCCATCACTCCAAGCCGCAGCGTTTGAAAATATAGTCAACATTTTTTGTATATAAAGAGAAATCAAACACGGCCTCTATTTCTTGCGCCGACAGCAAAGCTGTAATTTCAGGATCCTGCAGTACCAGTTCTTTAAAATCAGACCTTTCAAGCCAGCTTTTCATGGCATTTTTTTGAACCACCCTATAGGCATCTTCTCTCAGAAGACCCTTGTTTATGAGAGCTAACATAAGCTCTTGAGAAAATATAAGACCCCTGGTCTTTTCTATATTTTCTCTCATGTTGCCCTCATTTACCACCAGTCCCTCGACTATCCCAGTAAACTTGTCCAGCATATAATAGAGGAGGATACAGCTATCAGGTATAATAATGCGCTCCACCGATGAGTGGGTCAGGTCTCTCTCATGCCAGAGTGCTATGTTCTCCATGGCCGCCAATGCATTGCCCCTGATTACCCGAGAAAGTCCTGCAACCCTTTCACTCAACATCGGGTTGCGCTTGTGGGGCATTGCCGAAGAACCTTTCTGTCCTTTGCGGAAAGGTTCTTCGGCTTCCAGAATTTCTGTCCTCTGCAAGTTCCTGACCTCGGTCGCCATTTTTTCTAAAGAACCGGCAACTATTGCTAAAGCAGTTAAAAACTGGGCATGCCGGTCCCGCTGTATAACCTGGCTGGAAACCTTGCAGGGTTTCAACCCAAGGACCCTGCATACGTACTCCTCTACCCGCGGGTCAAGGTGGGCAAAGTTGCCTACCGCTCCTGAAATAGCACCATGAGATATGACTTCACGAGCCTGCTGCATCCTCTCGATGTCACGCTCCAGTTCCGTATACCACAAGGCCATTTTTAAACCGAAAGTAGTCGGTTCGCCATGAACCCCGTGAGTGCGCCCAATTGTCAGTGTATACTTGTGTTCGACGGCTTTCCCTTTAACCGCTTTCTGCAGCACCTTAAGCTTTTCCAGGATTAAATCGGCTGAATCTCTCATCTGCAGGGCCAGACCTGTATCCAGCACATCTGAAGATGTCATACCAAGGTGAATGTATTTGGATTCATCGCCGACGTATTCGGCAACATTAGTTAAAAATGCAATAACATCATGGTGTACCTCTGCCTCTATTTCTTTAACCCTCTGTATATCAAAGCCAGCTTTTTCTTTTATTATTTCAACCGCTTCTAGAGGTATTTTCCCCAGTCCTGCCCAGGCCTCACAGGCAGCGATCTCTATTTTCAGCCAGTTCCTTAATTTATTTTCTTCAGACCATATATCACCTATTTCCGGAAGGGTATATCTCTCAATCATCTTCTTGCTCCTCTCAGCTTTAGGTACGGTCCGGCCCCCATACGTTTTAACTCTTTGTCTTTTTTCAACACATCCTCAGCCATCTGCTGCCGGAAATCAAGAAGTTTTTGCCGCAGGCTCTCATCGTGAACAGCCAGTATTTCTACCGCAAGAAGAGCAGCATTGCTGCCGCCATTGATCGCAACCGTAGCCACAGGTATGCCTTTAGGCATCTGTACGATTGAATACAGCGAATCGAGCCCTGAAAGAGTCCCCGTTTTTATAGGGACCCCAATAACAGGAATAGTAGTATAAGCTGCAATAACTCCAGGCAAATGAGCAGCACCACCTGCACCAGCAATTATTACTTTCAAACCCCTTTCTACAGCACTCAAAGCATACTCAGAGGTCTGTACAGGCAGCCTGTGGGCTGAACAAATTGCAAACTCACAGCCGATATCAAACTGTTCCAATACATCTCCTGCCTCTTTCATTACTGCAAGGTCAGAATCGCTGCCCATGATAATCCCGACATCAGGCATTATCCACACTCCTTTTCCTTAAATATATGGAAACCTTACTGCCCCCCATGTCCGCAGGACACAGCCGCTGATGAAAATGGGAGAGGGGTTTACCTCAAGCCTTCAGCCCCAAAAAGTTATTTTTGGGCTAAAAACTTAAAAACCCGGGGGAAAGTTTCTAACCGAAACCTATCCGCCTGGGCTTTTATCCCTATACGGTGTAGCGCTTTTGCACCTGTGCCACTCGGACCAGCCATGTCCCAGCATGCGGAACCCTAGACACACTTTCGCTTTCTCGCTCTTACTAATATTTGGTTGTAACTTACAATCTGATATTACCAAAGCACTCACAATATGTCAACTTCGCATTTATATTGGACTGTGTCAAGATTTAGTAGGTACCCACTCCAAAAATTTTTGCATGCATGAACCTTACGCTCCGCAAGAGACCGGTAAGGTTAACGGCTTTAGCACTTTTTTGACCCACATTTTGTCCTGATTTGGCCCTGCCAAGGCCGGAACGGAAGCCCTTAGCCACGCTCCCTCACTTTGATGATGAGCCTTCCTCTTAGAGGCTGTTTCTACTTTTGCCAGAGCTCTGCTAAGGGTTTCTCGCTTGAATGAAAGTTCAGAACCTGCGTAGCGGTGGAGTTCATTGTTAGCCTTGGCTGCGAGCAGCCGCCCCATGTGTTCTGTCCCCAGGGGTGACCACCGAGCTCCTATGTGTTTCATCCTCCGGGTAATAATGTGCCGCCCTTGTCCCTCTATTGCCCCCAGCCGTTCCTCTTTTGGAACTTGGACAATTCCTTCCCAGTTTTTTAAAATGTAGCTCCTTAAATCCTCAATTTTTTTCTTCTTCTTGCCCTGGGTAGGCTTCAGTATCTGGTCAAACGTTCTCTGTAATCCTTCTCGGTCCAGTTCCTGAATTTTTTTGTATACTGCCTGACAATACTCCTGTTTGAATCCTAACGCCTCTGTTATCTTTTTTCTCAGATGAAAAGCGTCTAAATGGTATCGTGCTCCAGGAAAAATTTTCGCCCCCTCTTTTATCCACTCGGCTCCATCTCCTCCAATATCTATGCTGATTTCTCCTGTTAAATCCCACTCCCAACTGAACTCCGCACACGCTTGTTCCCACAGTGTCTCCCCGTCTGTAAGCCCGACTACTGTTCGCTTGTTCTTTAATTTCCCGTTCTCTTTCCCTTCATACGCTGTCGCTATCTTAAGCTCTCCAACCTTTTTTTCGGATCGCTGCTGCGGTATGAATATCCCATCAGCTTCTATACAAAGCCGGTCTATTTTCTTTCTGCCTACCGGTACCTCTCCGTCTTCAAATATTGCTTCCCTCTTCTCTTCTACTTCTCGCGATGCTTTCTCACCTGCTTTTTGTACTTCTTCCCATATCTTCTGGTGGCTAATGCCGGGAACCAGGTATTGCAGTATCTTGGCTGCTCTTCTAAAGCTCATTTCAGTCCCTAATTCAAGCATAAGTTTCTCCATCCGTTTGCTCACCCGTTTGCCCTTCTCTATTCCCAGGGCTTCATCCAGCATAAAATGATATTTATTCGTCTCTTTATCCTCGTATAACCTGCGCTTTATCTTTATCTCGCCTACCGTCGTAATTATGCCCCGAGTCCTATTTCCTACTACTTTTAATTCTTCCTTCTCCTTATCCGCTAGCATCTCGTCATCAATGGCAGTTAAAAGATTGCCTAGCATAATTCGTGTGGCTTCTTGTATCAACCGCTGCACCTTTTCTTCTAGTTCCTCGAAATCTCTCGATTCCCGAGCCGCTTCTAAAATTCCTTTCTCTAATTTCAACACAATCAACTCACTTTGTGGTATCCTATACATGAGACCTCAAACCTCCTTCGGTCTGGAGTGGGTTGACCCTCTGGGTCAACCTCTTTGAGGTCTCTTTTCTTCTTCTAATCCCAGTTCTCCTACTAAAATTTTACACTGCCATATTGTATTTGACCGGAAATAATCTCCTAACCATTGTTGAAAACGTTCAGCAATTATCTTAGAATAAATTTAATGTTTTTTTAGAAAAAGCAGCAAATAATCTAGAGAAAGGAAGAATATTTTCCATGAAAAAAAAGAAAATTTTTTCTTCCTCATATTCGTTCTAGCAGCAGCTATTATTACAGGCTCTACATTGGGGATTGCAAGCAGCTTAATGCATATAAAGGAACAAGTTGACTTCCTCCCCGGGCTTTAGCCCGGGGAAGGAAGTCAATAGAGGAAAAGTCTTTGACTTAGTTCTTAGTCTAGTCTATAATGGGATCAGGAGGTAATAAAATGTGGCTAGGAAAGTCAATATTCACGAAGCGAAAACCCACTTTTCGAAACTCCTCACCCAGGTAAAAGAAGGCGAGGAAATTATCATCGCTAAAGCAGGTAAACCTGTTGCCCGCCTGGTTCCGGTGAAAGAGCACCCTGCAAAGCGCGTTCCTGGAAGCGCAAGAGGAAAGATTACTATTGCTCCTGATTTTGACGCACCGCTTTCAGAATCTGTTTTGGAGCTGTTTGAGAAATGAAGTTCCTGCTTGATACCCACACC
>JACIYB010000160.1 GCA_014360155.1 Syntrophomonadaceae bacterium
AAAATGGACGCTGTAGGTGCGGATTTCTTTCAGGTTGTAAATCAGATAAAAGAAAAGCTGGGCGCTGAGCCCCTGGTATTGATTTTACCAGTCTTCAGGAATGAAGGATTTTCCGGAATTATTGACCTGATAAAAATGAAATACTATATTTTCGAGGGTAATTTTGGCAGTGCAGTTACTGAGACAGATATACCTGCTGATTATGAGGATGAAGCTGAGCTTTGGCGAACAAAGTTGGTGGAAAGTTTAGCTGAAACCGATGAGGTCTTACTGGATCGTTACTTTGAAGATGGAAAAATCTCAGAAGAATTATTGGAAAGAGTGATAAGAAAAAATACTGTAGACGGCAAAATGGTGCCGGTTGTGTGCGGGAGTTCCTACCGCAATATGGGTGTTCAGACCCTGCTTGACTCCATAGTAAAATACCTGCCTTCACCGCTTGAGAGCAGAGCTGTTGAGGCTGTAGCTGTCGATAGCGGGAAAATAAGGAGAATCACTCCTGATAAGGAAGAAATATTTTCAGCTCTGGTATTTAAGATTGTCAACGATAGACACGTGGGCAAACTTGCTTTTGCTCGGTTATATTCTGGAAGCGTCAAATCAGGGAGTTATGTTTTCAACAGTACGAAAAAAAAGAAAGAACGTATTAGCCGGCTGGTAAAAATGCATGCTAACCACCGAGAAGAAGTTGAGGAAGTTTTTGCTGGAGATATCGTGGCTTTTATCGGGTTGAAAGACATCAGCACAGGGGACACTCTTTGTTCTGAGGAAAGTAAGATCCTCCTGGAGACCATTGATTTTCCTGAGCCTGTCATACAGGTTGCTATTGAGCCGAAAACTCAAGCAGATCAAGATAAGATTTCTGAGGTTCTGGCTAAGATTTCCTGGGAAGACCCGACTTTTAAGACGTCCTATAATCCCGAAACAGGACAGACCCTTATTTCGGGTATGGGGGAACTGCATCTTGAAATAGTAGCAGAGCGTCTGGCTAAAGAATTCAATATCGATTTTAGACTTGGCCAACCTGAAGTCGCATATAAAGAAACTGTTTCCTGTGCAGCACATCACACAACCCGTTATGTGAAACAGACAGGCGGTAAAGGGCAATTTGCTCATGTTGTTTTAAAACTGGAACCGGGTAATTGTTTTGAATTTACCAGCAAAATAGTAGGAGGAGCAATACCCAGGGAATATATACCTGCGGTGGAAGCAGGGGTCAAACAGGCTCTGGAAGAAGGAGTTCTGGAAGGATACCCGGTTGTTGATATTAAAGCGACTTTGTTAGACGGATCATTTCATGAGGTAGATTCATCTGAGATAGCTTTTAAAACAGCGGCTATGCTGGCAACTAAGGAATGCTTGAAAAAGGCCCAGCCCAAGTTGCTGGAACCGGTGATGAAGTTGGAAATAAACTCTCCGGAAGAATTTACCGGCAATATCGTTAATAATATAAGCAATAAACGGGGGAAGCTGGAAGCGCTGGAAATGTATAGTAATACCCGGTTAATAAAAGCATATGTGCCGCTGGCTGAGTTGTTCGGTTATTCTACTGTCCTGCGGTCTCTTACCCAAGGGAGGGCCAGTTTTTCCATGACCTTTTCTCATTATCAGGAGTGCTACTCAGACGAAAAAAGGCATGTAGCTTCCTGATAACAAGATAACAAAATGAAAGCGATCCTATATTTGTCCTGGCTGAATGGGTACTTGGCTGCTTTTGGCTGCTCCTTCTGCTCCTCCTAGTCCCATGTCTGCATATCTCAGGGGCACGGGGGGGTTAATATAAACGTTTCCTTCATTGATGCTCAATATTCTTACTATGTTTACATCTGCTGCTTCAGCTATCACCTTGGCCTTCGACTGTGCTCGGGAGACTGCCTGAGCGAGGGCTTTATCTTCCAGTGCCGATGTGTCAGATTTTTCAAAATTAATGTAATTAATATTATTGGCTCCTGCTTTTACAGCGGAATCAAGTACTGTTCCGAGAGTATCGATATCCTTTACTGTTACTGAAACTTCATTTCTAACCCTGTATCCAATTATTTCAGGCAAATCGCTGCCTTTGCTCTCGTAATTGTACTGTGGCTGAATGGTATAGTTGGATGTTTCTATGTTTTCTTTTTCTATTCCATTTTCTAGCAGTGAAGCAATAACTCTTTCTGTGTTCGTGTTGTTAGTTTTTTGAGCTTTGTTGAGGTCTTTGTCAAAGCCGATAACGGCTAGAGAAACGCTGGCCTGATCAGGAGACGCGGTAACGGTGCTCTGTGCGCTTACTACCAATACCGGCAAGTCATTAGAACTGGCCGTTTCTGCCTGTACAGGTGTGACTGCACAGAACAGATATGAGAGGACAAAAATACTTAAGAAGATACAGGTTTTTGATTTCAACGCAGTGTTATTGATTTTCATCATCATTGTTTCCCTCCTTGAATTTTATTGATGCAGCAATTTGAGCCAGCTCATCTGAGGGTAAATTCCCGCTTAAGGTTACGGAATAATTGTCATTGTTATAATTTATATTCCAGGATATTGAACTGGCGTCTTCAGGGGCAGATACGGTACTTTCTCCTGCCCCCATTATGACTGCTTCTCTGCGGAGTAATTTTTCCTCCGCTGTTTTTTCCGCTGTTCCGGCTTCAGACTTATCTCTGGACTGCGGGCTAATGCGTAAACTGATCTCTTCTCCTGTTTCTGCCTTTTTATAGACAAAGGTCAGATTGTCTTCTACATCACTTATAATCGCTGCTAACCTGTAGGAACCGGGGAGGTTATAAGGCTGCAGGTAGAATACCCCAGAAGAAGGAGCAGGGCTAACTTGTTTAGACGGCGGTAGATCCAAGGAAGCGGATTTTTCCTCATTTTTTTCGTATTTTTTTACATTTCTGTTTTCACCATTATAAATATTCATTTCATTATTCGTATCTTTGTCCGTACCGCCAGCGAGATGTTTTATTCTGTCATTTTCCTTCCCTTCTTTAATGGAAATACTGTTATTATCCTCGCTTATACTGTTATTTGCTCTAAATAAATGTCCCCCCAAATCTATCAAGCCAGGAGCAACTAGAGCCAAGAGAAGTGCAGCGCTTATCAAAAGTGGAGTCAAACGCGTGTTTAAAAGCTTGGCCGTAAAATTTCTATTACTACCGATATTCTCATTGCTGCGCGACGCTGTTGTTGACCCTGAATCTTGTATTTTTTTCATTACTCTTTTGGTGAACTCTTCTGGTAAAACGGGGACTTTTTCTGGATTTTTGAGTATTTCATTTTCCATGAAAGTTAAGTTTACTTTTTTTTGGCATAGATCACACTCCTTTAGATGTTTCTCCAAATCAGTGCGCAGTAGGGAAGCTAAGGTGTTGTCACAAAAAGCATAAATGTGTTCATCTGCTTGCTGGCAATTCATACTTCATTCCCCTTTCTTCCCACTTTCTGAGCAAAATCTTGCGCAAGGCCTTGCGGGCGCGGTGAACTCTAACTTCTACATTTTCTTTGGTTATACCTAAGATGTCTGCTATTTCTTGATTATCTAGATCCATTTGGTATCGCAGTATAATAACTATTTTATAGTTGTCGGGCAGCTCCTTTACGGCTGAA
>JACIYB010000161.1 GCA_014360155.1 Syntrophomonadaceae bacterium
GACGCGGTATGAGCGAGGAAAAACTGCAGGCCTATTTTGCTGCGGTTAACAGCTTTCGGGAAGCTTTGGAAGGCAGTCCCTCATTTTACCGGCCGCTTTCGAGGCTTATGCAGTGTCTTTTTTTCCTGAGCGGTGAAAAAGAATGCGGTTACTGTCTTTCTTTCTATATAGATATAAATATTTCAACTCCGCAGATGTGTCTATTCCTAGCACGCTTGTTATTTGCAGGTGCTCGCTATGATATGGCCCTTCAGTATGCGAACAGGGCAAAAAGTCCTGACATTTATGCTGAAAAATGCCTTTTGCTGGGTGAAATACACCTTATCAAAGGCGATATTAGAGCAGCAGAAAGATACTTCAAAAATATCCCACCCAACTCTAAATTTTTTGCCCAGTCCCTGTTTTACAGATGCCTGGTTGCATGGAAAGAAAGGATACCTTATAGTGAAGAATTTAGCCGTATTTTGTATAAGAACAGGCATAACCGGGAGTTGGTGACTTTAATGGAGATCCTGAACTCCGTACCTGATAAAGAGCGGCTTTGTGATCTTGCTGTTTCTGATGACAGGAAACTTATGGTAAAAACTGCTAAAGAGCTGTTTGTAAAACTGCTGGAGTTTAAAATCTTTGATAAGGCAGCCCTGCTGGCGGGGCTGGTGGTAAGCTGGGAGGAAGGCCTGCGCTGGGAATTGGCTTTTTTGTGTCGGCAGCTAACAGCAGAATTATTGCCAGAGGCAGATGTGCTGCAAAGCTGTACCGATAATGAAGCCGGTTCTTACCTGCAATCTGCTCTTGTCTATGAAAAATTAGCCAATTCTTATATCAGGAGCATACCTAAAGCCTATGCTGCCGGGAGTTAACGCAAAAGCGGGGGTCTCTGGTGTACTGCTTTCTGAGGACGGTAATTGCTGCAGGTCTTGAAAGGGGAAGGAGCAGATGAGCAAAGTGTCGCTGTGTATGATAATAAAAGATGAAGAAAAGGTTCTGGGCCGCTGCCTGGAAAGCGTTCGAGAAATCGTAGACGAGATTGTTATTGTAGACACAGGTTCTACTGATGCCAGCAGAGATATAGCTAGGAACTTTGGAGCTAGGGTTTTTGACTATTCATGGAATTGCAATTTCAGCCAGGCCCGTAATTATTCCCTGGATCTGGCTCGGGGAGAGTGGATCCTCGTCCTGGATGCTGACGAGGTTTTGAAATACGACAGCAGAGAAAGTTTTTTGGCTTATTTGGAAGATGAGTCAGTCGAGGGTTACTGGCTGACAATTATAAATTACCTGGGCGAGTTGCCTGATAATTCAATAACCAAGGACATGGCTGTCCGGTTATTCCGAAACAGGCCTGAATATCGCTTTGAAGGGGAGATACACGAACAGGTAAGAAGCTCAATAAGCCGAAACAGGAGAAAAGACTGCCTTGTCAGAGCAGATCTTTTTATTCACCACTATGGCTATCTTTCGGAAGTCATGGCTGCTAGAAACAAGAGAGAACGCAATGAAAAGATAATAAACCTGGCTCTGAAGAAGAAAGTAAATGACCCTTTTCTGTTGTACAGTCTGGCCTGTGAAAAATTCATCGCTGGCGATATTGCGGGCGCTCTGCCATTATTGCGACAGGCTTTGTCATACTTATCACCTGAAGAAACTTATTTTGAAGATGTGGTTTTTAAGACTGGCCTGTGCCTGTATTCCCTGGAACGTGCCGCCGACTTGCGTGAATTGCTCGATTATGCGTGTAATTTACCTTCTCCAGGTGCAGGAATTCTTTTTCTTACAGCTATGGTGTGCCTGGAAAACAGCAGCCTGAACCGTGCGGAAGGTTATCTGAAAAAATGTCTGGCTGTACTCGATGATGAATGCAGCTGTACCCCGTTGGTTGAAAAGTACCAGGTATACCAGGCCTTGGGCGAAGTCAAACAGGCTAAAGGGCAGTTCAAGGAAGCGCTGGATTATTATCACCTGGCCAGTGAAGAAAAACCCGATTACCTGTATCCAGCCAGCATGATAATAAAGCTTTGCCGGGAGGATGTAGTCGCTGATATCGGCCGCTACCTGCATCCCGGGAGCAGCGGCTACCAGTTTTCCCTGCTTCTGCGGTTTAATTGGGATGAGGATCCTGACATGGCTGTTTACCTAGTAACAGGTATAGTCAAGGATATGCTGGAGAAAACCGGTAGTGACAATATACTGCTTTTGAAAAGGCTGTTACTTACCAGGCCTGATAACAAATCGCCGCGAATAGCCGCAGCCTTATACATACTCAGGGCTTTTCTGCTTTTGACAACACTGTCTCCTGCAAGTGCTTCCATCGAACCGGCCTGTTTTGCTTTTTATGAGCAGCTTAAGAAAATCTTATTGTTAAAAGAGGTGTTCTAAATGGGATTCGAACCCTGTAAGGTTTTGATAGGCAGTGCCATAAGGCAGAAGCCTGCTATACTCAAGGAGTTTTTAATCTCTCTGCAGGAGCTGGATACCAGCGGCCTCGAGGTTGATTTTCTCTTTGTTGACAATAATGATGAAGAAGAATCTTCCCTGCTATTGCAAGGCTTCAGGATGGCTGGTTCTATTCTTTACCTGGCCAGGGAAAAACCGGATGAGGCATATTTATGTACGGAAGAATCGCATTACTGGAAAGAGAGCCTGATCTGGAGAGTTGCTGCTTATAAAAACGCCATTCTGGAATTTGCCCGGGAGAATAACTATGATTATGTATTTATGGTTGACTCTGATCTGGTATTGCATCCCCTGACCTTAAAACAGCTGCTTTCTTCTGGCAAAGATATTATTTCCGAAATCTTTTGGACTGAATGGCTGGCAAACACGGTAAAATTGCCTCAGGTGTGGTGCTGTGGCGAGTATTCCTATGCCCCCAATAATCACAGTTTAAGCAAGGAAGAAAAAAACAGACAGGCGCAGATACTGCTCTCGCAGTTACAAACGCCGGGTATATATGAAGTAGGCGGATTGGGAGCCTGCACTCTTATTTCCTACCGTGCTATTTCTCGCGGTGTGAGTTACAGCAAGATAAGCAATTTAGATTATAGAGGAGAAGACCGTCATTTTTGCGTCCGAGCTGCTGTACTCGGTTTTCGTCTGTTCGTTGATACCCATTACCCTGCATTCCATATTTATAGGGAGTCAGATTTGCCTGGAGTTAAGCTTTATAAGAGAAAATGGCATGAAAAGCAGATATCTGGACTGCGATTTTTCCGAAAAACCGCTGATAACAAACTCACTCTTTCTATGGCAGTACGCAATGAAGCTGACAGGTATCTAAAGATGGTGCTGGAACATGCCAGGCAGTATATAGATGCAGCGGTAATCATTGACGACGCTTCGACTGACGGCACCGCAGATTTATGCAGGCAGATCCTTAACGGCATACCTTTGGTACTGGTAGAAAATCACCATTCTTGTTTCAAAAATGAGGTGAAATTGAGAAAACAGCAGTGGGAGGAGACTGTTAAAACAAACCCAGACTGGATACTGTTTCTGGATGCTGATGAAGTGTTTGAAGACCGGATAATAACTGAGATTGGGGCGCTGATAAACCAGGA
>JACIYB010000162.1 GCA_014360155.1 Syntrophomonadaceae bacterium
TACACTCTGGAAATCCTGAACAAGCTATAAATTTACCGAAACGGCCGTATTTTATTAATAAAGGCTTCCCACAATGCGGGCACTCTTTGCCGGCTTCCTCATCTTTCATTTCTACTTTCCCTATCATTTTTTTGGCTTTTTCAAGGTCAGCAGCGAATGGCCAGTAAAAATCATTCACCACTTTCTTCCATTCCAGTTTTCCTTCCTCTATCAGGTCGAGCTCTTCTTCCATTTTGGCAGTAAATTCCACCTCAATTATATGGGGAAAGTTCTTTTTTAACAGATCAACAACGATAAAACCCAGCTCAGTAGGTATGAACTGCCTGTTCTGCCTCTCCACATAGTGCCGTTTTAGTATAGTATCAATTGTAGGAGCATATGTGCTGGGCCTGCCTATATTTTTTTCCTCCAACATTTTGACAAGGGTAGCATCAGTAAACCGCGGAGGAGGCTGGGTAAAATGCTGCTCCGGCTTTAGCTCACATAACCTGAGTTCCTGCCCCTTTTTTAAATCAGGGATGGGATTTTTGATCTCTTCCTCTTCGCTATCGTTATAAATCTTCTTGTAGCCGGCAAATTTAAGCTGCGATGAATTTGCCCGGAAACCGTATTCCCCAGCTTGAATATCTACGGATATTGTGTCATATACCGCAGGAGTCATCTGGCTGGCGACAAACCTTTCCCATATAAGTTTATAAAGACGATATTGGTCCCGAGTAAGATAGGGTTTAATACTTTCTGGGGTGCGTTTTACTGAGGTTGGGCGTATCGCCTCATGTGCATCCTGAGAAGATTTTTTGCTCTTATATATATTGGGCTTTTCTGGTGCATATTCTTGCCCGTAGTTTGAGCATATATATTCCAAAGCCTCCTTTTGGGCGATATTTGCTACCCGTGTAGAATCAGTTCTTAAATAGGTAATAAGCCCTACTGTCCCTTCTTCTCCGATTTCCAAGCCTTCATACAATTCCTGGGCAATCCTCATAGTACGCTTAGTATAGAAATTTAGCCTTCTAGATGCCTCTTGCTGCATGGTGCTGGTAGTAAAAGGCGCCTGTGGTTTTTTGCGCTTCTCTTTTTTTTCACTTTTAACAACCAAAAAAGCAGCTTTTTCTAAATCTTTTACTGCAACATCCTTTTCTTCCTCCGTTTTTATCTCAATTTTTTTTCCGTTGCGGTTTACCAACCTGGCTGTAAAGGAGTTATTAGCAGCATCAGCCAATATTGCTTCTACGGTCCAGTATTCCTCTGGCACGAAATTTACGATCTCTTCCTCCCGTTCGCAAATAAGCCTTACAGCAACCGATTGCACTCTGCCTGCACTCAAGCCCTTACGCACTTTGCTCCAGAGCAGAGGGCTTAAGTTATAACCTACTAACCTGTCTACAATCCGGCGTGCCTGCTGGGCATTAACCCTGTTCATATCTATGTGCCGTGAATTTTTTATGGCATTTTTTACAGCTTCTTTTGTAATTTCATTGAACTCTATTCTGCATTTAGCTGTGGGTTCTATCTTGATAACATTTTGAAGGTGCCACGCTATAGCTTCACCCTCCCTGTCCGGGTCAGTAGCGAGCAGAACCCGACGAGCTTTCTGAGACTCCTCCCTAATATCCTTGAGGATTTCTCCCTTCCCTCTGATAGTTATATACTGCGGCTCGAAATTATTCTCTATATCTATTCCCAATTTGCTTTTGGGTAAGTCCTTCACATGACCTACAGACGCTTTTATCTTATAGCCCTTCCCTAAAAATTTCCCCAGAGTTTTAGCTTTAGCTGCCGATTCAACTATAATCAGCGTATTAGAGCTCAAAATATCACCTCTCCAAGAATAATCGCAATCTTTTCTATTCAACAACTCTTACATAGTAATTACCTGGCAGAGCTTTAACTATACCCCTAAACTCTAGTTTGAGCAAAAACGTACTGATGACACCGATGTCCAACTTAGTTTCGGCAATTATTTCATCAAAATGGCGCGCACCGCTGCTTATACACTCCACTATTAATTTTTCGTCCTCACCCAGCACTACAAAATCATCCTGGAGAAATTGAGATGCTGCCCTGGTATCCAGGTGAAAGTATTCTTCCAGGATATCTTCAACACAACTTACCAGTTTAGCCCCCTGCTTTATAAGGTTATTTGTCCCTTCACTGTTTTTACTGTTTACCGGTCCAGGGACAGCAAACACATCTCTGCCCTGCTCCAGGGCAAAATCAGCAGTAATTAAAGCCCCGCTTTTCTTTTTCGCTTCCACAACAACCACTCCCCGGCACAAACCAGAAATTATCCTGTTTCGCACTGGAAAATTCCCGGGTTCAGGCTGTATGTCCAGTGGAAATTCACTAATCACAGCCCCTTCATCAATAATCCTGTAAAACAATTTTACGTTTTCTCGGGGATAAATCACATTAATGCCACTGCCCAGAACTGCAACTGTCTTCCCACCTACATCGAGCGCTCCCAGATGGGCTGCGCTGTCTATTCCTCTCGCCATACCGCTTACGACGGTGATACCTTGCCGGGCCAGTTCTTGCCCCAGCCTCCTGGCTGTATTCTTTCCATAGTCAGTCGCCAGTCTGGAACCCACCATTGCCAGGCAGATCCTATTGGTTATTCCTATATCGCCCTTGTAATATATTACATAAGGAGGATTACTGATATTTTTTAAAATTTGCGGATACATTTCGTCTTCTATTGATACCGTTGCAATTCCCTGACTGCTGAGTCTTTCCATATATGCCAGCGGGTCCGTATTCCTTCGTATTTTGATTATTTCTTCGGCAACAGTAGGAGGCAGCTTTTCATATAATTTACTGCTGTCAGCTTCAAAACACATCTTAAAACTGGTAAAAGCTTTTTTTATATTAAAAAGGCTTTTATTGCCCAGTCCTTTAATCGAGTGAAGAGTACACAGAGCAGCTCTTTCTAAAATCTCCACGGTTATCCCTCTCATACCATAATAAACAGTTATCAATATGGTTATCGCTTATTTCACTAACCTCTCTATTCGCTTTCTAACCGCCTTTATCCCCCTCCGCTAACCTTTAAAGCCTTCACCGCCGAGAAGTTACTTTCGTATTAAAAGAATAAGAAATTTATTCCTACAGCCATTGATAACATAAAAATACCTGCTGTTCAACAGAGTTTTAAATTCTGCCATTAATTCGATTTACTCCGACCTAAGATTAGCATAATCATATTAATTCAGTTAATCAACAATGGAATAATTTACTCTCTTAAAAATAATATCACCGGAAAAAATAAGTCTATATACATCACAGTTGTTTTATATGTTTAATGAAAGGAGCTGCTATAATGTTTTGGAAATTAATGGATTATGAAAAGTTTTCTCCCCAAAAACTCCTTAACAGAGATAAGATCGACCCTGGTACCTTCAGTTTTTTGGAACCAGGATGGTGGGCCTTGCACGCAACAGCGATCACCGCAGTATATGCGCTCGGCTGCCTCATGAATAGAAAAAAACAGAATCAAAGCCGGTAGTCTAAACAGCAGTTACTATAAATAAATTTAAACTTGATTCTA
>JACIYB010000163.1 GCA_014360155.1 Syntrophomonadaceae bacterium
TGGGGCGCTGATAAACCAGGACAGTTTCGATTATGTGGCGTTCCGCCTCTACGATTTTTGGGATAAGGATCATTACCGTGAAGACTCCTGCTGGCAGGCCCACTATTATTACCGTCCCTTTTTAATCAGGTATCTGCCCGGTTTTTCTTATCGCTGGAAAGAGACACCTCTGCACTGTGGCAGGATGCCCTATAATGTAACAGAACTTCCGGGCATTAATTCTTCCATACGCTTGAAACATTTTGGCTGGGCTGATCCTGAAAGCCGTGCCAGGAAATACAAGTGGTATTTGGAAGCTGATCCTGAAGGCAAATATGGAGTACTGCAACAGTATTTATCCATTATGGATGAGCACCCTAATCTCGTCAAGTGGGAGGATTAGAAAAGGAACCTCTGTTCCTACTCGATCTGTTTAAGTAATTGTCGGGCTATGCTAGTAAAATGCAGGTTATCCTTATAGATTTCGTTCAGCTCCATTAAACCCTTAAAACCGTACTGATGTATCAGTCCCTGCAAATTGTTTATAAATTCTTTTTCTATGTCGGACATCGTACTTCGTTGTGCCAGGGTTGCGTGGTAGACCCTTACCATCGTATAGCACTTCGGCTTCCAGTTATACCTGGTTCCCATATAATACCGGTAGCCCAATAAGAGGCTGTCATCCTCATATCCCTGTTTTCCCTTTAAAAACCTGGTATCATATCCACCTACTTTTTTTAGTATCTGCGCCCTGTGAATGACAGGGTGGACAAAGCCTTCCAGGACTTTGTTAGAAGTAAGTGAATTGAGCAGTATCTCCAATTGTTCCAGATTGCTAACGGGGATATCCTGTATTGCTCGTTTCCCTTTCTGTTCTGGATGCAGTTCTCCCTGGGAGGTTAAGATTCCGGAACAGATCATGGGTTCATCATTATGGACTAAAAATTCTACTAATGCCTGGACCCACCCTTTGGGGAATATCATGTCCACATGAATCTCCGATATATAATCTTTATTTGGAGATTGGTCCCAGATATATTTAAAACAGGCCATTCTTCCCCGGGCTATGCCGGCATTGTGTCCATCTCCAAGAATATGGGCATCCAAGTTGTACTTATTCAGGAAAATACGCAAATTTTCATTTGACAGGCATCCCTGGTTATATAGAACGAGAAAAGCCCCCGGGTCGCTGTTTGCCAGGCTTCGGAAACACAAATCAGCCATAATCAGGTCATTGTCGTTTCTAATTAAAAAAGGCAGGGTATGGGCTACATTTTTCATTTTGATTTCCCCTCTGTTTTAAATACGCAGGCCGCAATTTTTAATAAATAGAGTTATAGTGGAGTTTAAGCTTTGTTTTCAATCGCGTGCCATTACAGATACAAGAAGATATCCTGGGAAAGCACTTGCTTCCTCAGCCGGCAGATCTTTTATAAATTGTTCCATTACTGCCCGTACAGATTGGCTGTTGGGAATAAAATGAAGGAAATCTAAGGCTTCCAATAAGCCGGTGGAATATTCCCGCACTAATTTAAGGCCGGCTTTTTTACATACCGGTCTTAAGGTATAGACAGGATTTTCTATTCCGTAAGGCCAGGTTCCCATTTTTTCTGCTAGGTATTTGCCGATACGGTAAGGAAGGCACCTTGCATTTGGATTTAAACTTATAATCCTGCCTCCCGGCTTCGTAACGCGCCGCATTTCTTTTAAAGCTTTTATCTGCTGAATAAAAGACAGGTGCTCAAGTACACCTGCATTCCAGGTTATATCAGCTAAATCCATGCCGTGTGGTAAATTCGCAATATCTGCGAGAACATATTCGGCGGATTGCCCCGCTCTTAAAAACATTTCCCGCGCCAGTCTAAGAGCTGCTTCGGAATAGTCAACGAGGATCACCTGTGCCCCTTCGCAGGCTAACCGGAGCGAAATACGGCCTGATCCTGATCCAGCCTCAAGGACCGTTTTCCCTTTAAATACTTCGCTTTCCTGCAGTAGACACTGATATATCTGTTCAGATAAAGGATCCCAGTCTTCGTGTTTCTGTTTTGACCATATGGCATCCCATATTTCTTTTTGCGACATTTTTTATGTCTCCTTAGGAATGCTGTAAAAAGTTAGGCGAAAGCGCTTGTTCCTATGGATGAAGGGGATAAAGGCGAACGCGTTTCCGAAAACTTCATCCTTAATCTTAAATCTTAATAGACTTTGAAATTACTTGATGAACTCCTTACCGCCAGGTGGAGACCGCCCCTTCAGGAATAGAAACAAGTGCTTCGACTTCACCATCCTGTTTTTTCACAAGATTTCTAGTTAAGAAAAAGGTGCTTACTTGAATAAGAATTAGTTACCTTTAGGATATGTAAGCCCGGTAAAATCCGTTACTGCAGGAAAATAAAATGATAAGCATATATTTTAAAAGAAATATATCCGGGAAGTGCTAATTTATGATAGATTAAGATATACAATCAATCATATCTATCCAGAAAGTTTTTCTTTGAACGGCTGGTTAGGAAGGGGGGCTTTAACGGGTATGTGGTATATCTATACAACCGGCTCTGGCAGCAATTATCCTATTGAAATAGGTTATAGAGCTGTAGGGGCTGGGGATGTAGTTCATGATTATGAATTTATAACCAGCCTTTGCAAAAGCGGCTGCAGGAGTTATAATTCCGGCGGCTGTCCTCCATGGGCTCCTAGATTCGAAGATATTGAGGCCTGTTATCCTTACGGGATTCTGGTTTACGCCAAGTTTTTGTCGAGATTTAGTCCCCTTAAACCCGGTTATGTAAAGAAAATAGATATGCTTTTCAGTTTTCAGGATATGATACTTTCCAAGCTGCTCACGCAGCTAGGATATGTTGTAACGGATAAATGTGCTGAAAATATCCTGTTTCTAAACAATGGCCATTGCCGGGGCTGTGGCATCCAGGAATGCAGTTTTAAACTGGGAGAAAGTTATTGCAGGTATCCTGAGAGGCGGACTTATTCTATCGGAGCAACAGGTGTAGATGTCAGTTCTACTTTGAAGAATGTTTTTGGGATTGAACTGCAGTGGTATACAGAGGATACTTATGAACGGGTGGAGTATATAACGAAAATGGTGGGGTTTTTTTGCCAACAGTTTCGTATGCAGAATCAGGTATTGGACTCCATAGTAAATTGTTTGAATGCTTTAAAATCCACTAAGTTTAAAATAGGTTCAGACGGCTACCGGATGCTGGTCCGGCAACTGCTTGCTTAACGTTAATTATCTGCAATTTTATTCTCTGTTTTTGTCTAAACTTGCGGAAACAAAATTTCGAAATGCCCTCGTTATAGCCGGTGTGGTACAGCAGTTGTGTCGCTGATAAGAGCTGGCGGTAAAAACAATGTTTTTATAGAGGCACTGAACATTATTTTCCTTGGACGGTGTTTTTTTGTGATAAGGTAAACAAATGTATCGTTAAATGTATTACAATATAAGTAGTAAAAATAGAAAGGAGGAATTATATGAAGGAAATCGAAGATGTGGTACTTAAACCACCGATGACTGCAAAATACATAGGAGAAGTGAA
>JACIYB010000164.1 GCA_014360155.1 Syntrophomonadaceae bacterium
CTGTATTGAGCTTATGGCTGCCAACCGGACTCACTCCTTCATATTTGTAATAAATGCGGCAGGTTGTATCCAGTGCTTTTTCTAAGCCGCGAGCCCTGATTAACGGCGATGGTCTCCATTTTTTATATATTTCCCGAACCTCTCCGGGAATCTCAATATACCTTTCTTGAGAAACTTCCTGGGCTATCAGTTCCTTGGCAAATAAAGGTTCCAAATCAGATGGTGTCAAAGGTTTTTTAGTCTGGGGATGCAGCCCGGGAGCCAGTGGATTCGGCATGTCTGCCTGAACATTATACCAAAATTTAGGTATTTTCTCCTCGGGTAGGATAATTTTAGTTAACTCATCTCTACTCATCTTAACTGCTCTCTCCTCTCTGATTATGAAAGTGTCATTACGGGTACAGTTTACCACAGCACTTCACTTTGAACAAGTTACAACTGACTAATTTCTACTCTCGCTTCTCTCAGTATATCTTCCCCCCTGAGATGAAATAAGTTATCAAAGATTAAAACTCTGAAAGTTCCAGGATTCTCCCCACTTACTTTTATCGACCTTTCTCCCGCAATATTAAATGCACACAAGCCGGTTATTGTCGCCAACCACGGCTCCCGAGGAGCAGCCCCCATGCAAGCTGCAACTACCCCTCCAGCCATACATCCTGCTCCTGTTATACTGCCGAAAAGAGAAGTCCCGTTTTTTACCTTGGCAACGTTATTCTGGTACACTACTACATCAATTTCGCCAGTAGCTGCTGCCACTGCATTTTCCTTTTCAGCCACAATACGGCAGGCTTGTTCCACTCCTTCACCGCTATCGAGAGAATCGACGCCTTTCGCATTAGAGTCAAATCCTGCCAAGCTCTTTATTTCAGCATTGTTTCCCTTTATACCGGTAATCTGGCCGGAATTAAGAAGTTTTTTTAATATTCCTGCCTTACGGGGGATTACCCCGCAAGCCACAGGATCAACTATAATTGGTATCCCTTTATCAGCAGCAGCTTTAACTGCTTCCAGCATAGCCAGCTCTTTTTCACCAGTA
Source organism: Syntrophomonadaceae bacterium (assembly GCA_014360155.1). GTDB lineage: Bacteria > Bacillota > Syntrophomonadia > Syntrophomonadales > Syntrophomonadaceae > JACIYB01. The sequence continues at coordinate 1,040 of JACIYB010000164.1, forward strand.
AGGGTTCCAAGATTTAAATAAATTGCTTGGGCTATGCAAGCAAATCCGCCTGCTTCATCTGGATAATCCACCATCGCAGGTGAAGCACCGCTTGCTAAAATAATATTGGCCACATCGTTCATAGTAACATAATTGGTCATACAGTGAATCAGCGGCTTCTCTCTCCTAACCTCATCCCAAATCTCAGCACATTTTTTCAGCATTTTATCTCCCCTTTGCTTTATTTAGTTGATGATTTCACTGTAAAAACTTTAGGTTATCCTGTTTAAATGTATAAATGTGCAGGAGCCTGTTGACGGAGCATAAAAGCAACACCCCGCGAAGGCAAAACAACGAATATTTACACATCTAAATCAGCAGAATACAGCTTTCAGCAGCAGAATCTCTGATACACAAAAAATAAAAGGCAAACCAGCAAAAACGCGGTTCACCTTTAAACTCAAGTTGAACGCTTCCCTACGCTGGCATTATCCAGATCAGGTACAAAGGGTTAGAACCTCACCGGCTCTATCTCAGCCTCTTAAACAAAAGCTCCCCTAGCGTTATCTAGATATTTTATATTAACACCTATGCCCCGAGAACACAAGCACTGATGGAAATGTGTTGGGAGATGAAGGCTATTTCATTTTAAATTGCAATATATTATATATATAAATTGCACAGCATACTCAAGAAGTTTTAAGACAATCAAACTACCCTCATCTTACTCCCGAATCCTTTGTTGAGTGAAGTCTCCCATTTCTTGCACCTGTCACCCCAGTAAGCCAGCACTTCGTCTTCGCGCTTTATACAGACAACCTCGCACAAATTGGGACATCCTTTACACTCAATGCTGCTGGTTTTAAATTCACCCTCCAGTATAAAGGAATCGCCTTTGAAACCAGTGGAACTGCTGTTGCTTTCCATGTATTCCTTAGCAAGCATAGCAACACCTATGGCTCCCATGACATCGTAATAACGAGGCACATAGACCTTCATACCTAAAATCTTTTCAAAAGCCTTTATCAGCCCGGCATTAGCGGCGACACCGCCTTGAAAAACAACCGGCTCTTCTATTTTCTTCCCCTTCCCAACGTTATTTAAATAGTTCCTAGCCAAAGCTTCACACAAACCCATAATAATGTCTTCCACTGGATACCCCATCTGCTGTTTGTGAATCATGTCTGACTCGGCAAAAACCCCGCAACGTCCAGCAATTCTTACAGGTTGTTGCGACTTTACCGCAGTGTCTCCAAATTCTTGAATTGACATATTCAGCCTGGCAGCTTGCTGGTCCAAAAAAGAACCGGTCCCAGCGGCACAAACAGTATTCATGGCAAAGTCATTAACAACAGCATCTCTTAAGATAATAATTTTAGAATCCTGACCGCCTATTTCAATAATGGTCCTGGCATCTGGACAGTAAAAAGATGCAGCAACAGCGTGAGCAGTAATTTCATTTTTGATCACATCTGCACCCAGCATAATAGCGGCTAAATGGCGTCCGCTGCCGGTTGTGCCTACACCTGCAATATCAAGCTTCGTCGGCATTCTTTCTTTTATCAAAGCGTAACCTTTTCTAATAGCTTTTACCGGGTTGCCCTGGGTACGTAAATAGACCTTGTCCTTTACAGAGCCGTCCCAGCCCATGAGAACAAAGTTGCTGCTTACCGACCCTATATCAACGCCCAAAAAATACCCCATTTTATACACCTCTTCATTGATGCAAATTTTGTAGACTTTTAAAAAAAATGGAAGATAAAACTGTTTTTCAGCCAGTACTTGTATGCTCTTTCTTCATTCAAAAACAGCCAGTCAATACAGATGTTGACATCCCCTGCTCTTCAAGAAACAGCTTTCTTCCTCCGCAGCATATCCACAAAAGCTTCTAAACGCGTAAAGACCCCCGCTGTTCCTGAATGCTCATCAAAATACAAAGTCATACACGGAATGCCTTCTTTTTCACTAACTTTTTTCAGGACTGACTGAGCGACAATTTCCGGCATACAGGTAAGAGGCCCGATCTGTATAATACCGTCAAAATTTTTCCGGGCAAAATCAACCGCACATCCAACCGTTTCCAACCCATGTCCTCCTACCCAGTAATTTAAATATGGGCTGGCACAGCCCACAATATATTTGCGGTTTGATTTCTTAATGAGGCCGCCTAAAATATGATCATTTACCCATTCACTCAAATGTATAGAACAGGTAACATCCGCATCAAGCCGCCCCAAAAAACGGAATATATTATAATTAGCGCTCGGTTCGAGAACAGTATATATCTCTCCTATCAAGCCTATTTTAAGCAGCTTTTTCCTGTGTTTGGGAATATTCCTCAAGTTTTGTATTGTATAACTGACTATATGTTCGATTTCGCTTCTATCATTCGCCCTGTCTATTTCTAGCAGAC
>JACIYB010000165.1 GCA_014360155.1 Syntrophomonadaceae bacterium
GTGCGGCCGCTGTAATATAGGCAGCGAGTATATATGCCTCGACGGACCGGTATTTAACCTAGCCCAGCTGAAAAAACTACCCCCCGAATGGTAAAAGGTTGTGTTGAAGGGATAACTGAGCAGTTATCCCTTTTGCATATTTAACCAAAAATTGCGTTGCCAAAGAGCCATCCAAGATAAAATATGCCTACAATAGCAATGATATGCCAAATCCACCAGCCTGTTTTCAGGAAACCCCATGTACCGAGCTGATAAGTTCCGTCTTCGGTTTTCGTTATTTCGTTATCTCCCATTTCTAAACCTCCCTTTCCTGTAACTAAAAAGTATTAGCCTGTTTTTAGTTTTAATATTTCCATAATTGCAATGATTTATGTAAATCGATTTTTGTTTTTAAAAATTGACAATAGATAAAATATCTATAAAATATTAATAACCGTATATTTTGCACAAAAATGTGCACAAACAAGGAGGAATTAGATGCTCAGTTTGCAAAGGGATCTGCTTAATCCTACATTGGCTGACATATTAGAGATATTTAAGCTGGATAAAATTTATACCAAGGGCAAGGGCAGTTATCTGTGGGACTCCGATGGTATACGCTATCTGGATTTTATAGCGCAGTACGGGGCTGTTCCTTTTGGATATAATCCTGATTTTATCTGGGAAAGATTGAATGAAGTTAGAGCGAAGGCTGTGCCTAGCCTGGTACAGCCTTCGCTTCCTTGCGAAGCCTTAAAACTTGCCAACATGCTGGCTGATTGTACTCCAGGAGATCTAAAGTACTGCAGTTTCTGTCAGAGTGGTGCTGAAGCAGTTGAAGCAGCTATCAAGCTGGCGCGCTCTACAACTGGAAAAGAGTTGATTGTTTCAACCGAAAACAGTTTCCATGGCAAGACTTTGGGGGCTTTGTCCGCTACTGGCAAGGATTCCTACCAGAAGCCTTTTAGAGCCCCTAGTCCAGGTTTTATGAGGATTCCTTATAATGACATCGACGAATTGCACCGGGTATTAAAAGCTGAAAATGATAATATTGCGGCCTTCATTGTTGAGCCGATACAAGGAGAAGGCGGGATAATAGCAGCCCAGCCGGGGTACCTGGCCGCGGCGCAGGAATTATGCAATAAGTACGATGTTCTTTTTATTGTTGATGAAATTCAAACAGGACTAGGGAGGACTGGAGCATTGTTCGCTTGCGAACACGAAAGCGTTGAACCGGATATAATGGTTTTGGCTAAGGCCCTGGGTGGAGGCATTTTGCCCATTGGAGTGTGTATAAGTTCGCCTCGTGTTTGGAATGATGATTTTGGGACACTACACAGTTCCACATTTGCTAACAATAATGTATCTTGTGCTGTTGGCGCGGCTGTTTTGGAGAAACTTAAAGAAAATGAGCAAGAACTAGTAAAAGAGGTAGCGCGGAAAGGTGATTATCTGCTGAAAAGGATAAGCAGGCTGGCAGCAGCCTATCCAGATGCAGTGAAAGAAGTCCGGGGAAAAGGCTTGATGTTAGGTATTGAATTTCATGATTTAGCAGATTGCGGATCTTATAATATGGCATTTTTAGCTGATCAGGGTGCATTTACTATTTTGCTGGCCGGGTTTTTGTTAAATGTATATAATATTCGCTTGGCCCCTTATTTGAATAACTCCATGACTCTACGGTTAGAACCTACCCTTACTATATCCTATGAAGAAATTGATGCTGTTGTGAGTGCTTTGGAAGATGTGTGTAAAATATTGGAATATCGGGATTACGCTAAAATGTACCGTTATCTCATAGGTGACGCCTCAAAACCAAGTAAAGTTACGGATTTTCGCCCATTAAGCCGTAAAATAAAATCTTCATCCCTGAGGAAGGGGGAGAAACCTGAGCGGAAGTTTGCCTTCGTAATACACTATCCGGCCCCGGAAGACGTTGTAATGAACAATCCTTCTTTTGTGAGCTATAAACGGGATGAACTTTATAGTTTTTTGGAATGGGAGAGTTCAACTTCCGACCCGGCGGTAGTATGTCATATGCCGGCAATAAAGTCAAAAAATAATGCCATAATCGAGGGATGGCTGATAGGTGTACCGTTCGGCGGCAGAGAGATTATGAATCTGCCTCGAAAAAAGGCAGCGGAGATAATTGGCAAAGCTGTAGATATAGGAAGAGAACTCGGTGCTGGGATAGTAGGTCTTGGGGCTCTCACTTCAGTAGTTACAAGAGGAGGGCGTTCCGTTACTGGGAGGGATGTTGCCATAACCAGTGGTAACAGTTATACTACGCTTATTGCTATGGAAGCTCTGTTTCTGGGAGCGAAAAAAATGCAGATTAATCTTACTAGAGCCAGAGGGGGAGTAGTAGGAGCAACTGGGTCAATAGGCAGAGCTTGTGCCTTGATACTTTCAGAAAAAATGAACAGGATAACTCTCTTTGGAAATCCGCGGCATATTAACAGCAGTAGAAATCGACTTAATTCTCTGGCCAGGGATATTTTTGGCTATGCAAGGCAGAGAATGCAAAACGGCAAACTAGAAGGAATGAGTACTTGGCTTAGTGAGGTAGTCGGTATGCTGGATAAATGCAGGAATTCGAAAGGGAAGACTTACCTTGAAAAGATTATGGGGACTGAAGGCATTAGCCTGGATCTTGCCAATGAGATATGCGCGTATCTTGGCATAAACTGTCCCATAGAAACCAGTATTGATATAGCGGAAGATCTGTCTGGTTGTGATGTAATCGTTGCTGCTAGCAATTCACCGGAATATCTTATTTATCCCGGACACCTGCGGTCAGGAGCTGTGGTTTGTGATGTTGCGCGTCCTGCCGATGTCGCCCCCGAAGTTTATGAGAATAGAAAGGATGTATTAGTTCTGGAAGGAGGCCTCGTCCAATACCCGGATGACATCTGTTTTGGGCCCAACTTAGGATACCGGGATGGCGTGAATTTGGCCTGTCTTACTGAAACTATCCTGTTGGCTTTGGAAGGTGACTTCACCGACTACAGCATTGGTAACAAGCTGTCACTAGAGACGGTGCAGTATCTGCGGGAGCTTGCTCAAAAACACGGTTTTAAATTGGCCGGGTTGAAGATGGGCAGCAAAGAAATAAGTGATGAAGATATTAAGATAATATATGAAAACTCCCTTAATTATTGTAAAATGGCTGAAAACATGTAACTGTACAATCTGTTTTCGATCGAGTAAATTTATTTATTTCTGTTTTTTGAAGGATTTAACTTGAGTTATATAGAAGGCTTATTCTATCGGTATTAATAGTTATTATTAGGGGGAAGACCATGGATTTAAAGGAAATAAGCATAAGAAAAAACGGTAAATGGTATTTTGGAAATGCAGAAATGTTCCGGCGAAACATTCTTAACATACTGGCGACTCATATTGAAAGAGAAGAAGATGGAAATTATTATATA
>JACIYB010000166.1 GCA_014360155.1 Syntrophomonadaceae bacterium
AAAGATACCAATTATAAGCTCCATGGGTACGGCTAACCGTATTGATCCTCTACAGCTTCACGTTGCTGATATAAGGGACAGCTGTGTTTGTCCCATGGCTCGCAGGCTGAGGAAGGAACTGCGCAAGGAAGGGATTAATCAGGGTTTTCCTGTGGTATATTCTAGTGAAATTCCGAAAAAACCTGAACCCGGTGAAAGAGACCGGTTAGGAAGCCTCTCATTTTTGCCTGCTTCTGCCGGATTGCTCCTCGCTGGTTTTGTAATTAACAGCATTTTAGGTTTCAATACGAAAATAACTTCTTAAACCTCCAGCCCTCGCATGTTTTCACCAGCGGCTGTACCCTCAGAGTAGAGGGGGTATGGGGGGTAAATGCTGGGAGTAGCTATACTTGATACTGGTCAAGAGAGGTTTTGTTCATGAAGGACTACAGCGGTTTTCTCATGCAAGTTTACGATTTGTTGTTTGACCATTTCGGATCTAGGGGGTGGTGGCCTGGTGACAGCAAGCTGGAAATTATGCTAGGCGCTGTTTTAACGCAGGCCGTAGCGTGGAAGAATGTAGAAAAAGCCATCTATAATTTAAAGAAAACGGGGCTCCTGGACTATAACCGACTGGTGGAGGCAAGAGTGGATGAGCTTGCAGATTTAATAAAACCTGCGCTTTATCACAGGCAAAAGGCTAAAAAGATCAAGGCCCTGGTAGACTTTATAGCCGAGGAATATGGTGGAGATTTGGATTTGATGTTTGCTGATTCTTTAGTGCAATTGCGGGCTAAACTGCTGACAGTATGGGGAATTGGGCCAGAAACGGCTGACTCTATATTGCTGTATGCTGGAAATTACAAGATATTTGTGGTAGATACCTATACTCGGCGGATTTTTTCCCGTTTGGGACTTATCAGGGAGGACATCGCGTATGATGAATTGCAAGGTTTTTTGCATGAGTATGTTGTTCCCGATGTAAAAATATATAATGAATATCATGCTTTGCTGGTGGCTTTGGGCAGCAGTTACTGTCGTAAGAGTGTGCCCGTCTGCGGTAAATGCCCTGTGTCAGTTTACTGCCAATATAAATTATAAATGAGATTTAAAGCAAAATTAAGGAGGGGTCTAACAAAATGTACTGTTGGGATCAGGAAAAAGAATGCATGTCTAGAGAACAATTAGAAAAACTCCAATTGAGAAGGCTAAAAGAAACCGTATATAAAGTATATGCATTTGTACCTGCATATAAAGAAAAAATGGATCGAGCAGGGATCAGGCCGGATGATATAAAAACCCTGGAAGACTTACAAAAGCTGCCATTTACTACCAAGCAAGATTTACGGAATAATTATCCGTTTAATCTATTCGCTATACCTTTGAGCGATGTTGTGAGAATTCACTCATCATCAGGGACTACTGGAAAACCTACAGTAGTAGGTTATTCAAGGAACGACATTGAAATCTGGGCGGAATTAATGGCTAGAGCCCTGACCAGCGCCGGGGCTAGCCGGCATTCTGTTATACAAAATGCTTATGGATACGGTTTATTCACGGGAGGACTCGGAGTTCATTACGGTGCTGAGAAAATTGGGGCTTCAGTTATTCCGACTTCAGGGGGGAACACGAAGAGGCAGGTATTATTGATGAAGGATTTTGGAACTACTATATTAACCTGTACTCCCTCCTATGCCCTATATATGTACGAGGTAATGCAGGAAATGGGGATAGAGCCATCTGATTTAAAACTTAAAGCAGGTATTTTTGGTGCTGAACCCTGGTCTGAGAATATGCGTAAGGAAATAGAAAACAAACTAGAGATCGATGCTTATGATATTTATGGTTTAAGTGAGATTATTGGTCCGGGAGTTGCTATAGAATGCCGGTGCAAAAGTGGACTGCATATCGCTGAAGATCACTTTATACCTGAAATCATTGACCCGGAGACCGGTCAGATTTTGGAAGACGGCGCCCAGGGAGAACTGGTAATAACTGCAATCACTAAAGAAGCAATGCCTCTCATAAGATACAGAACCCGTGATCTTACCATTCTTAACAGAACAAGGTGTGAGTGTGGGAGGACGCACGCAAGAATACAAAAAGTCTTGGGACGTTCTGACGATATGGTAATTATAAGGGGAGTAAATGTATTTCCTTCTACGGTTGAAAGCGTTTTACTCGATATACCCGGGGTTGAACCTCATTACCTGTTGATTGTGGACAGAAAAAATAACCTGGATGAGCTGGAGGTTCAAGTAGAGGTTTCTGAGAGTATATTCAGCGACGAAATTAGAAAATTGGAGGAATTAGGGAACTTGATTACAAAAGAATTAGAAGGTAATCTGGGAGTAGGGGTAAAAGTCCGTCTGGTTGAACCAAAAGCACTGGAGAGGAGCGAGGGTAAAGCCAAACGGGTTATTGACAAAAGAAAAATTTAAGGAGGGAAAACATGGCAAAACAGATATCGGTGTTTTTAGAGAACAAAGCTGGGCGCCTGTCCCGCGTTACTCGTGTATTGGGAGAGGCAGGAATAAACATCAGAGCGCTGTCAATAGCAGATACTTCTGATTTCGGGATTCTCAGAATAATTGTAAATGACCCCGATAAGGCTTATAGAATATTAAAGGACGCGGGGTTTACTGTTAGTGAAACAGAGGTAATTGCGGTTCAGGTTCCTGATTCTCCAGGTTCTCTGGCAACAGTGCTGGAGCAGATGGCTGAAGAGAACTTAAATATAGAATATCTATATGCGTTTATAGGAACATCAGAAAATGACGCTTTAGTAATATTTAAGGTGGAGGATATTGAAAAAGCCCGGGAAACATTTAAGAAAAAGGGGATAAAGTTCGTTGATGAAAAAAGGCTTTACCAGCTGTAAAGCGGCGTCATTTTTATAATATATTCAAAGATGGGAGAATGAGCTCCCAATCCTTGTTTTTTGAATGATTGATTATTTAATTCCACTGCAAAAAACCCTAAGTTAGGCTGTTTAATTTATAAATTATGTAGGAGCCTGTTGACGGAGCATGGAAGCAACACCCCGCGAAGGCGAAGCAGCGAAAGGGGGCGAGTCCCAAGGAAGGGGCGAGAGGACTATTGATCCGGCACTCAATAAAACGAAGCAAAATAAACGGAGGCTCCAATCCTTAATTCTGGTGATTATCTAACAGAATCATTGAGTGCCGGAAAATTAGCCCGGTACCCCTTTCGTCGCGAGACAAGCGGATGGTGTTGCCCATGCGGAAGTCTGGTGACGAATATTTATACATTTAAACCAACAGCTTATAACTTTCAGCAGGGGAATCATTATTTTGAAGCTGTGCATGTTG
>JACIYB010000167.1 GCA_014360155.1 Syntrophomonadaceae bacterium
CTGACTTTACTTCGTCATTGGTAATATATTCCGCTAGTATTCTGGGTGCACCGGTAAGCACTACGCATATTGTTTCGTCATCTATAATGGGGGTCGGTTCAGCCAAAAGGGTGAAAGGGGTTCGTTGGAACATAGCTTTGCAGATTCTGCTGGCTTGGTTTATTACGATCCCTTCGGCGGCTTTGACAGCAATAATCGCCCGCAGTTTAATTAAAGTCTTTGTTTGATTTTAGATGAGGAAGGCAGAATATTTTCCATCACGGTTTACCCCGGTTTTTGAACAGCAACTCACCTCTTACTGCTGTATTTGTATTCCTGTGAACAGGATAACCTGAGGTTTTTACAGCGGAATCATTTTCGAATTATTATAAAGTTTTAGCTGAATACTCGGAGCTTAAAGGCTTTGTATATCTCCACTACAATTAGCAGTGAGGAAGCAAGGCCGCAGAGGTACAGCCACGTTGCTGCTGGTAACGGCGATACTCCCAGCACTTGTTGCATGAAGGGAATATGCATGGCTAGAATGTGAATGCCCTGGGCAGTCAATATCCCAGCTACTAAAAAAATGTTGCGCTGCAAGGGGATCTTAAATACTGATATTTGTTCAGAACGGCAATTAAGGGTATGGAAGTTCTCCAGCAGAACCATGAGCAGGAGTAAGATATTACGTGCTGCTGTCTCTTCCCATCCATTGGATAGAAGCCAGTACCAGGCTAGAAAAGCCGCTGCTACCATAGTAAGCCCAGCTATTAAAGTCTGTTCAATCATCTGTTTGTTGAATATGCCTTCTTCAGGATTCCGCGGGGGTCTTTTCATGGCGCCATCTTCTCCGGCCTCGAAGGCCAGGGCAATATCCTGTATACCATTGGTTACCATATTGAGCCACAGTAATTGTACAGCAGTTAGGGGAATAGGTACGGTAAATATAATTGCCAGGACAAACAAGAAGATTTCTGCCAGACCGGTAGATATAAGTAAATAAATCACCTTGCGGATATTATCGTAAGCGAAGCGGCCTTCTTCTACTCCGGCTTCAATGGAAGCAAAGTTGTCATCAGTAATAATGATGGAAGCCGCATCTTTTGCCACATCGGTTCCTGATCCCATGGCTACGCCGATGTTAGCCCGGCGCAGTGCTGGAGCATCATTAACACCATCGCCTGTTACTGCAACATAGTGACCTGCAGCTATTAAGGCTTCCACAATGTGCAGCTTCTGGAGCGGAGCGACGCGTGCAAATACCTGGCTGGATTTCACCAACTCGGCAAATTCTTTACTTCCAGGGTTTCCAGCCTCCTCAAGCTGGTTGCCGGTTACTACTTCGCCCTGAGTATTTGCAATGCCTAGTTCTTTGGCAATATGGAAAGCCGTAGCAGGATGATCTCCAGTAATCATCCCCACAGTTATTCCAGCCAGGTGACATTTTTCAACTGCATTTTTGGCGTCAGGCCGGAGAGGATCAATGAATCCAACCAGTCCCAGAAACGTCAAACCCCGCAGTCCTTCTTCCCGGAAGAAGGCATCCGATGAAATTGGCTTGCCGTGAGCTACTGCCAGAACCCGGTATCCGTTTTTTAACAGTTCCAATGATTCTTTTTCAATGGAATCAGGCTCTATATCCTTAATACCTTCTCTAGTATACATGGTATTGCAAAAGGGCAAAATAGCCTCAGGTGCTCCTTTTACCGCTACTTTAACTCCATGGTCTTCATCATTGTAAAAATAGGCAGCGTAACGGCGCTCAGATTCAAAAGGTATTTCTTTCAATGATTTAACTTGAGAACGGATCTCGTGTGGATTCAGCCCCAATTTATAGCCTAAAGCCAAAAGAGCAACATCCATGGTATCCCCGCTATGCAACCATTTGGCGGTATTTTTTTCATAGCTCAAGTGGCCCTCATTGCATAAAATAGCTGCGCGGCTCAGCTGTTTCAGGCGATCTATATCGCTTTCTAGAGGCATATTTCCGCTTAAGCTGTATACTTTACCTTCTCCAATATAGCCTTCTCCAGAAACTTCAAAGGTATCGCCGCCGGGAAGGGTTATTATTTTTGCTGTTTGTTGATTTAAGGTCAAAGTTCCTGTTTTGTCGCTGGCAATGTAAGTACAGCTTCCCAGACCTTCAACAGCAGTTAATTTCCGGACAATGACGTTTCGCCTGAACATCCGGCTTGTAGCTATGGAAAGTGCGACTGTCACAGCTACCGGCAAGCCTTCAGGAATTGCAGAAACAATTAAGGCTGTGGCCAGGAAAAACACATGCAAAGCTGGCGCACCTCGGTAAATGGCTATAATCGAGATAAAGGCGCTTATAACCAGGACAGTAATGCTAATCTGGCGGGCAAACTGTTCCATACGCAGTAACAAAGGGGCTTTGGTTGCTTTGCCGGTAGCTACCGAATGGGCTATCTGTCCGACTTCGGTGTTTATTCCGGTGGCTACTACGACTCCAACACCCCTTCCGGTCATTACTGTGGAACCCGCGAAGGCCATGTTCGAGCGTTCGCTTAACGATAAGGTGCCGCTCAAAGCAGGCGTGTTTTTTTCTACTGCAATGGACTCACCAGTGAGGAGAGACTCGTCCATGCTCAGGTTGTTGCTCTGTAAAAGCCTAAGGTCAGCTGGTACTTTCTGGCCTGATTCCAAAAGAACGATGTCGCCGGGTACAAGTTCTTCTGCGGTTATTTGTAATTCTGTCCCTCCTCGCCTTACCCTGGCATGAATCTTGAGCAGATTCTGTAAGGCAGCGGCGCTGCTTTCAGCCTTCCATTCCTGTACCGCGCCTATAACAGCATTTATTGCCACAACAGCAAAGATAAAAAAGGCGTCTTTTATATCTCCGATTGTTAATGACAAAATGCCTGCTGCGAACAATATATAGATTAGAGGGCTGAGAAACTGGTGTATTATAATCTGGATTAAATTTGGGGTTTCGTAGATAGGCAGTATATTATAACCATGCTTTTCAAGCCGTAAGTCTGCTTCTTCACGGCTCAGGCCGTTCAGTGTTGACTGTAAGGCCGACAGGGCTTCATGTGTAGACAGTAGATGCCAAGCAACAGGTGAATCGCTGTTTCTAGAATTTTTTTTTGCCACTGATTTTCCTCCCGATGTTTTAACAAGATTCAAGATAACCCTTCATGCCTGCAAGACACAATCTCCGCGCCAACCTTAAGCCTTTATCCTCAGGAGGTTGTTTTCGTACTAATGAACATCTAAATAATATAACATCTAAATAATATTATCATATTATCATAGATTTTAGTATTGATT
>JACIYB010000168.1 GCA_014360155.1 Syntrophomonadaceae bacterium
AGCTTGCTTAAATGTATAAATGTGTAGGAGCCTGTTGACGGAGCATGGAAGCAACACCCCGCGAAGGCGAAGCAGCGAAAGGGGGCGAGCCCCAAGGAGGGGGCGAGAGGGATATTGATCCGGCACTCAATAAAACAAAGCAAAATAACGAAGGCTCCAATCTCTAATTCTGTGTAATTCCCTAACAGAATCATTGAGTGCCGGAGAATTAGCCCGGTACCCCTTTCGTCGCAAGACAAGCGGATGGTGTTGCCCATGCGGAAGTCTGGCGACGAATATTTATACATTTAAACCAGCAGATTATAATTTTCAGCAGTAAAATCAAAAATTTATTTATAAAATAATTATAATAGTTATATACGACAAATCAAAAAAAGGTAAACCAATGGAGAGAAGCAGAATGAAGGCGGCTAATGATGATATTGCAGCAATTTCTACGCCCCCAGGGGAAGGCGGAATTGCAATTGTTAGGCTGAGCGGCAAAGAGGTAATTGAAAAAATAAATCGCATTTTTAAACCGTATACCTCAGGGACAGATATAAGAAAGAAAAAGGGGTATACATTGACCTTAGGCTGGATTCTGGACGAAAATCAGGAAATAATAGACGAGGTCCTCGTTGGTATAATGAGGGCGCCAAAAAGCTATACCGGTGAAGATGTTGTTGAGATCAACTGTCATGGCGGGACTTTACCGGCGCGCAGGTGTCTCCAGGCCATACTTGGAACAGGAGTGCGTTTAGCAGAGCCGGGTGAATTTACTAGAAGGGCTTTTTTGAACGGCCGCCTGGATGCCAGCCAGGCAGAAGCGGTTATAGATGTTATCCGAGCTAAGACCGATAAAGGGTTAAAACTGGCGATGAAACAGATAACAGGACATACTAGCAGGCATATTCATCATTTAGAAAACGATTTGATTTCTCTCAACGCTATGGTTGAAGCCAGCCTGGATTTTCCCGATGAAGTCGGTGATCTAGATTATGCGGAAGCAGAAAAAATATTAACCAATTTTTTGAGGGAGATTGATAAGATACTAGAGTCCAGTGAGAGGTCTGAGGTTTACCGTGACGGCATCGGTATTGCTATATGCGGAAAGCCCAATGTGGGGAAGTCTAGCCTGTTAAATGCCCTTCTAAAAAAGGAAAGAGCAATTGTGACCAATATTCCTGGGACAACTCGGGATGTAATAGAAGACTATATAAATGTAAGGGGTATACCAGTTAAGTTAATGGATACAGCTGGCATAAGAATGACCGAAGACGTTGTTGAACGTATAGGAGTTGAAAGATCTCGGCAGGTGATAAAGGAAGCAGATATAGTGGTTTTTCTGCTTGATGTAGGATCAGGCATTACAAGGGAGGACATGTCTATCTATGAGAGCATTGCAAACCGTAATGTAATTGTACTGGTAAATAAGGACGATTTAGAGGAAAAAAACATAAGAGAAGAAGATTTAAAAGAGCTTTTTGCAGATGCTGAGGTTATTAGAGGGTCAGTAAAAGAAGACATAGGCTTGGATGAACTGGAAGACGTTATCGAAAGAATGGCACTTTCTGGGAAGATAGGGGCGGATGACTTAGAGATAATGATTAATATGAGGCAGAAAAACGCTCTCTTAAAAGCAAAGAAACATGCCCAAGAGGCTCTAATCTCGCTTAGAGATGTTCCTTTGGATTGTCTGGGTGTAGACATATGGGAATCCCTGGAAGCTTTAGGGGAGATAACAGGCAAGAATTTGAAGGAAGAGGTCATTGACCGGATTTTTCACGATTTTTGTATAGGTAAATAGTAGAATAAACCAGTACAGAGGTCTGGGTTACAGGAGGGGAATATGCTTTATAGAGCTGGCAGTTACGACGTAATTGTGATTGGGGCCGGGCATGCGGGATGTGAAGCTGCTCTTGCTTCGGCGCGTATGGGGTGTAGCACTTTATTGGTTACTATGAGCATGGAACATATTGCTTTGATGCCGTGCAATCCTTCTATAGGGGGACCAGCCAAGGCCCAGCTTGTAAGAGAAATAGACGCGTTGGGAGGAGAAATGGGGGTAAATATTGATAAAGCACACATACAGATGAGGCTTATTAATACCGGTAAAGGGCCGGCAGTCCAAGCGTTAAGAGCACAGGCTGATAAGCATGATTACTACAGAGAAATGCTTAAAACTCTTCTCAGCCAGCGCAATTTATATGTGTTGATGGCTGAGGTTGAAGAAATAGAGGCGTCAGACCAGCGTGTTACCGGAGTTATTACTAAAACGGGAGCGAGAATAAGCTGCCGTGCGCTGGTGGTGACTACAGGAACTTATCTTAAAGGCCGTATTATAGTGGGCGATATTATTTTTGCGGGGGGACCGGGAAATCAATTTCCGGCTATGAAGCTTTCAGACAGCTTAAAAAGATTAGGGTTAAAGCTGGACCGGTTTAAGACAGGAACTCCTCCCCGAGTAGACAGAAAGAGCGTTGATTTTTCCAAGATGATTGAGCAGCCTGGCGATGAAAGGCCTTTAAGGTTTTCTTTTATCAGTCCGCGGGACAAGCGCCCTCAATTGTCTTGCTGGTTGACGCACAGTACTCCTGAAACTCATAAGATTGTAATGGATAATATCGATAGAGCCCCCCTTTTTACAGGGGTAATCAAAGGGAGGGGGCCACGTTACTGTCCCTCTTTTGAAGATAAAGTAGTTCGTTTTTCTCATAAAGATTCTCATCAACTGTTTGTCGAACCTGAAGGAAAATCTACCGATGAAATGTACGTACAGGGACTTAATACCAGTTTGCCGGAAGATGTTCAGATTAGGGTTTTAAGGAGTATTCCCGGGTTGGAAAATGTGCGCATAATACGTACTGGTTATGCCATCGAGTATGATTTTGTGCTGCCGTCGCAGTTGAAGTTGAGTTTAGAAACCAGACAAGTTGACGGGTTGTTTACTGCCGGGCAGATAAACGGCACTTCAGGTTATGAAGAAGCTGCAGCTCAGGGTTTAATTGCAGGAATAAATGCTGCTCTAAAAGTCCAGGGCAGAGAACCTTTTATTTTAAAACGCAGTGAAGCTTATATAGGAGTAATGGTTGATGATCTTGTAACTAAAGAGATTGATGAGCCCTATCGCTTGTTGACGTCAAGAGCTGAATACAGGCTGTTTTTGCGCCAGGATAATGCAGATCTCAGATTAACCGAGAAAGGGCGCCAAATAGGCTTGGTTGATGACAGGAGATGGCGTATATTCCAAGAGAAGAAAAGAATGATCGCAGAAG
>JACIYB010000169.1 GCA_014360155.1 Syntrophomonadaceae bacterium
GTTGTTAGCAGGATCTAAGGATATATTTTTATTTTAAAGAAACACCTTGGTTAGGATTAACAAACCGCCTTCTCGCTAATGCAGATCCTCTAGGGTTGGTCTGAAATCTGAGGCGAAAAGAGGTGTCTTCCACTGCTTCAATATAAGCGGCTACCGCTTCTTCAGCGCTCTGTGCCGCGGGGCTACTTTTGAGCTGGGAGAATAGCCGGGTTTGTTCTTCCATCATTTCGCGGTAAGGGTTATCAGAATAAGGGAGGCGGGTACCTGTCTTTTTATTTTCTTCAGAAAACCTGGTGAGTACAAGGCCGGGCTCGATAAGGCAGACCCTTATGCCAAATGGGGCTAGTTCTTCCACCAGTGATTCAGTCAAGCCTTCAACCGCGAATTTGCTGGAAGCATATATACTGGACAGTGGCCCACCGGTTAAAGCAATAACACTGCTTATATTGATAATAGTACCTGACCTTTGCTTTCGCATGCAAGGAAGTACTGCTTGCACGCAGCGGATAACGCCAAAAACGTTGGTGTCGTACTGTTCCTGGATTTCCTCCATCGTTACTGTTTCCAGCGCCCCTGTCAAACCATATCCGGCGTTATTAATCAGGACATCAATGCGCCCGGCTTTGCTTATTACAGCCTGCACAGCTCTTTCAACTGAGACATTATCATTAACATCAAGCTGGACGTAGTCAAGAGATGCTCCCCTTTGCCTGGCTTCTTCCTGTACCGCCTCTTTATCTTTCAGATTTCGCATAGAAGCAAAAACCCGGTATCCTCTTTGGCTTAATTGTATAGAAGCCTCTCTGCCTAGGCCGCTGCTGCAGCCGGTGATCAATATTACTTTCGACATCAGTTTTCCTCCTCTTTTTTTATGGTGTTTATTTAAAATGCTGGTCTGTGCGACTTGGAATAACCGCATATCCCTATCAGGTTGCTTGTTTAATTATTTAATATCATTTCATACCGGCTTTTTAAAGAGTATTACATGATTTTTTGCATCTTAAACGCTGTTTTATATAATTAACCTTATCACAATTCATAGTAGGAATTTTGTTTTTTTTTGCTTATAATAGTTAGGAAGCAGCACCGGGAAATCTTTGGTGCAGAAGCCCTAAATTAAGCCGGCATGTTGCAGCTTTCAGCAGCGGGAATAATTCTTAAATTTGCTCTCGCTGTAAAAACCTTGAGTTATCCTGTTTGAATATATAAACAGTTAGAATCTTGTCAACAGAGCGTGAAAGCAATACCCTGCGAAGGCGGGAAGCAGCGCATATTTGCATATTTAAATTCAGCAGAATATAAATATCAACAGAGGGATAGAGGGATCAAATTTCGTTGTTAAGGAGGAGAAATTTTGCCGGTTGAAGGTCACAATGGGTTGAAAGGCCGTATCTGTCTGGTGACTGGGGCCAGCCGGGGGATTGGCGCTGCTGTTGCCCGGGCCGTAGCGGTTGAAGGTGCAGGCGTTGCGGTTAATTATTTTTCCTCTGAACGGGAGGCTTTACTGCTGGTGGACGAGTTAAAGGCGCTGGGGGTACCTGCTCTCGCAGTACAGGGCGATGTAGGAAGTGAAGCGGATGTAGAGGCTATTTTTAAAAACATTGAAACAGAGTTAGGGCAGGTAGATATGCTTATTAACAATGCAGGCATTTCCCTGCGGGCATTGGTTACTGAAACTAGTACGGCTCAGTGGCAGAAGGTTATGGATACCAATTTGAAAGGGGCTTTTCTTTGCTGCCGGAGAGCACTTCCGCACATGATAAGGCAGCAATTTGGACGGATAGTCAATATTGCTTCGATCTGGGGCATAAATGGGGCTGCTTGTGAGGCTATTTATGCTGCTTCCAAAGGGGGGCTCATTAGCTTAACCAAATCGCTGGCCAAGGAAGTGGGACCGTTAGGGATTAACGTCAATGCTGTATCCCCTGGGCCGGTTGAAACCGATATGCTTCGCAAGGAGCTGGATAATGAAGAGAGGAACAATTTGGTAACGGAGATTCCAGCAGGAAGGTTGGGCTATCCTGAAGAAGTCGCTTCAGCTTGTGTTTATCTTCTTTCTCGGCATTCTTCATACATAAACGGCCAAGTACTTGTTCTTGACGGCGGGTGGAAGATTTAGATTTTCGATAATAGACTTTTGATTCCACTGCAAAAACCCTAAGTTAGTCTGTTTAAATGTATAAATATGTAGGAGCCTGTTGACGGAGCATGGAAGCAACACCCCGCGAAGGTGAAGCGACAAAAGGGGGCGAGCCCCAAGGAGGGGCGAGAGGGCTATTGAGCACGGATGCGAATTGGCCCGGTACCCCTTTCGTAGCGAGACAAGCGGATGGTGTTGCCCATGCGGAAGTCTGGCGACGAATATTTATTCATTTAAACCAACAGATTATAACTTTCAGCAGTGAAATCACTTTTTGAGAAGAGTGCATAACAATTAATATCTGTCTAAACAGTGACTCGCCTGAACACTACTATAATTACGGGGTGCTGGGCGGTTATTGAAGATTTTGCAGGGAAGTAGTAAAATTTATCCATAACAACGATTTGCCAATATAAGGGGGACATTTTATGGGGGAAATACGCATTTATGCTGATAACGGCTGTGATCTGGACAGGGAGTTGTTGGAAGAATTGGGCGTAAGGCTTTTTTATATGTCAGTAATAATTGGGGGGCGCAGTTATAAGGACAGGCTGACGATTGATCCCCCTGAATTTTACCGGTTAATTTCCAAGCCTGGTGTGGTCCCGACTACTGCACAGGTTACACTCGGAGAATTTCAGAAAGAATTTGAGCGGGTGGTGAGGGAAAGCAACGATGAAATTATTTATATTGCATTTTCTTCAAAATTGAGCGGCACTTATCAAGCAGCGTGTTTGGCCCGGGACGCAGTAGACCCGCATAGAATAACGGTTATCGATTCCAAAGGTGCTTCTGTGGGCTACGGGCTCACAGTTATAAAAGCAGCCAGAGCAGTTGCAGCAGGTAAAAGCAAGGAAGAGGTTATTGCTGAAATACAAGATAATATCAATAGGATACAGCATATATTTATAGTTGGCAATTTTGATATGCTTAAAAGGGGAGGAAGGGTTAAAGCAACTTCAGCAGCAATAGGGAATTTACTCAACATTAAGTTGATACT